>CAJUQD010000007.1 GCA_910588105.1 uncultured Oscillospiraceae bacterium | reverse complement strand
CCTTCTGGGATTAACAAACGGCCCGCCCCGGAGGTCACGAGGGCAGAAAGGAAAAAGTATGATGCTTGAAATTAAATGCATCCGTTCCGATTGTGAGTTCTGGCTTGACGGTCATTGCTCTTACGGTGGGGAGGCCGTAAACATTTCCGTAGCTGGCTGCGATACTTACGAACCAGCGGAGCAGGAAGAAAACTAACGCCCGCAAGGCCGACGGCATTCGCCGCCGCTGGTGCAAGTCCAGCCGCCCCCGTAGTGGGGCGGGCGCTCATGGGTATACCCATCGGCACAGGGGGAGTCAACCGCCGCCCCTTTTACATACGCACCTTGAAAACGGAACAGGAAACGGCCACACCACACCCTGCCGCCGGCCACAGCGGGGCCCTGCGGCGGTGGAGGGGTAAACACCCGCCCACCCGGAGAACGCGCCACAGGGGGCCGCAAACGGCAAACAGGGCCTTACGGCCCTGCCCCCCGGTCTCGCTGGCTCATTCAAAGGCGATGGTCAGCATCCCGTTCCCAATGAAGAAATCGTTCTGGGTCAGCGGGTCAGCCATGAAGGTTTCCTTGGCCTCCTTCAGCATCCGGGCCAGCCGATCCGCTCCAAGCTGCTCCTGGACGGCCTTGCGGGTGGTTTTCTTGCCGTTGAGGTAGAATTTCATTTTCATGCTGCTGTCCTCCGTTTGTCTGTTTTCCCTTTCGATACACACATATTCGCTCTGAACAAAGGAAATAGCAAGTGCATTCTGGGGCGAAATCTACACAAACATGACCGTTTGAAATTGTGTAGTTTATTCTCAAAAATGACTTGCTATTATCTTGGTTCAGAGTGATTAATACACTACCGAAAGGGAAAACCACAAAAACGGAGGAAAAAAAGATGATTAGCTACGCACAGGCATTGAGAAGAGCACGGGCAGCCAAGAGCGACTGGAACTCAGAGGAGCGGATTTCCAAAGCGACCATCACCTGGGCTGATGCCGAATGGGAGTACGAAGTGGAGGTCGAGAACGAGGACATGACGGATTCCGAGTTCAAAGCCTGGGTCAAGGAAAATGCCGAGGACTTCGCCAAGGAAGCCGCCACCGAGGAGGGCACCACCTTTGAGGAACTCCTTGGAATCGACTACGACTACGAGCCCATCGACAACGACGAAAGGTTCCGGGACGACTACGAAGCCTACGCCGAGTTCGAGTGGGAATGCCGCACCGGGCGGTAAGCCAGCCCCCAGCCGAAAGCCAAGCCCCAGAGGGGGCTTGCTCTCGTACAACATCATGGCAAGCGGGCCGCACCCGTGAGCTGTGGCCGTCCACTGCGGAAAAAGGAACTGGCCCAAAATCCCAAACGTCTGGGAATTTGCCGCAAACAAAAAAGCCCCCTCGCAGGCCGAAACCTGCAAGGGGGCTTTACTGCGGTCACGTTCGCCGTTTCCCGGCCCCCAGGCGAGGGGGAGCGGCGATGACGTGAATTTATACCACCGGGGCCACCCCGCCCTCCTGGGGGCTGTCAGGGGTGCCGGTGGGGGCTGTCAGGGGGATAGCTCTCTGAACCACGGCGGCAGCGGTCGCCGCGGCGGTGGCGGCAGCCACGGTGGTCATGTCGGGGGGCTCCTTCAGCTCGGCGGTGAACGGCTCGCCCAGCGTGATGGTGTTACCCTGCTGCTTCTGTACCCGGACCTCGGCCTCAATCTTACTGACCAGATAGGCGTTCAGATCTCCGTAGGCTTTCTCCAGGAAACTGCGGGCCTCGGCGGTCAGCAGCTTCTCAGCCTGCTCCACCGCTTTCTTGAGAGCCTCCTCCTGGTTCTCCTTGGTGAACTTGCCGCTGTTCTTCAACGCATCCACATAGGTCTGGCTGGTGTAGGTGACGGCTGTGCTGATGGCGTCGGCCACGTCCGTCAGATACTTCTTGGCGATCTCGCTCTCCGACTTGGAGGCAAGGTACTGGACGGCGGCCCGGACGCCCTGGACGGCGGCACCAGCGCAGATGGGGACGGCCGCGATGATGACGGCCTGCAACAGAGTGGACAGGAATTCGTTCATGATGTTTTCCTCCTCAAATTTTCTTGCAGAAGTCCAGCGACACCCAGCCCTTGCCGGACTTCAGCTTGCCCCAGAGTGTGGCACCCTGGCCGGTGGCCTCGCTGACGATGGTGTAGAC
The DNA here is from genome assembly GCA_910588105.1 of uncultured Oscillospiraceae bacterium. GTDB lineage: Bacteria > Bacillota > Clostridia > Oscillospirales > Oscillospiraceae > Enterenecus. Next base: position 72,163 of record CAJUQD010000007.1, on the reverse strand, counting down.
GCCGGGGGTGATGGCGTTCTGGACGATGGCGGTGTTGGTGCCGGGACCCTTGCGGATGCGCAGATCGGTGGCGGTGATGCGGACCTTATAGGGAACACTGCTCACGGGAGCGGAGGGCTGTACCGGGGCCGCGCCGGTGGCCCCCAGCTTGGCGTTCACCTTCGCGGCGATGTCGCCGAGCCGCTGGTAGATGTAGTCGCCGGGGCACGCCTTGTTGGCGAACCAGCGGTGAACCGTGAGGTTCTGCTTGGCGGGGTTGCCCACCAGGTTCTTGTCACCGGACCACAGCAGTTTCTTGATGCCGTTGCGCCGGCAGATGTCGGTACACAGCTCGATCAGCGCGGCCATGGCCTTCTCGGTGATGGCGTAGGGGTGCTTGGCCTCACAGGCCACCTCAATGGTAACAGCCTGGTAGTCGTTGGAGGAGCCAGAGATCCCGTTCACCTTCTTGTAGCCGCCCGTACACCAAGAGCGGTCCTTCTCCTCGACACACAGGCCGATGGAGCCATCGTACCCTACAACGTAGTTGCAGGAGGCCCCCTTGCTGCTGGGCTGGAACACCTCGCACCCCCGCTTGGCGGTCACCTGGCCGACAAAGCAGTGAATGGTGATGGTGTCGATGGCGTGGTTCCGGCCGACGGTCTTATTGGGAGAAATCAGCTTGACCGTGGCCAAAGGGCTGTTGGAAAATCCCATGGTGTTGACACTTCCTTTCTGTGCGTACTTGTCGAAATACTTCTGGCCGTACCCGGCCCGCTTGGCCTTCACGGCCTCGCTCTGATCCGCCGGGCGTTCGAACTGGAGCAGGACGGCATCGGAGGCGGCCCGGACACTGGTGGCGGTCTTCAGCGTGGCCAGAACCGTCTTGTAGCTGGTGGACAGCTCCTTCATCAAAAAGCCGAGCTGCATCTCCAGGTCGCCGATGCTCTTACCTGCATCTTTGGCGAATTTATGTAGGTTAGCCTTGCGGGTGTGGTACGTCCACTGTGCCAGTCCATACCCGGCGCAATCATGGGCGAAGTTGGTGTAGCTGCCGCTGTCCACCCTCTCGGTGTACTCGGCATCGGCCATGCCCAGCTTCCCCTCGTAGCTGTTCTGGAGGTTGTTGGGCCGCAGGCCAGACTCTGCGTAGAGGTTCCCCATCAGGCCGGCGGCGCCAGCGTCGGTGAGCCCCTGGGCCTTCAGAAAGCTCCAGATTCTTTCTTCAGTATTCATCGCTTATCCGACTCCTCCTTCCCCGCCCCCATCGGGCGGATCATCTTCCGTTTTGCTCTGGCCGAACACCACGCTCTCATTGTGCTCAAAGATGTTTTCCACTACCTTTAAACCGCTCATCCCCAGGAGCGTAATGATGGCCTGACGGCTTAACTCCTCCACCGGAAACGGCTGTGCCAGCACAATGGTGGAGTAGGTAGCAATGCCGTAAGACCATGACACCCAGATGATGGCGCACACCTGCGTGGTGACAAACAGGAACCTCGTAATCGACCGAATGATGTTGAGACATTCCCGACCGGCCCGCAGCTCCTTCACCCTGCGGCGTAGGTATCGGATCGTTGCCTGGCAGAGTGCAATGCCCATAACAAGACCAATCACGAAGGCCACAGCAGCAATCAGAACCGCTCTCATGGCGCTTGCTCCTGCCGCGCTGCACTACTCTCCTGAAGGAAGTCATGCCGCTTCAGCCGCTCCATGTAGACTTCTTGGATGTTTTTGATCGCCAAGACTGCCCGGTTGTTCGGGTACTCCGGGTGTTCCCGGCAATACAGCTCGTAGGCGTCTATCTCGGCCAGCACCTCGCTAAACTCCTCCTTGGTATGGTCGATGTCCCGGAGCAATTCGTTGTTAAAATGCAAGATACGGGCGCGGTGGCCGTCTGCAGTACGCCGGTCATCCATCGTGATATGGGCGTCCAGTTTCTTGATGACCTCGGCATTAACGGCCCGGCCGATGGATCTCGCCAGCCAGGACCAGGGGTTCAATTTGACGGGGGCGATTTGTACCAGCGTCATAACGACCACCAGCACCCCGCCCCCGCTTGCAAGGATTTCTTGGATGCTCATTATTGCTCCTCCTAACACAATGATAAAAAGGGTCGGAGTGCGTTTTTCACTCCGGCTTGTGGCTGCCATCGCTGGCAGTCAACATCATCACCTCCGCTATGCAGCAATAGGCAAAACAAAGGAGCGCGGCAGTTACTCGCCGTGCTCCTCTATCATCTCGCTATTCCGTTTTAGAACGAACCACCCTTCTGACCACTCCGTGTCGCTGTACTCCCCGAAGATGGTCTTGCGGAGCTGGTAACTATCACAGTGGGATAACAGCCCCATGTAGGAAGTCACCGTCCGCTGGGCGCGTTCCAGGTCGATCTTGCCCTCTGCATATAGTTTTTGGATTCGTTTCAGGTTCCGCTTCATACGAAGGGCGGTTGCTTTCTTCAGTTTGATGTGATCCGGGTATATGCGGTACTGGCAGAAGTCGATCCCGTGAGAGATGGGCTGAATGAAGGTCTTCTTGGGGTTCAGTTCCAGCTTCAGCCGCTCCGCCGTAAAGTCCTCAACACGATGGCGCCAGTCCAGCAGCTTGGCCTTGCTGTCGGAGAGCATGACAGAATCATCTACATACCGCACATACTGGCGCACCTGCAGCTGCCGCTTTACAAAATGATCAACCTCGTTCATATTGACGTTCGCCAGCATCTGATTTAGAAGGCTCCCTACGGCCAGCCCCTTGTCGGCCACCATTTCGTCCGGGGTGACATCCCTGACGCCCTTCCCCGGTGGGAAACCGAACTTTTCACCTTCAGCATTCACAAACAGATCCATGATCCACATGAGCCATGGATCGTAGTTGCATTTTCTCCCAACCAAATCAAGGGACACCTCGTGGTCTATTCGGTAGAAAAACTTGCTGACATCCATCTTCTGAAAGTAAAAGCGCCGAACCGGGCGACCGTCTGGGCCAAAACCGGAGTTCTTCTCAATGCGTCCGTCCTGCTGCATGAAGTAGAACAGGCGCTGTGCTGCTGCATCTGTGCCCCGGCCTTGAATGCAGGCAAAGGAATCTTCGATGTAGCCCTGGACAAATGCCGGGTTAATCACCCGGTACACTGCCCATTGTACCACCCGGTGGATGAATGCCTGCCACATAATCAGCCGGTCCACTGGATCGTGAATCACCCGCTTGTAATACTTCCCGGGCTTGTAAGTCATATTTCTCAGGGTTTCTTGCAAATCGTGCAGGTTTTCCTCCAGGTTTGCACTGAATTCAAGGACTTCTGGCCGAAAACGCTTGCTTCTCCTGGCCTTGAGATATGCCTTATAGAGATTGTCATACTCGGTCACTTTTTCCTTGATGTGTTTGATGGATTTCATACACACCCCCGAAGGGTCCATGTGTCACGGTGTTCGCCCAGAGCGGGTTACTAACGGCTTCCATGGAGCTTTATTTTTGCCTGTCCTGAAGGAACAGGCCGGGTGCAAGTCCCTTTATCCCCTCTGCACTGACACAAGGCCCGTGAGCTCCGCGCATCTGGCTGTGGGGGTGAAGCGGCGCGGAAACCAACATTGTCCCAGGAGTTCGCGCGCGATTCGTTGAAATTCAGCGCGAACACGCCGGCCCCGGCAGAGTTGTGCCAAGAGCCGCCGCGCAAAGGAAGCACCGATTTGTCCCCATAGAATTTACTTTTTGTTTTTTCGCTGGCACTTGTAGCACAAGGGCCGCCCAAAGTGCTGCACAGAGTATTTGAACGCCTTTTCCGGGATCTCGTCTGAACAGTCAGAGCAATACCGCTTCTCGGCATCGGGTTTTGGCGGTTCAGCGGCCTCCCGCTGGGATTTTATCCAGCCGCCCACCATTTTCCCGATTTCAACTAAATGTCTGGACCAAACTTCGTATTTTTTATGGTCAAGATATTTCAGGTCATAGGCAATCCGTAGGTAAACCTTGAGGGACGCTATCTCAACGTCCAACTCCTGAAGTGTTGTGCGTTTGGTGTACTTCTTGTTGGCGGAGATCGTCAGCCGCATAATTTCATTCATGCAATGCTTCATATCCTGAGCCAGGCTGAACTTCTGAGATTTTGGCATCTGTTCCAATGCGGGGTAGGCGTAGAGGATCATGTCATAAATTTTCTGCTGGATATGCAGGTCCTCTTTTACTTTGATTGACTCCTGTGCCTCTTGTGTCTCTGGGCTATCCAGTTCTTCCGACATTTTTCCCCTCCCTTCGACAGTTACTTGGCTAAGATTTTAGCACAAGAACGTCCTAAAAACTACCCCCAATTTTCAAATTTTGCGCGACCCCTCCGGGGCAAAGCCCCGGAGGGGTGAACCGCCGCTACCGCGGCGGAACCAGAACACAAAACCCAGATTTACAGATTTACAAAAGCGGCGCGGAAACCAACAGTGCCCCAGGAGCGCGCGCGCGAGCAAGCCAAATAGAGCGCGAACACGCCGGCCCCGGCAGAGTTGAGCCAAGAGCCGCCGCGCAAAGGAAGCCTCTCCCCGTAATTGCGAACCCACAGCCCATCACCGTCATGTCCGCCTTCCGTGGCGTTCAAAGGGTACATCCCCAGCACCTTGGCCAGCTCCGGGACGGTCACGCCCTCCTTCACACCAAGGCTCTCAAATGTCTGGGACTGGTGACCATAATAGGCATCCACATCCCCGCCGGTGTACTGCGGGTTGTTCCGCAGGGTGCTGAGAACCATGGAACCGCCCAAATAATGGTCGGTCTGCGTTGCGTCACCGGCGATCAGGCTGTCATACTTCAGCGTTCCAGCAGGCCCAGGGACCACCAAGGTTCCGTCCTGCAGCATCGCCCGCCACAGGGAGCTCTCCGGGCCCTCGTCCACGCCCGCCGCCGCGTTGTTGTCCGGGATCACCTGGATCTCCCCGTTCTTCAGCCGGAAGCCGGACACCCACTCCCACACGTTGCCGCACAGGTCGAAGATGCCAGCCGCCGTCTTATCATGCGACCAGGTAACGGGGCCGGAGCCGGTGTATGTCCGACCGACCGTCCCCTCTCCGTAGGTGTAGCTGGGGACACCTTTCTCATGGGGCGCAGCGTGGTTGCAGCCGTAGCTGGTGTTGCCCTGCGGCACATAGCCGTTCTTCCGGCACCAGTAGGCGATGGCCATCCACTCCGCATTGGTCATCAGATGCCAGCCCTTGCCCTTGTTCTGGCAGAACTGCTTGGCCTGGTCAAAGTTGACATAGGCCCGCGGATCCCGCATGGGCAGGCTGTACGCCCGGTCGTTGACCACGATATTGGGGTACTTGGAAATGAAGATCTCCGGGACCTCCACGCCATTCACGATGAAGGCGGGGAAGGTGGCCGTAGAGCCGCCCTCGATCACATCAGAAATCTTGAACTTTGGGACACGCACCATCACAGACGGCATCCCCATATCGTCCATCAGGACCGTGTTGTTGGGATGGACCGTTTCCACCGCCAGCTTGTAGGTATCGAAGGAGTTATACATCTCTCAGCCCTCCACGCTCCAGAGCGTCAGCGTCACGCGCTCCATGTCCAGGGGAACGGCCACCTGCTTCTGCTTGGGATTCCCGTCAGCGTCCACGCCGTCGGGCACGTAGTCGTAGCGCCGAGCGGGGATGTCGATCTGGGCCACATATCGCTCCGCCGTACCGGGGATCACGCCGGACACCAGGTTGCCGAACTTATCCCGGCACAAATCAATGTGGCTGGCCTCGTCCCGCTCATACTTGGTGAGGTTGTACATCACCTCATCGTCGAAGGTGATCTTGCTGCCTCTGATGGTGTAGGGGATCTTTGCCCCATCGTTCTTGTGGATGATGTTCATTACTGCATTCCTCCCGTAACATAATATTTGATGGTGGCCGAAGTGGCCGAACCATCATAGCGGATTTTGAAGCCGTTGAGCTGCTTGTCATACACCTCAACGGCCTGGACGTTGCCTGCGGCCGCGGAGACCTCGGTGGTGATGATGTAGTCCAGGTTCTCCCTCGGCGTACCTAGGGCAACCGTAGCATTCCCCGCATTGAACGGGTACGCCTGATTGTTAGTGATGGTCACGCTCCCCTTCTCGGCGCGCTCCTTCGCGCCGATCTGAGCCGCAGCCTCCGAGCGCATGGCGGGGAGCATGGCTTCTTTTACCTGCTCCACCATGGCCCCGTAAGGCATCCCGCCCGTCCCCACCGCACCCGTATCCACCAAGACACGGTCCTCGTCCTGCAGCGCATCGACCTGCGGCAGTTCATTCGTTTTGATTACTTCATCCATTGGTTCGTTCCTCCTTAAATTTTTCTGACCGCTGCAATCACCGTTCCATCCCTGGTGCAAAGCGTTTTCCCTTGGTGATCCGCCATCGGAAGACTTGCCTCACGCAGCATGAGCATCCGCAGAATGCTGCCACACGTCTTCTTCAGAGCATCCAGCTCTTTTGGGGTCACGCTGGACACATTTACAGAACCAAGCATAGCTTACTCCCTCCCTTTCTCTATCCAATATTCCGCCGCAATATCTGCCGCAGGAATGCTGGTGGCCCAAAATCGGATGCGCCCGTCCAGCGTTTCACAGGATGGACACAGCGCACACTTCCGTGCTGTGTCCTGGCTGGATGGCTCCAATACCACCTCCGCCCGATCCCTGCCCGTTATCCCCTCCGCCAGCACATCCAGACGGTAAGGATAGCCGCTGGGTCCGTCCCGGACCCAACCAGCAACCGGGAGCACACAGGATACGCACAAGGCATTGTCCCGCTTTCCGCGAAGTTCCTCGGTGACAAGCTCCGCAAACGCAGCAAGATCTTCACCCAGTGTAGTGATGGAAGACGTATTGCCGCCTGCCATCACATTAATCTGAACAATCTTGGAAAGCATGGTTTGAAGGCCACCGGGTGTAAACGCTCTGATTTTTCCCATAGGGCCTTACTCCCCTTTTCTCTGATTACTCCTCGAACAGAGCGGCGATTTCCTCGGCGGTGATCTCCTCCACGTCCTCAGCCTTGACATAGCCGGACAGATCCACGAACCCCGCCAGCACGTCATACTTGTAGTCCTCGCCCGCCTGCACAACGGCCACATTAGTCCCGGCGGGGTGTGTCCGGCCCTCGCCCTCCACAAATTCCACCGTGGTGGTGAACTTCTCAGTGACATTGACCACCAGCCCGAGATTGGCGTTGGTCAGCTCGGGAAGCTCCGCGAAGGCGACGCTGCCGCCGGCCTTATAGGTGCTGGACACCTTGGCGTTGATGGCAGCGGAAACCTGCTCCTCAGTCTGGTACTTGGCGTCGTTGGCCAGGTCGGAAACCTGCGTGGGGAGATCCGATTTCTGCGCGTACTTGGCCTTCAGGTGCCCAGTGTAAGCCTCCAGGTTGGCAAAAGATACGGGCTTGAGCTTACTGTTCATAATAGTTCCTCCTAAATGTTGTTTATCCTATTATAGGGTAGAATGAAGTGCGCACAAGGCCAGGGTTGCCCCGTGCGCACTGCTGGATATCAGGTTTCCTGCGGCGGATCAGGTTTCCTGCGGCTTGTCCTCAAACAAAGCAAGGACTTCCGAGTCCGTAGCGAAGGTAAGCCCGCCAAGCGCGGCCTCTTCAATCTGCTTTCCGACCTCGGCCTTCGTTGCAAAGTCCTTCTTTATCTCATTTACGGCCCTTTGCAGTCCGGCGAGGCTAACAGCCTTCTGCGTACTGCTTTCTGCCATGGTTTGTACTACTCCTTTACGTTATTATTTGGTTGTCCCGGCGGCAGAACCGCTGAGAGTGTCCGCAATCTCCTGCTCCGAAGCAGCATCGATTGCAAGGTTCCCACTGTCGTCCACGATCAGGCCGGAGCCTTCCTTTATCCTAACAGCCCCCAGCCTTGTGGCCGTTGCTATCGGCAGCGCATAGACACCACCTCCTTCCCCGGAGACTTCGCCCAGATCAGACACGCCGGTCAGCGTCAGGCTTCCCTGGATCGCTTCGAGCGGGGCCGTCTGTGCGTATACCCTAATCCCACCCTGGACGGTTCGGACGGCGGAGCTCATTCTGCAGGCACCTGCGGCCTCCGTGTATTCCGGCCAAATGGTGAGCGTGGGGATCATCCGATCTGTGACATTGTCAATGGCAATATCACATCTGAGCTGGTATGCGCCGCCGGTATCATCGTCCGGTGCCCAGCCGGTGGCCGGAATAGTAACATCCAACCGCGCCGTCCCAAGCCCCCTCAGCAACTCTGACAGTTCTTTGTGTGTGACCAGCGCGTCGGGGGAGACGCTTGCGGAAACCGTGTCCACGTCGCCCACCGCCGCAATGATGTCGAAGTGTGCCAGCTTGCCCACAATGGAGCTGGAGGGCCGAATCCACTCCGGTTCATTCTCCAAGCAGAGCGCGGTGTAGGGGACTTCTCCCTCGTCCGGGTCCTCTGCGTACAGAATGAGCCATGTAACGTAGAAACCGTCCTTCACATATGCGCTGTTGATCTGGACTGACACCTGGCACTCGCCGTCCACCGGGTTGGACACGGAGCTGATTTGAGCATCCATGACGTACTCCGGCGGAACAGATAGCGTCTTCGGTGACTGCCCTTCCGGTATCGCCCCCTTGCCCGCTGCCACACGAGTATAGTGCATCTGGCACCGGCCCGCCAGCACTTTGGCAATAAGAGCGATTCCTTTGAGGCTGCCATAGCAACCGTCTTCAAGTTTTTCCACTGGTATTCCTCCTTCTAATCAATTCGCTTGGGTTTGATATGGGTGCGGGTGTATGCGCCCCCTGCGCCACTCTGCCGCAGTTTCTCGATCCTCGCAACATCTGGTGGTGTGCCGGTTACTGCCGGAATTGCATGGCCGGTACGGGACACGGACACAGAATGCTGTGAAGTTCTATCTTGACCTATCTGGGACGCATCTGGAAAAATCGCAGTGCTGGCGCCTTTATGCGCTGAAAAGACCGTGTGTGAAGATACCCTGTCCTTGTTCACTGGAGGCACATCTAAAAAATCAGGGATGCTGACGGCCTCGTGAGCCACAAAAACGGGCTGAGAAAAAGTCTTGTCCTCACCAATCGGAGGCGCATCCTGGAATACCGCAACATCGGCAGCCTCACGAGCCACAAAAACAGGCTCTAAATAAGCCCTGTCCTCACCAACCGGGGGTGTATCCGGGAAGTCTGCCAAAACAGCTCCGCCATGAGCGACGAACAACTCCATGCGCTCCAGCCGGTCTTTCCCGACAGGATCATAATGAAAGAAAGTTCCTATAGCTCCTCCGTGATAGACCGAGAGATCGTAACGGAAGGTGCGGTAGGTTCGCACATACAGCCGCATACCTACGCCGCCAGCAACGATGCGCTTGATTGCCCAGGCGATTGGCTCAATCAGGTCTTGCCGCTCCTGCGTCAGGAGCAGCCAATCAACATACAGGGCAATCTTGGCCGGGAATACGTCCTCGAACTCTATGTCGTGGTTCTCAACGCCCAGCAGGTCAGCGGCGGCCCTGATGACTGTATCGGTGTCACCACCGGATAGCTGGGACAGAATCTTGACCCGGATCGCGAGACGGTAGAGGGTGTCGTTCTCACTGAACCGCTGGACGCCCCAGTTTGCCCCGTACCTGTCCAGGACAGCGCCCTTCGCTGCCTCAAGGTCATCCCATTGCTTAACCAGTTCCGCGTTTTCCTGGACGATGTCCAGCCCCCAGGCGAACAGGGAGAACAACTTGCCGATGTTTGTCTCCAGCGGTCGGCCCTGCTGGTGGTTATCGTAATCCTTTCGGCTATAGGCGCTGGTCAGCGCATATAGCATTTCAGATAGATAGTTCTTCACTCTACGATCACCATGCTTTCATCGGTGACAGCCTTCTCCCTGGCGGCGATCTCGATGTTCTTCCAGCTGAAGTGCTCGCCATCGGAACTGATCTGGAGATCGAAGTCCACCACCCCTGGCACCTTCAGGACAACCGTGGGCAGTGTTACGTTGATAACGTCCTGCCCGATGTTCAATCCTCCGCGGGTGTTCACGCCGATGTGTTGGATGATGGCCTGCTTGATCCGCTCGATACCGTCCAGGGGGAACTTGCTGTCAGTTACAAGGTTGAACACCTTCACCCATATACCGACAGGGGTGGGGCGGCTGAAATGGACATCGTATAGTCTCCCGTCCGCTTTGACTACGGGGACCGTTGTATTCCCATAGGTCTGGATACCCGCAGCCTTCCGGCGGTAAATGGCTTTCGCCACATCCTCATCCAATCCTCCGTATGCGACGATCTCAATGGAGTGCGGGGGCAGCCCGGTCTTGCTCTCAAAATCGGTGTCGTTTTCCTCCCCAGCAACCGCGATGACCGCCTCGACGCTCTCGTATATCTCCGCGATGATGGCGTCGATATTCACGCCGCCGGCGAAGTCCACCGATTTGTAGTACCGCTCCCGGAACTCAGCGGGGGTCTCTGTGTTCCTGCCGCCTTCAAAGGCTTTCTCGTTTATCACGGACCTGATGCCGAGTTTTGGGTTCGAGATGTTCTTTATCGTCCCCTCGGCGGAGTTGCCGTCGGGTCCGGCGACCGCCGCCGAGGCAGGGAGGGTCACGCTGCCGTCCGTAATCACACCGGACCTGAGCGTGACATACTGAACTCCGGCTGTGGTCTCAGCAAGAAAGCCCTCTGGGACTTCCACGTTGTCGTCTCCGTAGAACGTCAGGTATCCCATGGCCTTCTGCGCCCCCAGGAGCCGTATGCCTATCATCCTGCCAAGGTGAAGGAGGCTGGAGCCTACCGCCGTGTCAACGAACCGGCTGTTATACACATCCTCCAGAGTAGAAAACAGGAGGTTCAGCACCCAGGCGAAGATCCGCAGGAAGACTCCAAGCGGGGAACGGACGCTCAGGTTGGCTTTGGAGCCAAACATCTCGCGGGCTTTGTATTCCAAGGCATCCAGCAGTTCCGCATAGGTCGGACGCCTAAAGCCGGCATCGGTCAGGCCCCATTCACTCGGTTTTGCCATTACGCTGTCACCTCCGATGTGATGGTCTCGCCGCTGACGAGCGTGGCCGAAAATTCAGTTGTCACGTTTCGCCCGTCATACGAGACATTAAGTTTGTCTATCCGGGAGACCTCATTTTCCTGGAAGATGGCTTCCCGGACAACGTCTTGGATTTCGTTGAGGTCTATCTCGTTCTGATTTGTTCCCACAATGCGTTCATAGTCGGTGCCGTGTACCAGATCGGCGAAGAACTCAGCCTTCCAGGTCAGGAGCGCGTGGCGAACATTCTGGACGGTCGTATCAGCGCCATAGATTTTCACGAAGTTGCCGCCCTCGTCAAAAACCAGATCGCGGATCTCAGGGTCAATTAACAGGGTCATGTCCTCATCCATGTGGCCTCACTCCTCCCCAGGCGAATCACGCTCCGAACTGCAAGCCCAGATGGGCATATAGCCCTCGCGTGAGCTGCTTTTCAATTTCGTCCACATAGACGGTCATGGTCATACCGTTCACCCGGATTTCCCTCGTCTCCCGAAGGAGCGGCTGGGCCGCAGAGTCCGCCGCAGGCTGGGAGGCAGACATGGACAACGGAGGCTTTGGCAGAGAGCCAAGGGCCTCCATGCGCTTGTGGTCGCAGGTATCGACATACGGGCAGATCCGGCAGCCCGCCGCGAGTTTTGATAGTCCCATTGGAAGGTCTCCTTTCAGAACCGGCCACAGGGTTACGTAGCGCCCCCAGGAAGGCGGGGGTATGACGCAAGACGGGTAAGGGGTTGGGTAAATGAAAAACCGCTGTGGGCGGCTTAAAATCGCTTGCAGAGGGGCGGGCAAATGCGGTTCTTTTGGGATCGTCACCCGCCTATAATTACGTTGCCGCTGCCGTCCTGGACGGAGCCTCCAATCGAGACGGCATCGCCGACACGGGCGGCGGGGAGGCCGTTGATATCAACTTTGGAGCTCCCGGCGGCAATCACGTCCTGGTGGCCAGGATGTGTGACACACCCATGCGTAGAATACTGATCCGTCCGGCGGCCTGCGCCCTTTCCGTTGATGATGACGTTCGGGCTACAGCTTACCAGGGGAACGGGCGGGCAAGCATCGTGTCCGGTGCAGTTGTCGCCTTGTCTCGTTGCTGCTGGCATAGAGCACCTCCTAATTGAGATAAATCTTACCGCCGGTCTTGACCGTCATGTTTCCGTCCAGCGTGATGTTCATATCGGTGGATTTCATGTCAATCGTGGTGGCGGTGAACTCGGCGGTGGTGTCTTCGTTCTTCACAATCACCTTGTCCTTTGTGACGGCGACGTAAATCTTGCCGTCCTCGGTGGCAATGCAGATACTCTTATCCGGCAACCCCTTGACCGTGTAGCTCCCGGCCACCAGCGCCCCCACAAAGATGGCGTCGGTCGTGGCGTGGTTCCGCTCGGTCAGGGGCTTGGCCTCCTTGCCCCCGGTCACGGTGGCGTCCATATCGTGGTCCAGGTAGACCACGGTGCCGATGTCCCCCTCTTTGATCCAGGGGCGGAAGATAAAGCCGCCGCAGTGTGTGAGGGCCACAGGCACCTTCAGAATCGGCGGCTGGCTTTCGTACTTGCCGTTCTCCAGGTGCTTGGAAAGCGGCTGGACGTTCACAGTCATCTTTGCAGGGTCAAAGGATGTCACCTGCACCGTAGCGGCCACGCAGATGGATTCCCGGAGCTTGTCATCGTGAATCCGCTGGTAATTGTACTGGTTTACATCGGCCAGTCCCATGAGCAATCCCTCCTCAGTATGGTTTCAGCTCCATATAGGTCTTCCAGTCTTCCGTCTTACTTCCCTTGTGGCGCCCCTTTACAACGATGAACCTGCCGTTCAAGTCGCTGGACTGAGCCTTTACGACCTCGGCGGTGGCGATGCTGTAGTTGAGCAGACAGGAGCGGGATATGGTATCCTCTTTCCGGTCCTCCCCGGTCTTCTGCGAGTTTAAGTCCGTTTCGACCTGGATAGCGACAGTCTCCTCGTCGGAGCGGAGAAGGCCGGTCGCCGGGGTAAGCGTGACACCGTTGTTGATACCATCATCCGCCTTTGTGATGTAGAGCTGCCCAGTGGTGCGGACTATGAACCGGCTCTTGCACTCGTTCACCACGATATCCGTGAGCACCTTCTTCAGATTGCCCCGGCAGACGCGGCCCCGCGGGTAGCTGGTATCAATGGACAACTCGCACCTGGCGACCTCTACTCCGAAGATGTTCAGCAGGTCCCGGATGATCGCAGATGCTTTCATGTTCTCTGTGTAGGTCTTGTTGACGATCCGCCCCAGGATTTCCTCCGCACAGGGCTGGACGGTCAGTGTTGATGTCCAATCCACGTTGCTCTGCTTGTGCTTCAGGCCGACCACTTTTCCGACCAGGATGCAGCCGACATTACCCCGGTAGCCGGCGTTCAGAATCACAGGATCATCCTTCTTAATGCCGTTGCGGGTGTTGGCGGAGAGGTTCGTCACGGTCACAGTGGCCACCGGGGGCTCGTCGCTATCCTCAAACGGAACATCAAACGTGAAGTTCATTCCATCCAAGTCGTACTTGTTGCTCCCGATGACCAGCGTGGCCGCCCGTATCCAAAAAGCCATATCACTCCACCTTCCTTTCGTGGAGGTAGAGCTTCACATCCTTCCCGAAGTTCTCCCATGTGACCTCGGAGGCGCTCTCGCCGGTGATGCAGGAGGGGATGATAACAGGGATCGGAAACCGCTCGTCCTCGACCACGTTGAACAGGGGGCGGCCATAGCGGACGATTTCCCCGAAGGCGAGAACGTTCCCGTTCACGTCATACAGATCAATCGTGAAAAACTCCCCTGTGGCGTTGTACTTGACCGTGAAGGAGTAGGTGCGGTCAGTCAGCTTCACCGAAAAGGTGTATGGCACACGCGATACGTCGATGGCGATATACTGCACATCGGAATTCAGATCTATCAGCTGCAGGGCCATATCCGTTCCCCCTTACACAGCAAGGCCGTCATAGGCCCCGGTCTGCCTCGTCAGCGGCGCGGCGCTGCTGGGCTGCGTGTAAGCCGCACCATGCCGCTCCACGCTGGCCGAGCTTACCGACTGCAAGGAAACCATCGTTAAGCCGGCATTGGCTGTTTTCGCCAGCTGCTGGTCATCGGCCTTCCCATCGTCCTGACTGGTCATGGGCAGTGCGCCATCCATGGGAACGTACTCCGCGGAACTGATCTGCACCTGCTTTAGGGTTGCCGAGAAGGATGCTCCGTTGCTATTCTTAGACGAGCGGTCAAATTTGAGGCTCGTAAAGACAAGGTTAGACATCCTGGTAACTCCGATGTAGGTGATGATGTCCCGCGAGGCTCGCATAGCTTTCAGCGCATTTATCGCGCCGTTGCCGCCGATGATGACGCCGGAAATATTGAGGGTGCCGGATGCGTTGTTCACATGGTCGTTGATTTCGGCCCCGTTCTCAATGGGATTGGAGGTGACGGTGCTGCTATAGCTCTCGCTTTCCTTCTCAACGACGCCGTTCTTCAAAGGCTCAAAGCGTACTGTGCCGCCCTTCCTGCTGGTGAGTATATAGGCCATGCCGCCACCTCCAATCAAAATGCGTACTGGTTCTTGAGGGCTGCCCGCTGGAGCTCCTCTTCGCGGAATTCATCGTACAGTTCCCTCATCTTGACCTCAAATTCTGCCATAAGCGAGGCCCTCATTTCTTCCAGGGCCTCGCTGTCCGCGTTGCCCTCAACTGTAATCTGGACCGTGACTGTCGGGGCGAAGGTAGACCCGCCGCCATTCCCGGTAGAGCCGCCGTCCGGCTCAGGGGCGCCGCCGTTGCCGCTGCCATCAACCTGATCAGGATAGCCGCCTTCTCCACCTTCATCCTCGGCATACTGTTCGTAGCCTGTGGGATTGAAATCTTCAACGAGCGGGTTCACGCTATAGGTGATGTCGGAAACAGACGGGGTATTGATGTCCTCAATGATGGGGCTGACCTTGTAAACAGAGTCCCCAACTGCGTTACCGATTTCGCCGATACCCTCTACATCCGGGTATACGCCGTAGGTCATATCGGCAGGGCCGTTCGGCTCGGGGATGTCGATCTCAGGCCCGTCAAGGTTCGTCGGAATTGCTCCCTTGATGTCTTCTGTAACGCCCTTCATACTGTCAGTGAAGCCACCGCCGAGGCCCAGGGCCATGTTATCGCCGATCTCGGCAAATACTGTGGACGGGCTGTGAATGCCCAGGAAGCCCTTAATGCCGTCCACGATGCCGCTTGCGAAGCCTTTGACCTTATCTGCCACCCAGCTGCCCATGGAGGAAATACCGCTCCACAGGCCCTCCACGATGTGTTTGCCAACATCCAGCACCATGCCGGGTATCTCACCAAACGCACCGAGAATGGCTGCGCCAATCGCCGGGAGCTGCGCCACAAGCTGAGGTATCGCTGAGATGATGCCGGCCCCCAACTCCAGGAGCAGGGTCACGCCGGTAGAGACTATGGAGGGGAAGTTTTCGCTCAGAGTGCCGACTATGCCAGTAATGATGGCGGGTATCTGCCCTATCAGCTCAGGCAGCGCCCCTATGATGCCGGTGGCCAGCGAGGTAAGTATCTGGACGCCCTGCTCCAGTATCGTAGGCAGGTTTTCCGTGACAAAGCCGCAGATGGATGTGATTACCTCTGGCAGCATTTCGACCAGCATCGGTATTGCGCCAATGATACCGTCTGTCAGTGACAGCAGAATGGCGGAGCCCTGCTCCAGAATGGTGGGCAGGCTCTCTGTCAGAAATCCAAGTATCTGGTCAATTAATTCCGGCAGTTGCCCGATGAGCACCGGAACTGCGCCGATGATGCCGTCCGCCAGACCGCTGATGAGCTGCATCCCCGCATCGATCACCAGCGGAAGATTCTCTACAAGCGCCCCGGCCATAAGCATCACCGTCTCTACCATGGACGGTATCAGCGTGGGGAGCATCCCGCCAAGGCCGGATGCCAGTGACGCAACGATCTGCATCCCAGCACCCACCAGCACGGGGAGGCTGTTCAAAATTCCGTCGCCCAACAGGGTCACTATCTGGATCGCCGCGTCAATGATCAGCGGTGAGTTATCCAGCAGCCCTTGCCCCAGCGCACCGAGTAACTGCATCCCGGCATCAATTGCGGTTGGCAGCATCTCGACGATCATGCCGAGGCCATCACTCAGGATGCCGCCGAGAGCGCCCATCGCCCCGGTCAGGCCACCATCCTGGAAAGCTTCTGAAAGTTTTGTTACAGAATCTGTGCCGAACTGCGTAAACTGCCGCAGAGATGGGGTCAGCCCATCCGAGATAACAATTTGAGCGCCCTCCAAGGCGCTCTTGAACAGCGTTATGTCACCGGCCAGGTTGTCAAGCTGGGTATCGGCCATGGCCTGCGCCGCGCCCGATGTGTTGTCAAAGGCGGTTTGCAGATCCCCAAGGTTGCCGCCGAGGGCTTTAACGACATCCTCCTGGGATACGCCAGCGTCTGCGGCCTCCAGAAGTGCATCGGCAAAGGCTTCGGCGTTGCCGCCGGAGGACTTGAGGATGTCAGAGAATGCCTTTTCGCTGATACCGAGCTTGCCAAGGTTGCCCTGCATGGCCGTGAGGTCGATTCCAACATCGGACAGCGAATCGGACAGGCTGCCCATGTTGACCCACGCGCCGTCAATAGCCGCACCCAGCTCCTCGAAGCGCTCTGCGCTGGTGCCGAGCATGGCATTCACGGACTTCAGATCGACCTTATTGAATATCTCATTGAGCGCCTGAGTCTGCTCCTCTTGGGTCAGCGAGGCGAGAGCACCGTTCAGATCGCCGAAGGTCTCGTTCAGTGGGCGCAGGTTGCCTTCTGCATCAAACGCATTTACGCCCAATGCTTCCAGCTGAGCCGCGGCCTTGTCCGTTGGAGCGGACAGGGAAAGGATCATGTTGCGGAGGGCCGTGCCGCCTTCCGCACCCTTGATACCGTTGTCTGCGAGGACGCCCAGAGCCATACTCAGCTCTGTCGTGCCGCCGGACAGGTTCTTTGCGGTGCCGCCTACCGTGAGGATCGCATCGCCAAGCTGCTGGACGCTGGTGTTGGACTTGGAGCTCGCCGCCGCCATCTTATCTACAAGGTCAGCGGCTTCTCCCATCGACAGCCCAAGCGCAGACTGGGCGTCCGTCACCATGTCCGATGCCGCTGCCAGATCGATGCCGCCAGCCGCTGCCAGATTCAGCACGTTTGGCAGCATGGTCATGGACTTCTCGGCATCATAGCCGGCCAGAGCCATGTAATTCAGAGCGTCAGCCGCTTCGGAGGCGGAGAACGCGGTGTTTGCGCCCATCTCCTGCGCAAACTCTCGAAGCTGGCTGAAGTTCTGGCTCGCCTCAGAGGTGGCATCGTTTAGCTCTGCCACAGAGTAGCCCATCGTAGCGGCTACCTGGGACATAGACGAATCGAAGGCCATCCCCGTGTTGACGGAGGCGGCAGCGAAGCCGCCAACGGCTACAGTAGCGGCAGTCAGACCGATTGCCGCCGCTTTACCAATGCCTTTTAGGATGTCGCCCAGCTTTTCAAATTTGCCGCCGGTCTTCTCCGCCGCGTTGCCCAGATTCTCAACATCCGGTCTGGCGCCGTTCGCTGCGTCGCCCACATCGTCTGCGGCGTCTGTAGCCTCACCCGCTCCGCGGACAAAATCAATGAACCGGCTCCTGGCGTGGTCTATTGCCCCGCCAAGGCCGTTCTTGATGGTCTCTATCGGGTGTGTGAATCCTTCCTTGATGCTGCTCGCCCCGGACACCACGCTGTCCTTGATGCCCGTCATCTTGGTGACAACGTTCTCCTTGAGGTCGGTCACCCTCTCGCCAATATGGGTGATGGCCCCGCCAACGCCGGAGCGGAGGGATGAGGAGAAGCTGTTGCCGCTGTCTATCCCAGCGAGGAATGACTTGCGGAAGGCAGAGCCGATTCCATCGGCGTCTTCTTCAAGGTCCCCAATGTCATCGGTCAGGTCGCGGATATTCCGCCTGGCTTCGTCCGTGTCAACATCAATATCAATGTCGGGCGGGTCCTGGCCGAGGTTGGTAACGCGGTCTGCCAAATCTTGAACATCGGTCTGCGCCCGCTCGGTATCAACATCAATGTCGATGTCTGCGGAGCGTTCGCCAAGGCTGCCGATGTCGCCGGTCAGTTCCCGGATGCTTTCCTCGGCCTGGCCAGTATCTGCGTCTACGGTGATGTCGGTGCTGTCAGCGTCAGACTGAAGGCGTCCGATGTCACCCGCCAGATCGCGGATGTTCTCGGACGCCTGTTCTGTGTCAGCACCGATGTCAACACCAGAAGCCTCAGCCCGCAGTCTTCCGAGCATCCCCATCAGACTGTTAATGCCTTCCTCGGCCTGTTCGATAATGGTGCTTATAGTTATGCCATACGATAAACTGCGGGCCTCATCCACAAGTCACACCCCCTTTCTTCACTCGTTTTTGCTGGGCTCCTTGTTCCACACGGTCTGCCAAAGGAGCCTGGCCTTCTCCGCCTCAGCGAACTCCGCCAGATCCATTTCCTTTAGCTCGGTGTAGCTGACACCGCCCATGCAGAACACCATGCGCCAGAAGCGCTCGTTACGTTGCGCTCTTTTCCGTGCTTCCGTCGGGTTCAGCTCGCTCCGACAGAAAGTTCTCGATCTCACGCACCAGCTCGGTGGGGGTGGTAATGTCGTCCTGCTCGTCAAAGACCTTCAAGCCGCGCTTGGCGACCTCGGCGGGGGCGATGACACAGCCCTTGATGAGGGCGTCGGCATACTTCGCCGTGTTCTTCCGGCCGCTGGCAGGGCGGACATACAGGTCCGTCAGATTAGTGTACCAGGAAAAGCTCACGCTCTGGAGCGTATATTCCACATCGTTCACGATAACAGTCTTCTGTCTTGCCATGGTAAAACCTCCCATATAATTCTGAGTGCGGGACCGGAACGGTATTACATTCCGGCCCCGCTTGTTGTGTTTGTGGCTGCTACTATTTTTCCCGGATTTCATAAGTGTTTCCGGGCTTAATCGTTGAGCTCAAGACGGGGGATGATGAACACGAACGGTACATCTGCCGCATCCTTGCCGCGCCCACGATCAGGCAGCTTCTGCACCCTGCAGTTCAAGGCGAAGATGTTTCTGCCATCATCATTGGCGTCATTCAGCGCAAGGCTCCCCCTGGTCTTTCGCTCCGCACAGCTTTCGAGGTATCTGAGGTCCGGGGACTGCTGTTGGATCGTGATGGTGAGCGTGGCGGACTTATCCGCGTTCTCAACATAGGTGCCGTCCCCTTGCACCCCTACCTTCAGCGACACATTGTCGCCATTCCGGGCCAACTTGAAAATGTCATCGCCAAACATACGAATCTGACGATTGTTGAAGATTACGCTTACCTTCTCAGGGTCATAATCTCTCAAAAGCGTTCCCATTGATTGCCCTCCTTTCTTACAGAGACACTCTCAGGACACCCTTGGTCTTGACCTGATGGATGGCCCCACTCAGCAGGGCTTCCCAAGTAATGTCCGGCATGATCCGGTTGCGGCGCTGCTCATCCGTGCTGTCCGCATACTTCGGAATGACCACGGTGAAGATGCCGGCCTTGCTCTCCTGATCGCGGGCGATGATATTGTGATCCGGATCTGCGGCCTCAGACAGTGCCTGAGATACCGCCGTGGAGATGAGGGCAAAGCCGCTGTCGGTATAATCGACATTGGCATTGTCGAGCAAAATGTCGTAGAGCAGGTCCCGCATCCGCTTGGCGATCCAGTCACCACCCAGCACCACATCGATGAACTCACCGTTGAGGCACACGCCTTCCTTGACGTACTGGCGCTTGTACTCCTCGGTGAGGTAGTTGACGTGATTCTCGCTGAGCTGATTGCGCTGGCCCTCCGTCAGCTTGGGCAGGGTGATGAGTTTCGCACCCTCGCTTGCAGCGGCGTTGCCGTCCTGGGGCCGCTTGAACTTCCAGGTCACGTTCTTCGGGTAGAACGGGCCAACATTGCCGGTGTACGATGCGTCAGGCTCCTCATCGAGGTGCTTTTCATCGGTGTAGATAACGGCGGCACGGGCGGTGTTGTCAGCAAAGTCGATGTCACTGGTCTGCCCCATATAGAACTTCCGGTGATCCTCTACGCCCGCACCGAGTTCCGCCTCGGAAGGTTCGCTGGCCTCGGCAAATTTGGCCAGGGCCTTGACGAACTCAGGCTCGTCCCGGTCGGTCATAAAGTAATACCAGTCGTTGTCCTCGTCCCGCTGGAACTGCTGGATGGTCTCGATGAGGCTGTCGGCGGCAGTCATGGCATCCTTGCCATTGGTGAAGGTCTTCCTCCCGGTGGCAACAAACTCCTGGGACAGAGCCTCGTCCAGGAAGATTTCAATGCGCTCGGGAATGGAGTCGGTGCTACCGCCCTCGGTGGCGGTGAACGTGACCACGGTGTCCTTCACTGTGGCTGTGTAGGTCTTGCCGCCCTTGGTAAAGGAAGCCCCGTTGAACTGTGCAGCCAACTTCATGCCGTCCTCGATTTCGACCTTTGCGGTCAGCGTGACCACGGCCTTGTCATCGCCGCCGATCCGCACATAGAGCTTCTGCCCTGCGGCCGGAGCATCAAACGGGAACACATCGTTGTCGAAATCAATAACGAAGGTAGCGGCGACAGCGGGGGATGCAGTGGGCGGCTCGAAGCCCACGATCTTGAACTTGTTCACCAGCGTCTCGGCCAGCGTGGTCTTGCCCTGGTTCATCAGGGTGGTCGCCTTGCGGACGATCTTCGAGTTGGGGGTTTTTCCATCATCCCCGTAGACAGCCTTGACGCTCTCGACATCCCGGTATACACCGACGGGCTGGGCCCCGGTGGTCGAGATGAGCAGAATGTCAAGGCTCTCCTTTGTCGTAGGCAGCGCGTCACGCTTCACAACGACAATTACGTCTTTTGCCATTTTGCATTTCCTCCTTCTTACTGGTGTGCGTTTCCTGGGGTCCTGGCACCCAGAACGGTGGTAGTCGGCATCTCATCGGTGCGGACGTAGGCCAAGCGCACATCGAATCCGTATCGGCGGACGGTATCCTCCACCACAAATCCGCTCCGGCCTGCGACGGAGCCAACATTGCGGATCACGATATCCTCGCTGCCGACCGGGATGCAATGTCCGTTCAGCAAGAAGAATCCGTGTCCTTTTTCAGCGAGGTCAAGCGCCTCGTCCTCGCCGTAGATATAGCTGCCGTCCTCGGCCTCCCGGTTCTGGCCGCAGAAGGTGAAGGACATCGTTGCCTCTACCGGCTCGGAACGTATGTGGCGATAGCCTTGCTCCTCGTCCCCCACGACCTCATGCAGCCCGAAAGCGTGGTTGGATGTGCGCGGTGTCAGGACGCTGTAGTAGCAGTATGGGAACTCCGGCCGGCCCGCTATCTGGTCAGACAGAACAACGGGGCGGCCAATGTGCGTTTCAAGGCCGGACACGATAGCGTTGCGGGCCTCTACGAATGTCATTTCTTTACCACTCCCTCCACGATGTACTGCATCATAGGGTGGATGCTGTTGTGGCCCAGCGACGTCTTGACGGTGTATCTCTGGCCGTCGAAGGTGTCCTCGATGATTTGGTTGGTGCCGATCTCCACCGGGGCATCGGTGTAGAGTTTTTGCGAGTTCTCGGTGTACGTTCCTTCCGGCAGATCCTTCAGATCCTTGTTCGACAGCGGCATGACGATGCCCTTAAACGTTTTTATGGCCTTATCGACCGGGCGGGACTGTCCGCCGGGGCCATCGCGGACGAAGGTGCGCTCGTAGACCTTTATATCGTGGAGCAAGGCTCTGGGGAGTCTGGGTGTTGCCGCAAAATTCATTTTATTACCACCTCATAGGCGATCCGGTCACGGATGTGTGTGCCGGATTCATATAGCGTGGTGTGCTGCGTCTTGTGGGCGGAGTCGGACTTCGGCGTAACCCTGTTCTGATCAATGAAGCTCTGCGCCAGCTGGGCGGCCTGAGCCCCGATAGACTCTGCGGCGGCAGCGGGGGTGATGGTCCCATCCAGCATCTTCACCATTGCCCCGGTCACGATGCTGCCCAGCTCTTTCTGCTGTGCGTCAAAGCCCGCTCGGATAAAAGAGCGTTCCGGGAGGGTGACGCTTTTCACCAGCAGGTACATCGCCTCGCTCTCGGTCTTGCCGCCGCTTTTCTTCTTGTCCCGAACCATGAGAACCTTGCCGTCCTTCGCATTGACAAAGTATAGGTCGCTGAAGGCCCTGGGGGAGCCTGCTGCCTGGGCCTCCTTGGTCAGGGGGATAGCGAGGTACTTCCCCTTCTTGGGCCTGATGGTGGCACCGTACTCATGGGCATGGGCGATGGCCATAATATCGGAGTCCGCCTTGCCGCCAACGATGCCGACGCGGATTTTATTCTGCTCCATCTCCTGACACGCAGCTTTGATGCGGTTGAAGTCTTCCAGGAGGCGCTCTATCCCGTCCACATCAATACCTCCTATACAGATTCACGATCTGCAGCCAGGCGGCCGGCGTTGACTTGTCGAAGGTCCAGCTTACATCCGAGATGGAGAAGGATTTCAGCCCCTGGGAGCCGTTCTGCATATTCGCATACGCCTGGGACACCATGTCCCAGACAAGACCCTCCAGGTCTGCGGGGAGCGTCTGGGGCTCCTCGTCCGTGGCGTCCTTCGGAAGCACATAGCCTGCCGTATAGCACACCTCAATGTTCCGCTTGGTCTCAATGATATCATTGGCAAGCCCCCGGCGGTACCCGGCCCTCAGCCAGCCGTCATCCCGATAGATGACGCCGATGTTGGCGGTCTGCCCGTAGTCGTAACGCTCAGGGGGGACAAGCCGCCCGGCCTCCTTGACGTAATCAACGCTGATGATTGGGTACTTCAGCGTGACCAGCTCCTGCTGGCCGTCGGCCTCGTAGAACTCACGGTAGGTGTTCTTGCCGAGAGGTCTGCCCACCTGCTGCTCCACCCAGGACGACGCCTTATTGACTAACAGCTCAACGAGGGTGCAGGTGCGCTCGTCGGTCTCATCATCGAGGCTCAGCATGAGCTTCATCCTGTCAAGCGTGGTAAGTGCGTTATTCGCAAGCATACAAACCTCCTGTCAGCATAGGGGCGGCAGGTCACCCCACCGCCCCATGGTCCTCTATTCGGCGCTCTCGGGCCGTTCCTGGCCGTCTCCGCCGACTCCGGGGGTAGGAGGCGCACCCTTGCCTTCCCCCTTGCCAGGGGGCGCGACAGGCGGCTTTCCGGCCTTTTTCTCCTTGCCGGGAGGAACCGCCTTGTTATCGGACGGGCCAACAGGCTTGTAAATCCTCGCCATAGGTCTGGCCCTCCTTACACCGGCTGGGTGTGGTGGTCGCCCAGCACAACAGCGCAGGCCGCAGTCTTGGCGGAGTCGCCGCTGCCGGAGGCCGCAGCGTCACCGCTCAGAGTGACCTTGATGAAGTTCTTGCAGCCCAGGAGGTCCAGGTCAAAGTTGGCGATGTCGCCAGTCTTCAGATCCTTGACCTCGTCGGCGCCGCCCATCACCAGCCGCTCGTCCTTCACGGCCTCGAAGGTGCCGCCGGCGGTGTCGGCGTGGGTGACCTCCAGCTTCACACTGCCGGCGGCCAGGGCGGACACAGCGACCACGGCGGACAGGAAGCCGGTGCGGTCGATGACCTCCCCGCTGGTGTAGGGGATGGCCTTCACGTTTTGAATCAGGTTACGCTTCATGCTTTTGCTCCTCCTTTTCGATGAATGCTTTGCAGTAGCGGCGGCAGTCATCCTCTGACAGCTTGGCGTCATCCACGGTGCGGAATTTCACGTCGTAAAGGACCGCGAGCAGTTCCCTCCAGGATAGCCCGCCGCGTCTGGCAAGGGTAGCCGCCGATTGACCATGATTCTCAAAGCACTGCTCTTCGTGTGCGAGGACCAGCTCGGAGGGGACGTACTCGCGTTTTCCGTCCCTCCTTGCCCGCCAGTCCTCTTGAATGATTGGAAAATCGTTCTTCATGCCGTTTAGACGGGGACGGCGACGCCGGTGGCCACCACGAAACTCTCGTCATGGCGCAGGCCCACGTCCACGTTGTCGATGGCCCGGATCAGGGTCTGGTCGTTCTCGAAAGCGGACACAAGGTTGCCCGCCTCGTCAGTCCAAGAACCCTCGCGGCTGGTCTCGATCTCCAGGGCGCCCTGCTCGCCGATGATGAGGTCGTTCCAGTTGCCGAAGGCAATCTTGGTCTTGCCATCCTCGGTGTCGATCAGGTTGGTGGTGCGGTAGGGGTAGCCCGCCAGGGTGCGCTGCTTGTTCATCTCCTCCGCGAAGATGAAGCCGCCCACCTGGTCGCGCATGGACTTGAAAAACTGCTCCACGCTGGTGTTGAACACGAAGCCCAGGGCATCAGCATAGACGTTGTTCTTCAGCACGGAGGCAACCAGGAAGTTGGGGAACATGGCGGTCAGGACACCGTCGGCGCTGGCATAGGAGGTACCGGCGTCAGCAGCCTTGATGTTCTGGATGGCTTTGTTGTTGAACAGGCCGAGGGGCTGGAACTCCCCGCCGGTGCCACGGAAAGCGCCCCAATCCACGCCCAGGGCCATCTGCTTGGTCACGTCCTGGCCCACGATGACGTCGTTGTCGAAGCTGGTGGACCGAAGGAGGTCGTTGCTCATGGGGATGAGGGCGGTCAGCTTCTTGGAGGACAGGCGGATGTTGCCGAACTTGGGGGCGGTCTTGGGGATCTTCCGGTTCTCCCCGGTGTACATGGCGCGGGTGCCAGTCTTCAGCTTGGGGATGTTCAGATTGCCGTGATCCATGGCCAGCCGGCGGGCGCCCAGGTCGTAGATGACCGTGGCGGGGTACAGCAGCTCGATGATCTCGTCCGCATAGACTTCCGGCACCAGATAGCCGCCGTCGGTGGGCTGGGTCGCGGCCAGGGCCTTGAACTCGCGGGCCATCTCAGCGTCGTTGAACTTGTGCTCGGCGACATAGGCGGCCCGCTCGACCTCACCGCCGGAGGCGTGGATGCACTTCACGGCGCGGCCGAACATGCCGTAGGCGGTCTTGCGCCGCTCAGGGGCAGACATGGACTGAATACGGGTCTTGAAGCCGCTGGTAGCACCACCGTCACGGGACGCGCCGGTGGAGAGGAACAGGCTGGAGTATTTGCGCTGTGCAGAGGCAGCGGGGGCGGGCGTAGCAGCAGGGGCCGGGGCGGGTGCGGCGCCCTTCTGAGCGGAGGGACCTTCGGCACCCTTCTGGGCCGTAGGTTCACCGGCTCCGGGCTTGACGGAGGGCTCGCCGGCAGACTTCTGGCAGGCTTTCAGAGCGTCCAGCACCTGAGTGATGAACTCAGGGGTAATGGCGGGGTCGCCGCCCTCACCTTCGCCTTCGCCCTCTCCCTTGCCTTCGTCGCCTTCGGGAGCGCCGCCCTCACCAGCGGGGTCGCCGATGCCGGCGGCCTCGATAATGGCGGTCATCTCGGCCATGATGTCATCCTGGGTGATGGCGCTGGGGTCCTTGCCCGCCGCGATGAGGTTCGCAAACACCTGCGCGATGAGGGCGGCGAGCTGTTCCTGGGTCAGTTTCATGTTCAATTACCTCCTGTTTTTGTTGGGGATGATTTCGAATACCATCCCGGCGTTTTTGGTTTGCTTTTTGGGGTCTGCGCTTTTCTTGGGTTTCGCTACGGGGGCGGGCGGGTCGTCCGGATCAGCCGGGGGCGGGGCGGCGTCAGGCGTGTCCATGAACGAGAGGATTTCCAGCAGTTCCTTGACCACTGCGATGAACGGCTTCAGCGCATCCATTCTCCGGCGGGAGATTTTGCCGGTCTTGGCTTCGGTCCTCAGTTCCTCCACCAGCGACTTCACGTCCTCAATCTTCGCCTGGTCATTCATGGCCCAGGTAACGATGGACACCTCCCACAGCTTGATCTCCTTCAGATGCCGGATGCCGCTGTCTCCATCCAACTCAAAGTCAACAGCGTCATAGCCAATGGACAGTTCCGCCAGAACACCGTCTTTGAGCAGCGTCCTGATATCCCTGCCGGTCTGCGTGTCGCTGATTTTGCCCCGGATGTAGAGGCCCTTCTCATCCTCGCGCAGTTCCAGCGGCTTGCCGATGGGCAGGTCATAACTGTTATGCTGCGAGAGAATCTTGATGCGGGCGAAATCCTCCACGATGGTCTTGGCGAAGGCTCCCTTCTCGATAATGTCGCCGCCGCTGTCCACGTTGCCGAACACAGCCGCATACCCGGAGAACTCTCCGGTATTTTCGTCTGCGCTTTCCAGCACAAATGAAACTGACTTGTATTCCCTCTGTGGTGTATCCGACTTCTTCTCCCGGCCGGCGACTCCCCGTCGTACTCTTGCCATGCGGTCTACCTCCTTTCCTCAGAATTACGGGCAATGTTAAAAACCGCCGTATGTCAGATAACACCGGCAGTTGATAACCTCTTCCGGGCGGTCGTCCGACGGGTCTCTCGGAAAGAGAAGCCCGTTGGAGAACGTCTCGTTGATGGGGACTGTCTCCCCTTCCATGGAAACGTGGTCAACTTTCCCATCCGTGCCGTCCCGCGGGTCCTTCTGCGGCCTGTGGTGCCACGTCTTGGTCTTGGCCCCCGCCGCTTTCATCATGTCGAACTGTCCCGTGGCGAGGGACATCATGGTTTCCTGGCGTGCGATCAGCTTGGCCCTCCTGTGGGATGTATCCATCTCCTCATAGACGGCCTTCTTCAGTTCAGCTTGGCTGGCGCCGTTGGCGATCCCGTCGGCAATGATGTCCGCGATGCTGTTGCGGGTGGTCTGCTCAATGCCAACGATGTGCTTGGCGCCGTTGACCTTTACAACGCTCACAAACTCCGGCCGGGTGATATTGGTGATGCCGTGGTACTCCTCGGCGAGCTTGACCCCGGCCTCATACGCTTCCTTCCAGAGCGGTATAAACATGGCCTGTAGCTTTTTGGATTCGGCGCTCCAGTCCAACAGCCCGGAGGCCACGCTGTTGGCGATGCGAATCTGCTCGGCCTCCTCCAGAGCGTTCCAGAGGTCCATATCCAACGTTCCGTCGGGGAGCAGGTATTGACTCAGCTCATCGAAGGCAGATGTGTCCTCCGCTTTCTGGCTAAGCCCCAGGGCCTTTTGAATCGCCGACCGCTGCTCGGCGAAATGTCGAGAGATCGCCGCCTCAAAAGACTTGCTGTGTTTCCGCACAGCTTGCTCCTCACTCTTGAGCCTGGCCGTGACGCTCGCCGGCAAGGATTTCTCACCTGGGACCGGGGCTGTGGCATCGAGGCCGTCCTGCAGGATGGCTTGCGACACCTTGGCCGGGTCGTCGCTCTCCCGGAGAAACAGGTCGGTGATGGAGGTTTTATATACATCGCCGCCATCAACGCCGGGCATATCCAGCAGACCACGGGCCTCGTTTTTGGTGAGGAGTCCGGCATCCCAGCCCTCCAGCGCCCTCGACTTGTCGAACTCCTTGTCGTAGGGGATAACCTGGTCGAACTCCCACACAAGGCTGTCATCATCGAACATCGACAGGAGCTGCATATTAAGCGCCTGCTCCCGATTGCTGATGCGGGGTGTCAGCACGTTCTTGGCATAGATGTACTGAGCAGCGTCCGCCGTGGCCCGGTTGCTGTTTTCAGTGATGCCCATGATCTCCCTGGGAACATCGAAATGCTCCAGCACGGCGTCCCGCATGGCAAGCCGGCTCTCAAGGAAGCCCATGTCCTTGCCGTGGGCATCCCCCAGCTTTTCCACCCTCACATCTCCGCCCAGGGCCGCCATCCGATGGCTTTTATCT
This sequence comes from uncultured Oscillospiraceae bacterium, assembly GCA_910588105.1. GTDB lineage: Bacteria > Bacillota > Clostridia > Oscillospirales > Oscillospiraceae > Enterenecus. The sequence continues at coordinate 44,418 of CAJUQD010000007.1, read as the reverse complement.
ACGCCGCGGTGCTTTTTTTCCCAATCGGCTGTGAAAACGTCGAGCTGCTCTTTCGTAGCGCCTGGTATGACGAACACAAACGGCGGGGTGGCGTCATTGTAGAAAAACCGCTTCTGGAACTTCGCTGCGTATTCGTCGATTTCCACCTCATCGGCAACGCTCTCCGCCACACCCAAGCCCCTCATGAACGGGTCCAGCGGGTTAAGCTGTTTCATCACGAACATATCATCCACCGACACGGTCATGGTCAGCCCGCTCGGTGATGTGATCAGGTAGCCCGGATTGCCGAGGTACGGAGTCATCTTGACCCAGTGGGGTGGCACATTCCACAGTTCCACCGGGCGTTCGTATTCGTCCCGCTCGACAAGCATGAAGCTCTCGCCGACAAGCATCAGGTATATTTCGTTGAGCCGCCACATGGCCGAACTGGTCATCTCATAGAGCGGGTTGGGATGCTCCATCAGGTCGAGGAACGGGTGTTTCATGACCTCTGTCTTGGAGCCGTCCGGGGCGATGCGATACAGATGCCCGTTGAGGTTGGCGAGATCGCTTGCGATGCGCTCTACCACCGCCAAACGAGGGCTCTTTGAGAACATATTCAGCCATTCAGCGGTGTTGAGGGAGGGTGGCCGGGCCCAGCGGGAAACAAAGCTGCCATCGCGCCGGTACTTGGCACTCACTTTTTGCCTTCCACGAATAATGTCGAAAAGTCTCATATTTCACCTCAGTAAACGAACGAGTAAGCAAAAGGCTGCTGCCCGGTTTCGATTTCTAAAAACGCATTCGCGGATGCGTCCACCATGTCCTTGAACTTCCCGTCCGGGAAATTCTCCAGTTGGAGCAGATACGGCTCGTTCCATTCGCCGGCGAGTATGTCGAAGTTTCCCGCCTGCCACTGGGCGGCCATAGGCTCCGCTCTGGTCGCCTTGCTGCCGGACTCCAGTTCGGTGGTTACATTGAAGCCGGACAGGAATTTGATGTAGGACTCCGCCTGCTCCTTCCCTGCTTGTCCGGGGTCCTGCGGGAGCCGGATGCGCACGTCGCCGTATTTGTCCCGGTCCATTTGCGCCGTCATTAGAATGGTTTTACGCACATCGGAGGCCGCCATCTGCCTATTTACCACATCCGCGATGATATACCGCCCGTTGCTGCGCTTGCCCATGAGGACTCCGGCGGTATAGGCGGGGTCACCCTTCTGTGTTTTCTCGGATGCCGCCAAGTCCCAGCACCGCACCCAGCGCACAACGTCCGTAGGCACGGCGTCCAGTCTTTTACCGAGCTGAGTGCGCTTGAAGAACAGCCCGGCGGCGGCTTTGATTTTCCAGTTGCCGTGCAGGAGCCGCTCCCGCTCCACGAGGGCCATGGCCTCCAGGTTGGCGAGGTAGCCAGGGTCCTTTTCCAGCAGGAGTTTGTTGTCATAGACCGAGGCAGCGATAAAGGTAACGGACTTGGGCTTATCCCGCTCCGTCTTTGTGGTGAGGTTGAACCGCTCCCACAGTTCCTCGCGGGTGTCGGCCCAATGGATGACCTCCTCGATCCGGATGAACCAGCGGATCACCCCGCTGCGCTCCGGGATGGCATAGCCTGTTTTCGGGTCGATCCACCACTCGATAAACTTGGCAACCCAGCTGTCAGGATCGGGGTTGCATGACGCCCGTGTGTACGGTCTTACGCCACAAAGTGAGCGATTTCGGGAGAACATATAAAAAAACGTCTTCTCGCTGAAGTGCGTCAGCTCATCGAAGTACAGGCCGCATATCTGGCTCCCCTGCCATTTGCCGAGATCCATATCCCGCTCGATGTGTTTGAAGCTGACCCTGGAGATCGTTCGGCCCCTGGGGTCCAGGAACTTCCACTGGCATCTTCCCAGGACTGGGACAGCATTCGGAAGGCCCGTGTATAGGTCGAGCGAGGTGTCCCACAGACCGCCCTCAGAGAATATCTGATTGTGGTTTTTGCGGAAGAACACCGCGCCGAAGCCTCGCACACGGGTGTAGTGGAGTGCATCCAGCAGCATACCGTAGGTCTTTCCACCTCCGGCCGCGCCGCCATAGATCACCACATCCGCTGGGGAGGACAGAAATTCCTCCTGCGGCCCCGGCTGTGGCCTGATTTCCTTGCCCATACGCTACCCCCCTCTGCCGTTGTCGGGTACGTAGATGTGTACGGCTTCCTTTTCCCCTTCCTCAGATCCAGCCTCACTCTCGGCTTTCTTCAGCTCCTGCTCCTGTCTGAACCGCAGTTCTTCCTTTCGCAGTTTCAGTTCCTGCTTTTTCATATCCAGATGGGGGCTGTCCCCGCCGGTATCCCGAACAAACTCAGCGGCCCGGACGTCGCCCCGGATCGCCTTCAGCAGAATACCGGCAAGCATCACATCCTGATAGGTGGCATCCTCCACATCGATGCCGAGCGCCTGCAGCCGCGGCGTGACCTTCTCCACGAACTCCTGTTCGCTGACGTCCAGGCCGGCGCCCAGCAGAGCATTCAGCGTCTGCCGCATGGTCTTTCTTCGCCGCCTGGCCGCCCCGGACGCCACGCCGCCCTTCTTGCCGTTTTTCACGGCTTCATCATGGCTTTGGTCGCTGGTAAACGGTATTAGATTCTTCTCATTTGCCATACCACCACCTTCCCCCTATACGCCCCCTTCGCGCCATATAGCTGGAATTCCATCAGACTGGCCACCCCTGGAATTCCTTGGCCTCTTGTTCGGCAATATCTGCCCTGGCCTTCTTGATGCGCACCTCGGCCTCAAGCGCTTCCCGCTCCAGGGCGTCATTGCGGCCTGCCGCCTTGTCCCGAAGGTACTGCACATAGGTCCGGGTGGACTCCACCACGTTATAGCGTTTTCCGGCGGGGGTGTCCCTTTTCTTCAGCACGCCATCCCTGGTGAGCTGGTTAATGCTCTGGCTGGACAGGGCGAACAGACTCGCCAGGTCCTCCGCCTTGCAATAGCCGGGGGTTTCTTCAATTGTTCCGTTTCTTGGCAACTTAATCGCCCTTTCTGAAAAATAGCAGCACAAAGCAGGCGGACGGCCCAAATGAGCCGCCCGCCGTCTCGCCGCTTGTGATTACGCATGATGCCGATGGATGGTAAACGGAGTTAGTAGCAAGTTATTTCGCGCCATAAAGTACACAAGGATTTGAGGTCCGTTTTGGTGTATTTACACGGGCTTTCCCGTCCCAACTCTCCGGCAGATGTCTTTACCGTAGACCACGTTCAAGCCGCTACCGTTGTCCCAGCGAACCATGACGGAGCCGGTGTCATCCACACCCAAAACCGTACCGAAGGTGCCGGTGGGCGGGGCTTGGGGATCATCCATCTGCACCAGCTCCACCCGGCAGCCCGCTGGGTATTCCATGCGGACTTGCTCGACGGCCTCTTTACTCGGAAACCACATCGCTGGACGCCTCCCTTCTGGCCCTGGCCTTGAATGCGCCGTTGCCGGTGAGATTGCGGAGCAGGATCTTCCGCTCCGTCTTGTACTCGGCCCCGATGAACCCAAGCCGGAGGAGAAAACACCGAAATGCGTATTTGTCGTTGTCGGTCTCCTTTTCCTTTGCGGTGATGCGCTTCTGATTCCGGGCCATGTCGCAGAGGGCGGTAATCAGGTGCGTGTATGCCTTGACCTCCTCACTGGTGAGTTCTCCGCTGAACCAGGGGAAGGAGACCGTGTCGGCCTCCACCTGGACCGGCAGAAGGTCAGCGCCCAGGGCCTTGCGGATCAGCCGCCCCTTGGCGGCGATGAGGCTGTGGAGATTGTTGAGGGCCTCCGGGGTGAAGCTGGCGGTGGGCATCTGAATGGTGAGCGTATTGCCCTCCTGCGCCGCACTGTCGGGGGCAGGTTCGCTTTCAGCACCCCCGGCGGGTAATTCCTCGGCCTTGCGGTCAGGGGCCGGAATTTGGGCCTCAAAGCCCATACTGGCCAGCCTCTCGATGAGGTTCTCGACCTCCTCGCTGTCGGCCCGGTCATCGAAGGTGACGGCGCCGCTGCGGTCGATGGTGAAGTAATCCACCTGGTAGGCAAAGTTGGGGGCGCCCAGGTACTTAGCCTCGGCCCCGGTAATGTCGGCGATGGCGTCGGCCAGGGCCTTGCGCTCTGCGCCGGTGCGGTTGTAGTTGATCGTCATGGCTTTCTACCTCCTTGCTTTTGTTGTGGACATATTCGCTCTACGGTCCACAAATAGCAAGTTGTTTATCGGCCTGACTGTCACAAATTATCCGGGCCAGACTTGTGTAGACCACACAATGCCGGCGAGGACAAAGAACACATTGGGCAGTGCGACCCCGTTCCCCCACATTTTGTACTCGGCAGAATCCGAGTGCGGGGACTGCAGCCAGCTGATAATCTGGTTCCTGGTCTTGGGCTTGGTAGCCGTCCCAGTAATCCTGCGGTGTGTCTCCCAGACCTCTGCCCAGAAAGCGATGTCGGCCTCGGTGGGTCGCTCCGTTTCCAGACCGGCGCACCACCAATCCGGGAACCCCTGCAACCTTGCACATTCTGTGGGGGTTAACCTTCTTACGGTGTAGCCCCGGTTAACCGCTGTCGGGTCTTTGAAATCCCGCGCCAGCAACGTAGGGGCCTGCTCCCTGCTGACCTGGGGGAAACCGCACATGGTCATGGCGTAGGCCGTAGGGTCTGCCACCACCGCCACGCCGCCCAGGTTGGAGTCGGGGGGATTGCCCCCGGTGTCGATGGTGCGGGCGGTGTCCGTTTCATAGACATTCTGTCGGGCATTTATTGTGCCCTCCGAGGTAAAGCGAACATCGTATGTGCGCAGGCCCACCACAAAGGGCTGGTTGTTGCCGCCGGTGCCGTAGGTGGAGCTGACCGTAGGAGCCGTATCCAGCGGCCCGGTGTATCTGGTGTCCTGGCTATGGTTCTCATACACCGCAGCAGGGACCACCCCGGCCCGGAGCGTAGGGGAGCACTCCTCACCATAGCCAATAGACCGGCTTGCGGCGGAATGCTCCGTGCAGAAGCCGGCAGCCATCACATAGGGCGGGTGTCCGTGGCTCTCCGCCCGGAGGGTGCTTGCCACCTCCTTCGAAACGTCCATGCGGCTCCCGCCCTGGTCATTCAAACAGATCCGGCCTGCTGCTCCAGCGCCTGCCGAAGGATATCGGGCAGCTCTTTGCCACGCGCGGAAGCCCGCCGCAGAATACCCCGACAAGCCCTCGGACTCAAAGAGTACCCGTCCGGCGCATCGGCCTGTAAGATCTCCGACAAGGTAACAGCGGCGCCTTCGCTGGGGAACTCCCCAATGTTGAGCGTCGAAAGTGCGGTACGCAACACTCCATCCGTCTCCCATGTAAACGTCGGCGTAGGGCCATCGGTTTTTCTCAGGCATAGGCACCGAGGCCCCCGGCTCTGCGATGCCGATGACCGCATCGAGGACCGCCTTAAAGTCGAAGCCTTGGTTTGAGCTGAAGGCCCCGACAACGTTCTCCCAGCAGACCCAGCGCGGATATTGTTCATTGGTTGCACACCTCATTTCCTTGATGATGCGAATAGCCTGGTAAAAAAGGGAGGACTGCGCCCCCTCCAGACCGGCCCGCTTGCCGGCGATGCTCATGTCGGTACAGGGTGAGCCGAAGGTGATGATGTCCACCGGCTCGATGTCCGCACCGTTAATGGAGGACACGTCCCCTAGGTGCCGCATCCCCGGCAGCCGTTTTGTGGTCACCCGGATGGGGAAAGGCTCGATTTCCGAGGCCCACACAGGAGTGATCCCGGCCAGCAGGCCACCCAGGGGAAAGCCCCCGGAGCCGTCAAACAGGCTCCCCAGCTTTAACCTATCCACGGGCGCCGACCTCTTTGACCAGGTCTACGTAGGGGATGCGTTCCCCGTCCCGGAGGACGCGGAGCCGCTGGTGGCCGCCGATCACGTTCCCCGTGCTACGGTTCCACACGATGGGCTCCACATTCCCAAAGGAGAGGATGGACGCCTTCAGCTTCTCGTAGGCTGGATCTCCCGGCTTGAGAGCCTTCCGGGGGTTGTACTCCGCCGGATTCAGTTCCGATAATTTCATCTTCACAATTTCCATTGCGAAGACCTCCTTTTGTCGTCTGTCACCGCTGTAACGACGCTGGCGGTCGCCGTACCCGATGCAAGACCACGCGCAAAGGAGAGAAAGCGCGGAGCCAAAAACCTCCCTTCAAAAAGGATGGCGGCCCTCCCGGAGGAGAGCCGCCTGGCTGATTTAGGATTTATGCAAGCCTACCATACCACGGAGCGGGGCGTTTCGTCAAGTTTCACACCGTTTCACGCCGTTTCAACTTTTGGGCTTCAAGTACCTATGGCAGATTAGCTTGACGCTGTTGGCAGTGTTCCGGCCACCGATGGTCTCGGCCACCTGGGGCCAGGTCATGCAGTGGATGAACCGCAGGCGGAAGATCATGCGTGTCTGGTCATCCTTGATGCCACCGATGTACTTCTCCAGTTTCTTCTTTTCCTCGGCGCACCTTTGTTCGAGGTAATCGATCTTGCTTTGCAGATCCCAGAGTTCAGCGGCCAGATCGCCCACCTTATCCGACACCCCTGGCGCATGGGGCATTTCGGTGATCACCTGCGCCCCTGGCCCTGCCGCTACGTACAGGGAGGAGAGCATTTCCCGGTTCCGCTCCAACCGCTCGTGTAGCTTGTAGTATTTCGATAGTTCCTGCAGCGTCATGCCACCAGCCCCTCCGTGTTATGTATTGCTTCAAAATCCCAGACGTTTGGGATTTTGACCTAGCTTCTCTTTATGCCAAACTGAGCCTGTTTTCGTGAAGTGCATCCAGCCGACCCCCGGCTCATACCTAACTGCGGGTTTCCTGCAGACCGGGCAGTAGATGGACGGATGCACACCGGCGGACTGCATCCCGCCCCAGCCAACTCCGCTCCTTCTGCTCACACATTGCCCTCACTTTTTCACCCCGGACACACCAGTCTGAAGGAGGAAGCCGAGCAGCATCCAGACCTTGTTCTTGATGCGCTCCAGGCAGATCTTTTTGCCCAGTTCCTCACTGTAGTTCTCAGGGCTGACGAAAGAGGAAGCGTCCACAATCTCAAAGCCGTTCACCAGGACGGCCCGGACGACGGCGGTCTTCTCCCCCAGGGTGGTGACATGGACTTCGGTGATGAAGTCGTCCACCATCTTCTGGCTGACGCTGGGCTGGTCGGGCTTCAGATTCTCGTTCACCTCGATGGGGAGATAGGCCCGCTCGAAGACGTCCTTGGGCGACCAGCTCTCGTAGCCATCGGCGTAGCGGACAGCGTAGCCCTCCCGCGTGGAGCTGGCCAGATCGGGAATGCGGGCGTTCTCCTCGGTCCACTCCTCGCTGGCCTTCTTCATGAAGTGGCCGCCCTCTTTCAGTTCATAGAGGGTGGCAGGCTCTGCCTCGACGATCTTGGTTCCGATGTACTGTTTCATGGTTTTCTGTCCTTTCATTGTTTATTCAAAGGCCCCCGAAGGAGACCCTTGTACTTGGTGGCTCGGTCCTTCAGAATATAGAACACCTGGGCAATGTATGGGTGCCTCTGCTTATACATGGCCCTCGCCTCTCTGGCAATCCGGGCAAAAGTCCTCCCACTTGTCGCCGTTCTTCCTGCGGACCCACCCGGCTTTCCTCATCGCCGAGCCAATGTCCATATCCTCCGCATAGATTGTTTTGCCGCAGCCATCGCAGATGCGTCTCGGAATCCACTTTGGTGCCAGCGATGAAGTCAGCAGGCAAGCAAATAGAACGATCCACCAGTGGTTAAAATGAACCGCCAGGGCGGTGAAACATATCACCACAATGCTGTTTTTGACGGCCCATGCCGTCCATGCTGCTTTGCTCATGTTCAACCCTCCCTTATTTTTCCGGCATTTTGTAAACCTTCGGCGGGGCGAAGGCAAACACCAGGGCGTTCCTCTGGCTGGTCCTTGTGTGGTGCTTATACTGCGACGCAATATCCTCCAGCACCTCCATGGCCCTGGCCTCGCTCTCATACTCGCCCAGGTTCTCGGTGACATCCTCTGCCAGGGGAAAGGAGGCCAGGACCTTGACAGGCTTCCCCTCCTCGTAATCCCCATAATAGGAGGACAGGAACAAAGTCCCGGCCTTCTCCAGGTTGAACAGGCACTTCCTGTTTTGGCTCATAATCAGCATAGCGTTTCCTCCCGTATTATCGCTTTGTTATATGCGTCCAGCTCACCGGCCCCTTTCGGAGCCTCCGCGCCACAGTGGAGGCAGATGTACCGATGCGTCAGATCAGGCGGGAACTGAGGCGATAAGGTCAGCAGCGTCATATCGTGGGCGCAATAGGGGCATTTCGGCTTCATAGGCTACCCCTCCATTCCCAGAGCCCCTGCATTCCCTTCGCCGGTACCGACGGGTCGGCGGCGACCCTCCCGTGAAACTCCCAGGCGTACCGCCCCAGGGTGAAGTCACCCAGGGCACGCTCCATGGGCGTGAGCTTTGCCACGAACTCCTCTGTGATAAGGTTGCAGCGGGTCAGGAGCGCCGTTCCAACGACAGCCCCGGTAGGCAGATGGTCCAGTTCCCCAGGCCGCGTGAACAGGCTATCGAAATAGTCCAGCGTGGTCCACCCGTCCCCGCGGTCAGCGACCAGCGCGTCGATGGTCTGACGCACCGGCCGCTTAGCCGCATGGATAGCGATGGGACCGCGATAGGAGGTGGCCCAGCTGCGGGTTTCGTACTTCTTCCGGCCAGACGCCAGCAGGGTAGCCCAGGGCTGCCACACAGTCAATGCTTTCACGCGTTCTCCCCTCCCTCCAGAATCTTTTTTACCTCCCGGAGCTGGGCGAGGGTGTAACGGTCGATCTTGTCCCAGCCTGCCGCCGTCCGCACCCACACTTTCAGTTCCTCGCGTTCTCGGTACTCGTCCACAGCCTCGCTTGACGGGAAAAGAAGCCGATGTGCGCCATACTCCGTATGCTCAACGAGGTAGGGTCTACTCTCAGATGTCTCTTTGAATTGCATACCCCAGCTTCCGCTCACGGTGACATATTTCCTGCCTACTTTTACGACCTCCGCCACCGTCGTAAGGAACCTGTCTCTTTGATGACTCCCGTCTCCGAGGATATAGACGGTCTGTCCAGGTACGAAGCCCTTAATTGTCATAGCCGCAAACATCTCCTTGAAACAGTTTTGTCTCTTGCCCCTGACAGCCCACGCAGGCGGCCTGCGTGGGCTTCTGCGGCTGGGGGTTGGGTCATTCCCCAGCCGCATCACCTGGGCCGTCAACGCCGCCGACAGCCCCACCAACACGGCGATTTATCAGGCTTCCGGCACCCAATGCGCCCGGATTGGCTTTGGGGGCTTCACGGGCTCAGTTGTGTACTCGACAGTGACGATGCGCTGATAGTGGATAGTCCCGCCACACACCTGGCATTCCGTTGTGTCCTCATCGCTGCGCTCAAAGGAGTCCCGGTCGATGTTCCCGCAGTAGGGGCAGATGATATTCGGATCAAACTCTCTCGTCTCCGGGGACTTGACCAGCTTGGCAGTGAGAGGGCGGACGCCGGCATACCTATCCTTGCGGTCCAGGATGCCAACCCCGAACTGCTGACCGGCAACATCCAGCACCCTCCCAATTCTGGGGGTTGCATCTATAGTTCCGATGAGCGGATATTTCGTTTCATCAAGCCCCAGCTTGGGCCAGTTAGTGATGTCGTACAGTTTGGTCATTTTTTCCCTCCTCCGGCTTGCGGCGGTAGGCCAGCCATTCGTCCCCATAGTAGTCAAAACTGGCATAAAACAGTCTTGTGAAAATTCCAGCACTGTCTCTGCGTTTATCGACAACAACATACGAAGACAGTTCGTCATTGAACAGGCATTTTATGAACACCGGCTCGCCGTCCATCTCCCGCAGCTCTTCCAGAGTCAGCGGAGCGTTGGGCAGGTCAGGTCGGCGGTTCCACATCTCCCGAACCTGCCCCGCTGCTTGTGCTGTTCCAGGGTCGATTCCAGCGAGACATTTGGCGCACCAACAGCGCCACCGTTCCCCAGCTGGGCCTTCATACCGCTCATAGAATATACGGGTGCTCCCGCAGAAAGGACACGGCTTCAATTCCATGTGCTTATGCCCCAAATTTGGTTCAAGCAGTTCGATGGAATCATCACCGGCGCCGCCTACAAAAAAGCGATCTGTAACGGGAATACTCGCCGCCTTATCATCCCAATATTCCGAGGCGCCGACCTTTCTGGGCTGGGTGCCGAACGCCTCAATCCAGTCGGGCAAACTCTCGTTGATGCTGTCGAAGGCCAGGCCCCAGCCCTCGCAAGCGGCGATGGCATCCAGGAGAAGCTGATCCTCCCGGCAAGTCCATAGAATCAGACCCGCTCCGGCCCTCTGCTCCGCCTGGGCCCTTTTAATGACGGGCCAGTTCGGTTCACCGATGGCCGGGAAGGCATCGGTGCAGAGGCACCCGTCGAAGTCAATCGCTATGGCTTTTCTCACTGGTCGTTCCCTCCTTTGCCATCTCCGCCAAGGCCGCCTCTGCTGCTGCCTGAGAAGTATAAACCGGATTCTGCCAGTCCAGCATTGCATACCGGAACTTGCCAGAGTCTATCTTGTAGAACATCGGCCCATTCCCCGGCAGCCAGGCTGCATTGATCCACCAAACCGGATCACCCTCTTTGCAGGGAAGCTTTTTGTGGAACCCACCGGCGTCAGTCTGAAGGAGGCTGCGGATCTCGTCCGGCTCCATCTTGTGGCGGCGAGCCGTCCAGGTTTTGCCGCAGTTCTCAAACACCGCCATTTCACCATGGGCCTCGCGGCAAAGCTTGTATTCTGCATCAACCAGCATCCATACGCCACCACTTCCGTCCATTTTGGTGATCCACACCGGTGTCCCATCCATCTTCAGCAACTCATCGGAGGTCAACGGTTTGCTCTCCTCCATTCGCAGCAGTTCCGCCATCTTCGCTCGGCGATCCATACTGCACAGCCCTATGATTTCCTCCGGCATCAGGCCGATGTCCTCATAGACGGCCAGACGGGTCAGCACCTGCCGAATATGCTCGGCACCCAACTCCGCAGGAATCATCCCGATGTCGTACTCACACCCAGGTCCAACATAAACGGTCACACCATTCTTCGTTGCAGTCAGCCGTTCCACTCTGACCACCCCTTCTTCTCGGCCAGCTGGTCAAGGTCGGTCTGGGCTTCCTCACGGCTTCCGCGCCATGGGACGGTGGCCAGCCCCTTCCAGCCAACATCGCCATGTTTCTCCGGTCGCTGGTACCGGGCCTTGAAAGCACCCTCGCCGAGGCCGCTCATGACCTGGTACTTCCAGCCGCGGCTATCTATGTACTTTTTACTCATGTAGTTCTCCCTTCGTACAAAATGGACATTGCTCAAATCCGCCCTTGCAGGTTGTGTCCCACATCAAGCCCGGCAGCAATCCCCCATAGGAACCGCACTGAACTGATCCCGTACACCCTTCCAGCCAGTACCCTTCATAGTTTGGACATTGGCTCCTGTACCACGGGCGGCCATCCTTGAGGTAGGTGGCGTGCTTATCCGAGGTGTCAACCAGTTCCGTAATCCATGTGGATGGATGGCCCGTCTCCTCCAGGTGCCTCTTTGCCTCGGCAAAGCCAGGGAGTGCCAAAAAATCAATGGGCAAGGCGGACGGTGGTTCGTCATCGAACATAAAAAACATACTTATGCACCTTTACCTGACGACTCCTCCATCTCCTCCGCCGCTCTCTTTGCGTCCTGGAGCCGGTGAAATTCCTGTTCCTGTACCCCGGCGATCAGGAAATAGGACGTATACATCCAACTGCCCGATCTGTTCGCATGTTTAATGGGCCGTTTCCTGCTCTCGATGGTGTATACGGTGTCCTTGCCCTGGGCCTCATACGTGATGGTGCAGCTGCCGTCTGCCCGGACAGTGCGCCCCACCTTTTTCCATTTCAGCATTTTTATTCACTCCTGTTTCTCATTCCTGGTTGTCTCCCTCCGGCACCTGGTTCCAGTCCCGCTGGTTCCAGTCGGCGGCGGCTTTCGCCAGTTCTGTGTAGAGAGCGGTTTCCGGCATCATCCGACAGTTATCGTTTTCGTTGCCGCATCTGATTCGGTACCATTGCCGCATTCGGTTCCGATAGCTATGAATCAGCGGAGTGCTGCCGCAGAAGGGGCAGCGGAGCAGGTTCACCGATTGGCCACCGTATTCGATTTGCATGATTGGTTCCCCCTTCAATTCTGATACTCTCTCAATTTGGGCACCCAGCGCAGATTGACATCCCCGCCACATTTGCACCGAACCGTGATCTCCGGGTCCTCCAGATTTGTCTGGCCCCAGCTTTCCTTCTCGCAGTAAGGGCAAGTGAAGCGGTACCGAGCCAACGGGGTGGTGAGGTCGATTTGATGCCCGCACTTGCAGTCAACCTCGGTTTGATGCTCCCGCAGGAAAGTGCCGAAGGTGCGCCCGCACTCCTTGCAATGGAGCTGGAGCAGCCCCTTGGCACCATCCTGCTTTTTCTCTGGGGGAGGATCGGGCGCTGGTTCCGACTCCGGCGCAGTGGTCGCATCAATGGGTACCTGGTTCTCCGTGGCCAGCTCCGGCGTAGGCGCCTGGGCCTTGGGGACCGGGACATACTCGTTCATCAGACGCTGGATGGTTCTCTTCGCTCTGGTGATTCCCTCTCTGGTGTCCGCCACTTCGACCGTTGTGTCAACAATGGTGCGGCCTCCCCGGTCGATACAAAGGGAAAATGTGTAGGTTTGGGGCACTTCAATTGAAAAGCTCATGATGGTTCCTCCATTGTCAGAAAAGGCTTTCCTGTCTACTAGGTTCAAAGTTCATCCACAAGACCTCCTGCCGCACCCGGCTGGTCTGATCCGTGGTTGTTGTGGTTTCTCTGCGCCACCCACTCAGTTCAAAGTCATATAGTTCGCTGGCGTACCCGCTGATTAACACAGGCCCTTGGTGGGCCTTCAAAACGCCCAGCAGCTCCATGTGGTCTTCATCGGTCATCTCATGCCGATACTGTTTCTTCATGTGCCGGGTGGATCGCAGGTAGGGCGGATCACAGTAAACCAGCACGTTGGGGAAATTGAATCTCCGGATCAACTCCACCGCCGGGGTGTGTTCAATCTGTACGCCGCGCAATCGTTCTGCGGCCTGCAAAACAGTGTCCGGCATCTCCATCCACGCCTTGGCAGCGTAGGCCCGTTCTCGGCCCTGGACATCGTTCTTCCATCCAACCTTCTCACCCGTGGTGCGAAAGCCATGGCCCTGCATCATACGAGCGCAAAAGTCAGCTGCCCGACGTAATGGGTCTGTTTCTGTGTATTGCTTCTCAAAAGCCCTGTCGTAGACCTCGCGTGCATACGGAGTCCAGCGGATCAACTGGGCCAATCGCTCCGGCTCCTCTCGAATCCAGTAGAACAGGTTTACTATATCGCTATCCAGATCATTGACGGTTTCGATGTTAGAGCGGGGCTTGGTAAATAGCACCGCCCCACTGCCAAAGAACGGCTCCAGGTAGCTGTGATGCTGGGGAAAGTGGTCAATAATCCAATGGGCCAGCGACCACTTTGCGCCAGGGTATTTAATCACGGCATTCACTTTTTCACCACTGACTCACGGGCGCTTGTAGCCCATGCATTGTTTCGAGCCGCAGAGGGCGGCGAGCTGAATTGATGCTCCCTTGGGTGCATTTTTGTAGTTGACCGGGCAGTTCTTGTTTTTGCACTCATTGCAGCAGTATTTCACGACGCTTCCCTCCGGCCAGGCCGCTTATTCCAGGCCGCCTCCGCCTGCCCTTGGGCGACAAATTTGGTATCATGCCAGGGCCGCACCCATGTCTTCGGCCCCCTGGTCTTGCAGTGGCGGCACACTACCCGGTATGCTGCATTGTTATCGTTCTTGCCCTCCCGCATGATGGCGATGTCATGCGAACCGCAGAACGGACACGGTTTGAGGTTCATGCCATCACCTCCAAATCCTTCATGCTGAACACGATCCCGGTGCACCAGGGCTCCCCGTCTTCCAGAATGGTGAAGTTCTCATGCGGGATGTCCGTCTCGAACGTCCAGCAGGGGCCGCCCTCATCGTGCCATACAGCCTGGATGGTCCTGGCCTTCTCACGCTCCTTGGCGAAGTAGGGGCACTCGCAGTCCTCAGCGCAGGAGCAGGCAGGCCCATCAAGGATGCCATTCTTGGTGAGGTAGACGGTGCCGCCATTATAGGAGCCGACCTCATCGTTGATTGCTCCGCAGAACTCCACATTATCGTCGGAATAGCCGTAGACCACGACCAGGCCGGCGTCCTTTATGTCCTGCTCCTCTCCCCATTCAATCTCCTCGCCGACCTCCCGGCGGTCGAGCATCTCAGCTAATTCTTTCGCTGTCATTTTGTAAAACCTCCAAATTCACAAACGTTTGGGAATTGACTTTAACTATGTGCGGTTTCCTCTGGCCTGTACTTCTCCAGCCCATCCAGCACGTTGCAAAGCCTGATTGCATTTTCCGGGCTGGGGTCTTTCCTAACCGCTGTTTTGGCCATCTCGGTGTCTTTGTAGAGCCGCGCATGGAAGAACGCCAGCTTGCGCTCAAACTCTGCTGTACGCTTTGCCCTGTCCCAGGCTCCGAAGATACGGCGCTTTTCCGCTGACGCCGTTGCCCTATCCATCCGCTTTTCGTGGTAATCGTGATAGAGCGTCCGCAGGGATATGTAAGCCATCTGGTCATACATGGACAACCCGTCCGGCATCTCAGCCCCCTGCATTGCCTCTCGTTCCCAGGGGAAGGCATAGCTGTAATCCGGGGTGCTCATGTCACCACCTCATCAGAAAGGGAGAGATACCATTCCAGCATAGTCACTGCCGCCTCCCAGCCGTGACAGACCTGCCACATATTCCCTTGGCATTTGAGATGTTCGCCCCACCATTTCTGCTCCGTTGTGGCCCGACCGGTATCGGTTTTGAGCTCAATGTACAGGGCGTGGTAGTTCTCCCGCGCAACCGGCAGGCACAGGTCAGGAACGCCTCGCTTGACGCCCTGCTGTTTCAGGTGGCGGCCCTCTATAGCGTCCCGTGTACCGCCGTTGGGGATGTGGTAGAGCAAGGCCAACTCCGGCCACCTGGAGCGGATTTCTGGCTGCTGAGACCACTTCATGACCATCGCTTGGTGCTGGGCCTCCGTCATGTTCTCGCCTCCTTTACAGCCTTTTGCGCCCAAATTACACCGGGGTCTTTATCCGTCAGCACTCGTCCGCTGGCGCACTTGACGCATTTGATACGCCACTTGGGTTCCCCCGGTACTGGATTGCGGACCTTCTCAAAGTGGCCGTAGCCAGGTTCTATCCATTCTCCGCAGCAATAGCAGCGACCAGGATATTTATTCCGTGCCATGTTTTGTCACCTCCGCTTCACGCGCTCTGCCGCCCTTTCTTTTTCGGTGCGTTAAACAGCCGGTTCAGAATCTGGCTGGCGTCACCCTTGCTCAGACCAGCGGTGTCGAAGCCTTTACACCGTCTCTGGATGATGGCGACCTGTTTGTCCGTGGCCGGAGCCTTGCCCCACCGCCTGACCGATTCCAGGTCCCACAACTGGCGGCAATCCGTATAGTCCCTCAGAAGCTCCATGTACACCCGGTCAATGGCCTCCTGCATCCCGACTTGGGACCCATCCGACATATGCACAAGGCCGAGGGAGTTCGGACAGGGGATCGTCAGGTTCTTGCCTTCTGCCAAGGATACCACCATTTCACCATCCGGCATTTTGAAGAAGTTGATGTCGTGGGTGTTGTACTTCTGCTCCTGGGCCCAGAGGTCGACGATCTCCACGTTCCTGATCCAGCTCTCCGGGCAGTCGCCAGCGGCGGCGATCTTCAGGGGCAGGTCGAACAGGTCCCCTTGTATCTCCGTGGCCTTCCGTGCCGGGATATTGCTCAGGTCCAGCCCCAGCAGGCTCGGTGCCGTACAAAGGGACGCCTTCCCGGTAATGCCCACGCAGTCGATCAGAACCAGCTGCTCCTTGCCGGGGTATAGCCGCAGGCCGCGGCCCACCATCTGGGCGTACAGGCTCTCCGACTGAGTGGGCCGGGCCACGATGACCGTCTCCACCCTGGGAATGTCCGTCCCTTCGGTGAACACCATGCAGTTGACGATGCAGGGAATCTCCCCGGCGGTAAAGGCTTCGATGATGGCGGCGCGGTCCTTGGTCTCTCCCGTCACCACCACAGCCCCCTTGATGCGTCCGGCGATTTCCTCGGCTTGGTGTACGCTGACTGCGAAGATCAGCGTGGCGCCGGCGGCGTGTTCCCGGTAGGTCTGCGCAATGGCGTCCGCTGTGCCCTCCATGGCCTCGTCCAGTTCTCCGGGGGCATAGTCGCCGTTGCGGGTGTGGACGGCCCGCAGGTCGTAGCCGATGTCCACGCGCTTGCACAGGATGTCGCACAGGTATTTGTTCTGTATCCCCCAGCGAAGATCCCGCTGGAAGATGATTTTCTGGAACACGTCGCTCAGCCGGATTTTGTCACCACGGTTGGGTGTGGCCGTGAAGCCGACCAGCTTCAGAGGCTGGAAGTATTCAAAAATCTTTCGGTAGGTATTGGCGGCAGCGTGGTGGGCCTCGTCGCAGATAATCAGGCCGAAGTCATGCGGGCTGAACCGCTCCAGTCTCCGCACAAGGCTCTGCACCGACGCGCTGACCACCTCCTCGCCGTTGGCATGGTTCCCTGCCCGCTCCACACCGTAGGTGCAGTCAAAGTATTTCCGGGGCTGCTCCACCAGTTCCTCCCGGTGGGACAGGATCAACATCCGCTCCCCGTGCCGGGGCAGGTTGGCGAAGGTAACGGTATTGTGTACTACGGTGAAATCCGCCAGCAGGAACAGCCGGTCTTTTCCCTGAAGCTCGAAACCATAGTATTCTCCCAGGCCGACAGGCTCGACCTTTATGCCGGTTACCAGCACATTCTTCTTCTGGCTGCGGGGGTTCGCCTGCCGCCTGGGCACTCTGGTCGGGATTTCCGAGGTATCGCCGGAAATATCAATTCGGTAATACGTTTCCCCGTTTACAGCCTTCGGCGCACTATAAGCGGCAAACCCAAGGCTTCGAGCAAGAGTCAAAATATTCTTTTCAAGAATTTTTTGGCAAGTTGTAATTTCAAAAACCGTCTCATCCACCAGGAAACCATCTGTATCCAGCAAACCAGCCAGTAGCTCCATCCGGTTCTTTCGGTCATTGAGCAGGTAATCGCTCGGAATGTGCTTGTTTTGAAAAAGCCCCATGGACTTTAATTCGTTCCGAAAAGTATTGCATCCGTGCTCTCGGCCTTTCCCAATGAAGGAATACGTCGTTGCCCTCCCTGTGTTCGACGAATCGCAGACGCAGACACGCATTTTGTTCTTGGCGGCGTATCGTTGCATCTCATGAACGATTTCTGGCTCCATCGTTGTGACGGATGTACCCCTTGAGGCCCCATCTCCCAGCCAAATACCGAGGATATACGGCGGGATCGTAACGGGCCTCTCTGGATAATCAACTGCCACCCTCCACCCTTTTGCGCAGTGCTTGAACGTCTTTGAAGATTTCAAATAATCCTGCACGGAAATGTTACAGATATCGTGCCCCGAAAATTTCCTTCCAAGACTGTCCGTTACATTTTTTCCATTCAATCCAGTGATTTTCAGGCTTAAAATGTGACTTTCGTTCACTATGTAGGGTTCGCCTTTTGTGGGCGTGATCCGGTACATGGGCTCCTCTCCATGCGCCAATCCAACGACAGTCCGTGGGGTGCTGTCCGCACCCATGACTTGCTCCCCTTCCCGGATATCTTCCACACGCCTGATAGTTCCGTCAAACATGAGAATTTCCGTTCCTGGAGCGAAGCACTTCCCCAGCCCGGTCGCCATCTGCACCAAGTAGGAGCCAGGAGGCTGGGCCTCAATGGTTGAAATGCAATCTTGCTGGTATGGTCTTAAATTCATCTCGATTCTCCTTTTGGTGCGACCGTGCCACCTTCATTTTTGAATTTGCACCAAAGTCGCACATTGCAAAACCGCTGTGTCGCAAAGGGTTCAGCCGCTTTGTGCGACCGTGCCACCAAAATCCCCCCATTTTTCCTATGCGCGAGGGAACTTTCCTTTCAACGGAAACAACTTTTTTCTTTCCGCACGTAAGGTTTATGTGGGGGAAAGTCGCACAGTCGCACAAGTCGCACTAAGTGCCGCAAACCTTTGAAACTGCCGACTTCTCCACGTGCGACATTCCTTGTAGCGAAGTCGCGCAAAGTCGCACTCACAGAGGGAGTTCATCGTATTCCTCTGGTTCTTCATCATCTGACAGCAGGCGCATCCAAACGCAGTGGACGGACACGCCGTCAATCCGTTTCGTTTTTGTATACCCCTTGTTGCCAGTGATAATCAGTCCTTTTGACTTCAAATGCCCAAGTAGGGCTTTTGGTGATAGACCAGCCTCCTCACACGCCTTATTCCAGACGGTGCGGTTGATAACGGCCATGTCCCCGTCAATGACACCGTAATGCTCCCCGTGCTCCACACTTTCACGGAACTGGTTTGCATGGGTTGCCACCCAGCCGCACATATACTCATAGCCGCGTTCCGATGTGCTGACCTCACTTTTTTCCTTCAGAAACGCACCCAGTTCAGCGGGAGTCAGAGCACGGTCATCGTGAAAAATCCATTCTGTGGCAAGCTGATCTGCAGTAATTATCAACGCCGCTGCCATCGCTTGCTTCTCGGTCGTGTCACTTTGTGTGCAGGCGGCATAGTTTTTTTCGTAGAGCTTTTGCGCCCTGTCTATCGCGCCATCCTCGCACAAACGCCCGATGAACAGTTTTCCAGCGTGTCCGTAGTTGAGTTTTAGGGCATTGGCAGTTCGATGGCCATCCCGAATGACAGCCTCTCCATAGCGGCACTCGATGTCTACCACACGGTTGACTGCGCCGGCACCATCGGTTTCTCCCACCAGCGGCGTTTCCCCGGAGGTAATGAAGCAGTTGGCCCACTTGGGTGTGTAGTCCAGCCCCAGGGACTTGTTGCCGCGCAGCTTCCCGGAGCCTGCTGCCAGTTCGTACACGTTGAAATTGACTCGACCGTGGCGATCCTTGGCAAGCTGCAGCTCGTCCAGAAACATGGGGAGCGAATGCAGGAATCCGGCCATCAGTTCCACGCCTACAGACGTGCTCTTGAAGGTCTGGAAATAGGCGCCGCCTGCGGTGGGGTTGGCCCATACGGATGCCCCAAGCATCTGCGCCACGGTTTTGCCGGTGCCGCTGTCCATGCTCCACAGGTGGACAAAAAACGGAAGGCACCCGAGCGGCTCCACCAGGACGGAGGCGAAGGATGCCGCCAGTACGATGCGGGCAGTCAGACTGTAGGAGCGGGCGTCCAGGGCCTCTACAAGCCAATTTTCGAGGCTTCCGGCCTGGCTTATGGCTTTATAAATTGGGCGGAAACTATCCGCGCTGTCAAAGGCTACGTCCCCCACGTAGGGGGAAAAGCCTTCCTCGTTCCAACCCATGCGGGACACGGCTTTGACTTCCGGGATGATATCCTGGTTCTTGTCGATGGCATCCCGGAGGAAGTCCACCAATGCCTGCGCCCGTTCTCCGCTGGTGACCGAAATGCCGCAGTCTGCCAGGGCCACGATGTCGGCAGCCTTGGCTATCCGGCTCATCGGGACCACGATCTCCGACCATGGCCTGCGGTCTGAGTAGCTGCGCCGGTACCACAGTTTGACCTTGACCATTCCCGTGTCGATGGACACCAGCTTTTCTACCGGCATGATTGGGTGGGTGCAGGCGTAGGTGATCCCACCGCCTTGGGCATACCGCCAGATGCCGCTCTCGTCCGCCGTCCATTCTCCTACATTCAGTTCCAGGGCTTGGTCGAAAAACTCGGAGATCCCATCGTCCCGGACGACGGACAAGGAAACAGCCCTCAGTTCTTTTCTGTACTCTCTCAGGCATCTGGCAAAGCCCTTAAACCCGACTTCCTTGGCGAGGTCTGCAAGCGCCTGTTCTTCCATGGCCTGCTGGTAGCCGGATTTCAAGCCGGTCAGCCATTCAAATACCCGACCCTCTTTGAAATCAGCCAGAGTAAAGTCAGGCCGTTTGTCCGGGGCCACCGGGACTGTGTTTCCCGGCTGCAGTGCCTTTTCTTCCACGGTTCGCTTTCACCTCCGCAATTTCTTCTTCCAGTTCATCCAGCAGGTATTCCAAATACGGCTGTTTTTTTACCGCTTCAGCGTAGAGCGGATGGATGTACACGTAATCGCCATCCCTGACAGGTGTGAAATACTTCAGCACTTCCCACCAATAGCAGTGCTCTGCAGCCAGTTCCCGGTGTTTTTCCTCCAGCCGTTCCAGCTTCTCTTTCCGCTGGGCCTCCCGGCGGCGGGCCTCCAGAACAGCAGACCGCACCGCCGGGTCAGGTTTATCCCATGTGAGTCCCAAGGCAAAATCCGCATTGATACGCAGAATCGCTTGGCGAAATGGGATATCAAACAGCTTCATTACAAAATCGATTACCGTGCCTCCGGCCCCGCAGCCAAAGCAATGGAACCCGCGCTGGCCGCTGTAGAGTTTAAGGCTGGCAGTCTTTTCGTGGTGGAATGGGCAGCATATGTATCCGGCCCGATTTGGGTGAAAGCCGTAATGCTCCGCCACCTCCTGGATCGTCACGAGGCTCTTGACTTGACCAGCAAGGTCAATCCTCTGCATCCCCATAAGAAGCCCCCAGTTCCTCCGCATCGGCGATCCTGGTCAGTTTTCTGGTGGCGCGGCAGTATGCGCAGCACTCGCAGCGGTGCGGCACCTCCCGGCCCTCTTTGATGGCCTGGAAACGGGGGACAGCATCCTCAATCTCCGCCAGCTTAGGCGCCAGGATTTCATCCCGGATGTGGAGCGCCTGCAGGCCCGGCTCATCCTCCTTGGTGCCGACAGCCAGCAGGAAGGGCCACGAATGCCCCTCAACGGCCTGGTAGATGGCGCCTTGAACGTCATACCCCCAGGCCCTCCAGAAGGGCACGTAGGCCCGCTCCGTGCCGTCCCAGACGTCCTCCAGATCCCTCATGACTTTCTGATCCACGATGGCCCCATCGCACATCCCCATCACCGGCGCCGTCTCCGGGAACCGCCGGACGATTTCCGCACAGGTGTCCCCGTCCAGCAGACTATCAATCTTGGCCTTGAAAGGCACCCCGGCAATCTCGCCGGTGCAAATAACCTGTTTCTGACCAGACATCAGGAGGCTGTACAGCTCGTCCGTTTCCATGCGGCTGATGATGTCGTTGGCGCGGGAGAATTCCGCCTTCAGCGTCCCGTCCCGCTTGAACAACTCCGGGTGCTGGGCCTGAAACACATCGAGGCTCCCCTCGAAGTGGGCATCCACATAGCTGCCCACCAGCATGGCCGTGGTCGCGGCAGGCCGGTATTCTCCCTTCAGTCGGGCCAATTCCGCCGCCTCGCAGCGCATAAAGTTCTTGACCTGAGTGGAGCCCATATAGGCAATCTCAATATCAGGATCAAAGTAATTCTTCGCCGTCACCGCCGGCAGGGCGTTCATCTCCGTCATGCTCGGTCCCCTCGCTTTCCTTGGATTCTCCTTCAGTCGCTGCCGCCGCTGCTGCGTCTTTGCGCTTCTGGGCGCACTCCGCACACAGCGGGACGCCATAGTTTTTTGCGGTATATCCCGCCAGACGATCCGCCGTCATGCCGTAAGCGGGCTGGATCGGATTCCCGCAGTCCGTGCAAGGCGGGACAGGCGGGCGCTGCTGGCCAGGCTGGAGGCGGGGCTTATAGGGGCGGACACGCACAGCGGAAACCACCTCTCCGAAAGCCTTGATGCCATGCTCAATGTACAGCTGCACCGATACCCCCGGCCAATCCTCGAAGTAACCGCTCCCGGCCACTTTCTCAATGTTCTTGGAGCGAGCCACATTCAAAATCATGGGCTTATTGCCCGGCTCTTTCCAGTGAACGACCGCTTTCTTGGACTTGCCCTCGGCAGTCTGGACGGTTTCGGAGGCGTTGACCCGGTCGATGGTCAATACCTTCTCCTCACCCTCCTGGAAGTCGCCCTCGCCGATAAAGTTGGGGTCAGAGACAACCTTCTTCCAATGAGTTTTCAAAGCTTAACCTCCTGTTCTGAGTCCCTGTTCTTTTTGTGTACAAACGGACGGCGATTTTTATTTTGTTCGGTCATGGTTGCCCATCGGCAGTTCGATGGCTCGTAGTTTCCATTCACATCAATTCGGTCAATAGACAAAGTGTCGGTATAGCCATTTTGGACTGCCCAAGAGTAGAAATTCATAAAATCTTCTCTCCACTCTTTGCATACAGAAACTCCCCGCCCACCATATAAATGAAATCTGTTGCTTTTGGGGTCTTCGCAACGCTGAATCATGTGTGCCCAAATATGGTATAGCCTTGTTTTGGATTTTCCGTGCCGCAAGCATCCACATGATTTTGTCAGTCCTTGAGTAAGAGACGCCGCTCGAATGCGTTTTATGGTTCCGCAATCACAGCGGCACTCCCATACAGTTCGCCCCCCAGAATCACTTTCGACTCTTCGTAGAGCTACAAGTCTGCCAAACCGCCGTCCTGTCAAGTCGGCAAATGCCATTTTATAACTCCACCACCTCAAGCTCTTCAGTGTCCGTTACCCTGGTGGCGATCAGCTGGAGGCCCTTGGCCTTGCACTTGGCGTAGAGCCGCTCCCGGCTCACGCTGTCCAATCGTTCCGCGCCGTCTACCAGGATAATCCCCAGCTGGCCGGGCTTGCTGACCGTGATATCTACGCAGAGCTCCAAAAGCTCACCATCGCTCAAGTTGCTGATGGGCAGACCGTGGATCAGCGGAACACCATCCTCCACCGTCAGCCCCTCCACGGGAATGGTGGCCTGGGCCAGAATGGTCGCTGGGAGCTCTCGCGCCAGCTCAATCTTGTCAGTCAGTGCCTGAGACCTTGCGGTCAGCTCGTCCAACTCCGTCTGCATATCCCGCATCCGGCGGTACTCGTTAAGGTGGCTGCGCATCTGCTCTGCCTCGTCCAGCTCAGCAGACAGCGCGGAGGTGTCCTGAACCTCCTGCTCAGCGTACTGGTCCGCCACGCCAACGTCCCGCTCCAGCTTGGCCAGCGACTCGCGGAACCGGGCGTCCTCCAGTTCTTCCCGCTCCTTCCGCCGCTGAGCGAGACCGTCCAGCTTTTCCCGTGCGGCGGCGATTTGAGCCTCCATCCGCTGAATGTCGCCAGTGATAGCCTCCCGTTGGGCAGAGATGTCCTGCTCAATGGCAGTGAGTTGAATGGCCCGCTCTGCCTCCAAGCCACGTTTTTTAGCGTCAAAGCCCTCCCGGAATGACTTTGCCCGCTCGATTCGGCTGTTGGCCTCCCGAATTCGCTCCAACTCCTGGTACTTCTCGCGGGTGGGGTACGCCTCCCAACGGGCGGCGTCATAGTGCGGAGGAATGTCCTTTGCGATGTCGGCGATGAACGCCTGCTTGTTGCGGATGTCCCGGTTGAGGTTCTGGCGGGACTGGAAGTAGATGCCGCTCTCCGCCTGGATATCGCTGAGGACCTCCAGGATGTGCTTGGAGTAGTCCACACCCTGGGGGATCTCCCCGAACTGCTCCTTGATCCAGTTCATGTCCCAGGCGAAGTCGATCAGGGAGAGGATGACCCGGTTCTTCTCCTGGCGGCTGAGCTGGGTGAAGGCCACAGGGTTGAGCTGCAGGGGGGTGAAGATGCCGGAGAGAAACTCCGCCGGGCGGGTCTGGAGCATACTGCCGTCCCGGACCTTGACAGTGTCCGCCTTGGTGGTCCGGGTCTTGCGGTCGATGGAGAGGCCGGTGTCCGTCTCGATGATGATTTCGCCCTCGTCCGCGCCCTGGTGGATGATGTAGTCCCGGTCGGAGCGGTTGGTCAGGGCATAGCGAATGGCGTCCAGCACGGAGGTCTTTCCGCTGCCCTTGGGTCCGGCCAGCTCCACCGAGCGCCCGTCCAAGGCCGCCTCCCGGATGCCGAACAGGTTCTTGATGACGATTTTTGTGGTTTTCATTGCATTTTCCTTTCCGGCCTGCTATAATGCAGGTGTCCTTAATAGTTTTTTGCCCCTTGGCCCGTCGGGTGGTAGCGCACCCGGCGGGCCTTTGGCATCACATTAATCACTCTGTTCAAAGGGAATAGCAAGTTGATTCAGACCATAAACTACACAAATAACTGCACTTGATATTGGGTACTTTGGTCCTTGCCGCCGTATTCCTTACAGGGCGATGTACACGCTGTTGCCGGCGACCTCCTCGGCCAGCTGTTCCTCCAGGAACACCTTGACGGTCTGCCGCGCCTTCAGCTTCCACATCCCGCCGTCGGCCTCGGTGAAGGTGATGCCCCGCTCGTTGACACGGATGAGGAAGATGCTTTCCGGTTGCTCCACCTCCTGGAAAGTGCGGTAGGGCTTCAGGGTGATGATGGGTCGGATCTGCTCATTGCTCTGGAGTGCCACGCCCTTCTGCGTGGTAACGGTGGTGGCGATACCGTTGTCGTTGTAAATCACCTTGGCGCCGCAGCAGATGTCCGACAGCAACTTCAGAGCGTAGATGGTATCCGCCGTTTCCTGGAAACGGGTGCGCATGGCAATCTGGGCCTCTTCAAAGCCCAACTGCACCTTCTCGTCCCAGCCAGGGACATCGGTAGCCTTGGCCTCGTAGTACACCTGCCGGAAGAAGCGGGCGTCGGGATGGGGCTGGCCGAAGCAGCGGACGGTCAGGTGGTCGGGAATCGTGATGTAAAGCGGGTTCTCCGCCTTGGATGCCTCGGTGCGGACCAGCTTCACCAGGGCGTCCAGGCTGTGGAGGGGCAGGGTGTCCGGGTGGTCGATGGTGGGCCGGATCTCCTCCGCACAGCCATCGCTGCCGATGGCAAATGTGCTGTTGCCGACCTGCTGGATGAGCGGCTGGGTGGTTTTCTGGATGTGTTCGATGAACTCTTTCAACATGGTTGAGTCTCCTCCTTACGCAAATTTGATGATCTTCAAAACCGGGGGTGCTTCCTGGACGGTTCCATCCATTCCTGTCTGACCGGGAATCTGCGGCACCATCTCCACAACGCTGTCCTCGTCGGCCACATACAGGGATGTGACAACAGGGTTGGTAGCGGCCAGCGTGGACTTTGCGGTGCAGCTGACGGTGATAGTCTGACGGTCATCGTCCGGCTTCAACTCCAGGGTGAGCGTCAGCTTGCGCTTTGCGGTGGCGGATGTGTTCGGGTCCAGGATGTTGGCCAGCAGACGGGACATCTCATAGTCCGCCCGCTCCATGATGGCCCCTCGCGCCATTTGCAGGATAGACTTTTGCATCTCGGGGTTCATACGGTTCTCCTCCTTTCGTGCAATTTTGTGTTCTCTGCTATGTAAATGCCGATTGTTAAACCAGCAAAGCAGACCTATCAGGGTGTGGTCATCTGCTCCAGCGCGGCCTTCACTGCCTGCCGCAGCTTGTCAGCCCGCCCCTCGTCAACCTGGGCAATGCGGCCCAAGACCTCCACCATCTTCTGGTACTCCTCCTGCCAGGAGGTGAACCGCACCTTGAATTCGGCCACGTTGGGGTCGGCAGCGGCCAGTTTCTTTTCCAGTCCCTGGAGCTGCTCGGCGCTTTCAGCCTTGACCTTATTTACCGCCTCGGCGGTCAAAGCGTCCTTTTCCTCCTGGGTAAGCTCCCGAACCTCCGGCCCCTTGGCCTTCAGGCCGACCAGCTCCTTCTGAGCGGCCTCCAGGGACTCCTCGGCAGCCCTGCGCTTTTCCTCGGCCTTTTTCTTGGCGTCCTTGGCCTTGTCCACCTTCTCCGTCATTTCGGCAATGGCGGCCTGTCGGGCGGCCTCCACCGCTGCCGTATCCGCCTCGGCGGGCCGGCTACGGAGCTCCTCCAGCTCCTGCGCCAAGCGGGTGTGCTCCTCCTCGGCGGCTTGGGCGGAGGTGTTGGCCTCGCTCAAAGCATCCTGGAGCCGCTGGGCCTTCTCCCTCTGCTTTTCCAGGGCCTCCTGCGCTTCCCGCACCTTCCTGTTGGCCTCGGTCATCTCCACATCAGCGGCGGTCAGCTTGGCTTTGTAGACACGATCCTGATCCGCAAGCTCCTCCCGGAGCCGTTCCGCTTCCTGCCGGAGACTGCGGGCCGCATCCTCGGCTGCGGCGGCCTTTTCCTCGGCCTCGTTTCTGGCTTTGAGGACCTCGTTCAGCTCCCGGACGCTCATGTGCTCCACATCATTCTCAACGGCGAACCGCTCCCGCTCCTCCTCATCCGGGATGGCCAGGAGGCTCAAAGCCTTGGAGTAGGTCAAATTCCCAAACGTCTGGGACTTTGCCTCGCCGCCGAACAAGCTCTGCTGGTCGCTCCCGTACTCTCGGAACACCCGCATGAGGTTCTGCGCCTGGGAGGGGGAGTAGTCCACCTCGTTCTTCAGATACTCGCCCCAGCTCCCGTGGGGCAGCTTGGCTTTGGCCTCCGTCAGCCGGCGCCCGACCTCGATAGCGTTGGCAAACAACATCCTGCCAGTCTGATTCTTGATCGTGCGGATCTCCGCCGCCAGGATGTCAGGCGTCTTGCCGGAGTCCACGGGGGTAAGGGGGATCTCCGCGGCGGCAGGCGGGCCGCCCACCCCAAAGTCCTGACTGAGGAGCTGGCCCTCAGTTACTTCCATTTCGCTCATGCTGCTGCTCCTTTCTTCTTGGGCAATTTGGGATTACCCTCCTTGTCGCGCCTACTGCCCTTTTCCATCCAGTCAAGCCAGGTATCCAGGAACTCCCGGTAGACCTCCCGTGGATCGGGGGCAAAGCGGCCTTTGGTCGTATGCAAACCCTCGTTTTTGAATCCGTGGATCTGCACCAGCTTGTTCCCGTTCATTTCAATGGTCAGCCACGGCTCGTCCGGTTTTTTGACCTTCCGCATGAAAAGGATAGTTGTCTGCCCCAGGATGTGCCGGTCAGCGTAGCCGCCCACGCAGTGCTGGAGCTTGCGGGCCTCGGCCAGAATTTCATCCTTACCGAGGGGCGCCCGGATCACATAGCCGTCCATGGTGAAGCCGTACTTCTTCTCCAGCTTCTTGCGGCGCTCCTCATACTTTTCTTCAGCCAGACGCACCTGGCGGTCGTGTTCGGCCTGCGCCGCTTTCCGCTGACGTTCCCATTCGCGCTGCTGGGCTGCCCGCTCCCGCTCCAGCTTCGCCTGGTGCTTTTTCGTGGCCTCATCGTGAGCCGTCCCCAGGTTCCGGGGGAGCAGGACGTTTTCCCGATGGAGAAGGTAGCCCGTGGCCTCGGCGGCGGTCAGGTAGTCCTCCCAAAAACGCAGGGCCGAACCAATGCTCTGCATTCCTCCATACTGAGCGCATCCCACATAGCCGTCCAGATACCGGATCAGCTTTTCCATGGGGATATTCCACTTCTTTGCTGCACTGGCGGTCTTCTGAATATCAACGCCCCTGGATATCCACTCCGCACACTGCATCAGCGGAACGCGATCCTTCAGTCGCTTGTGAAGTTCCAGAATCCGAATGTCCCGGCTGGTGCCGAGGAACGTCTTCATGTCCTGCCGGTTCAGCTTGAATGCCTTCTTGGGGTCGTCCCAATCGATAACCGTAGCGTGCTTTACTCCCCGGTGCACCAAATCTGTGACGACATCCCTCATCCCGGCCTTCATCAACATTTCAATCTGCCGGGGGTAGAAACAGCAGGCGGTCAGGAATTGCAGGAGCTTATCGGTTTTCCTCTCCGCCTCCGCCACCATGCAGTAGCGGAAGGGGCTTTTCTGTATCTCCTCCAGGCCGATCACGTCGTAGCCGACACCATAATCTGCGTTGGCATTGAATGGGCCGTGGATGTTCCAATGGCCTTTGACCAGCGGCCCGTCTTGGCGCTCAATCGAACTGAATGGGTAGTCCCACCAGTACCGGGTCGTTGCCTCCACCAACCCAGGCTTGAATCGATACACGCCCACCAACTTGGTGTTGGGCTCTCCCGTGAGGCTGTACCCTTTGTCTTTGCTGTAGTGCTTGCCGCAGTCGTAGGCCCTGGCCCACAACGCCCCCCGGTACCATCGGAGGACAACCGCCCGCCGGTACCGACTTAGGTTGTCCCGGCCTCCGGTGTAACGCAGTTCCTTCACAATGACCATTCTCCCACAGAGGGGACACTGCGTGGTCGGCTTCGGCGCATCATCCCAGCGGTTCCTCTGCTCCCGCTGGTGGGGACCCCACATGACCGCCGGGAAGTTCCGCTCCGGGGTGGTCACCATCATGTCCTCATCCGTCACCACCATGTGCTTGCGGCAGCAGGTAGTCCAGATTTCATTGGTGCAGGATCGGCGGAATATGTACGCTGGGAACAGGGCATTGATTGCATCCCGCTCCGCTTGGTTCAAAGGCGGTGCCTTGCCGGCGAACCGCGCGGCTTTTTCTTGGCTCGTCACCTCTCACGCCCCCTTACAGGAAGTCCTCAAGGTTGAGGATCTTCGGGCCGGCGCTGGCCACCGGCGCCGCGGCCGCAGCCTCGGCCTCCACATCGGCGCAGAGGTTGACCGTCATATGGAACTTCACATCGGCGCCGGGAAAGTAGAACCTCACCGCCCGGCGGAACGCCTCCAGGTCGGAGATCGCGCTCCCGCAGCTCTTGGCCACCGCCTTCATGCAGTCGGAGAAGGTGCCGCCCTGGACCACCGCCTGGGCAAACTCCGCGTCCTGGCGGCAGAACCCGTCCAGGGCCTCGCACACAGCGCCCTTCATGGCGCTGGCGTACCTGTCGTAGTTGCCGGAGTTCTTCTCAGTCTCCAGCTTGCGCTTAGCCTGCTCGTACCATTCGTTCATGTCTTGACATTCCTTCCTCGCTCGTTTATACTGAGCGTGTCTCATTTATTTTGCTGTCCTCGGTGTTTCCGTCACTGGGGGCAGCTCCCTTTTTGTCATCGGATTGCTGTGCTTTTGTCCACTGGCCTGTACTGGACCTCCCGCTTCGGCGATTGCTTGCCTGGATTTTCATGTTTACCCAGCGGCAATTATCCGGGCTGTAACCTTTATCGCAGTCTATTCGATCCAAAGTACAGCTTCCTCGAGGAGCC
Organism: uncultured Oscillospiraceae bacterium; assembly: GCA_910588105.1. Lineage (GTDB taxonomy): Bacteria > Bacillota > Clostridia > Oscillospirales > Oscillospiraceae > Enterenecus. Next base: position 15,354 of record CAJUQD010000007.1, on the reverse strand, counting down.
GATGGATCATAACCTGTTGAAATTGCCCACCGTTTGAAATTCTGATAGTCATTCCATTCGGCACAAATATCGATTCCTCTGCCTCCATAAAGAGGGTAAATGGGGGAGTTTGGATTTAGGCAACGATCCTTCATGTTTGACCACACCATGTAAAGACGGTGATATTTTCCAGACATCGAATCGCCATGTATCGTATTTTTTTGCCTATTAATGGCCTTGAGAACCTCGCGGTTAAAGCACCCGCAACTTTGCGTGGTTCCATCTGTTAGGTGATATCCCCGCACATCAACTTCTTTGCCGCATTCGCATCGGCAGCGCCAAATAGCAGCACCGTATTTCGTGGAACCGTTTCTGCCTATTACGGTAAGACGACCAAATTTCATTCCAGTTAGATTTTTTGTTCTTGCCAATATCAGCCCTCCCTCCGTAGCTTCCGGAGGTCGGTAATCCAGTCCAGGACCGTCCTCTTGCCAGGGTAGTACATGAAGGGAATGAGCAGGAGAAGGTACTCTCCGCCAATGGCGGTGTAGCCCCGCTGGGCCTGGGCGGCCTGCTTGCCCCATGCAAAGGCGAGGGCCGTCACCAGGAGCACGGCGGCCAGTTCAAGCACCACCGATGTAAGGCTCCTTTTCGGTTTCATATGTAGAACTCCTTTCTGTTACCGGGCGGCCCGAGCCGTCCTCTTCTGTTTGGCTCTGCGCTCTTTGAGCCAGGCTTGGTAGCGTTCCTCTGCTCCGGGCATCGAAAAGACTTGCTCAGTCAGAGCCAGTGCCCCTTTCGCAAGTTCCTCGCGCCGGAAATCCGGGATTTGGCTGATGTCGATGGATAATGTATTTTTCATTTTAATTAGCTCCTTTTCTGTACTTGTCAGCCAGCAGAAGGATGTGATATAATCCGACTGTGGCCTTTTGGTGTGTTTCATTGGGTCGCTTGCCCTGTCAGGTGTTCGCTGCACTTGACAGGGTGTCTTTTTGTTTACAGGTAATCATCCAAGTTGATAAAGGTCCTTTCAACGCTCAACTTAAAAGAAGGCTTGTCCCGACGAAGTTCTTTGACCTCGGGAATATCAAAACCGCCTTTCTCCAGAAAACCCAACACATAGGGGAGGCGTTCGTTGCGGCAGTCAGAGGTCAGCCGAGCCGCTATGATGTAGTCGTCGGTTGTGAGTGCCCGCTGCTCCACAGGGGCAGGAGTAGTGGACTGCTGTCTGCTCTGAGGGAGGAAAGCTGCTGCCAGCACATCTTTGGCCTTGAGCTGGTATTGCTCCAGCCTCGCCGCCAGTTCCGGGGTCTCACGCTCCATCCTGGGCGTGATGGCGATTTTCGCCAACCAGAGGGGAACGTAGTCCAGCTTGAGGCAGAGAGTCCGCTGAGTACCTCCCTTGGTAGGGAGGATCAAATTTGATCCCCCTTTGGAGAGAACAGTATCCTCTTGGATGTTGGCAATCTGCCGTTTCCGCTGGCCCTCGCTAAAGCCGATGCCATCGCACATCCAGCGGATACCCGCCCAAATCTGCCCGTCATTATCACGGGCCGCCATGAGTTCCGTGCCCATGAAGGGCACCTTTTTTACTTCGAGTTCATTCATTGGTCTGCTCCTTTCACTTTGTGGTTTTGTTATGCTTAGGAGGAATCTCCCCCGTAAAGCTCATCGATGGTGCAGTGGAAAATTTTAGAAAGGCTCATGAGCATTTGTATTGTGGGATTTCGTTTTCCAGATTCCCACTGAGAAACAGTATTTTGCTGGACTCCAACCATGGAGGCAAGGTCGCTCTGAGTCATGCCGTTCTTTTTTCGCAATTCTTCCAGCTTCACAGATGTTCACCTCCTTCTGAATATCTCATAACGGGATATTATCACAGGCTGTCCTCGTTGTCAATCCCTTATTGAGATATTTCTGCTTTCCTATTGCATTTAATCTCTAAATGTGATATTTTGTAGTAAAAAGGGGGCTTTGCCATGAACAGGATCGCCATATTGCGTAAAGAGCGGAAATTGAGTCAAAAGGAACTCGGTGCGATTATCGGTGTCGCGCAAAATACAATTTGCAACTGGGAAAATGGGAAACGTGAACCAGATTATGACTCTCTTAAAAAAATGGCATTTTTCTTTAACTGTTCAACAGACTACCTCCTTGGACAAACTTCATTTGGAAAAACTTTTGTTTTTGATGAAGAAACTGACCCCAATTTAGATTGGGCGGGTCATCCATTGGCTGGGAAAGACAAAGAAAAAAAGCCCATCCCCGTTTTTGAGGATGGGCTGGATGATGAGCAGAAGGAACTTATCAGACTTTTTGAGGCTGCTCCGGCTGCATTTCGTGCTGCGGCTCTTGCGCTACTAAGATCTGCCGAAGCGCAGAGTGAAGTTCAGGGTGAAGTTTCAAAAGCCGAATGAATTCTTCCAGTTTTGGATTCATGGCAGTGGTCCTTTCCACCCTGGCACCAAGGTATGTATTTGCGCATAATGGATTATACCACAAAAATCTGTTCTTTCTTGCTGAAAATTGAAAGTTAGCTTTGCTTTTTTGAGAAATTTGCGTTTTAGAGCAATTCTCAAAATAAACAATAACCGGCACAGCAAAACCAGCCGGCGCAGTCATCAGCGGAGATCTGGTCAAGTGCAAAGCAGATCGCGGCATCCAGCGCATCGGGGGAACGGATCCGAAGTTTCCTCAAAATGGCCTTCACCTTAGACCAGAGTTTTTCAATCGGGTTCAAGTCCGGACTGTAGGGAGGCAAATACAGGGTCTTCACGCCAGCGTCATGAAGTAGCTCGCTCACCGCCTGGATATGATGTGTCCTGAGATTATCCATGACCACGATATCGCCCGGGCGAAGAGTGGGGATCAAAACATCCTTCAGGTAAGTCAGGAATTTATCTCCTGTCGTTCCCCCTTGAAATGTTGTAAAAGCATGTCTTCCGTCCAGGCAAATGGAGGACAATATGGTAGTGGACTTCGGCGTATTCAGCGGCGTATGATCTACCACGCGCCGACCACCTTTTCCCCGGCCATAACGTCTGACCATATTGATATTCACACCGCTTTCATCCAGGAAAACCAGATGAGACGCCTGTGTTTGCTTCGCAAACCCACTCCATTCTTCTCTCTTTGCCTGCACATCGGGGACGCTCCTGTTCAGAAGCGTGGATCATCTTCTTTTTCCGCCGGTAGCCCATTGCCTGAAGCCTCCGCCGTACCGTTTCTATGCCTACCGGCAGATTCAATTTCTCCACGATTTCGGACAGGGTGATATCCGGCTGTTCATCAACCGCCCTTGCTATGTTTTCCAAATCCTTCTGCCCCAGTACGCGCTTGCGTCCTCTTTCACTGACACGCAGATCCACACTTCCTGTTTTGGCCTTTTGTTCTGCCAGCCGGTATACGCTCGGCACAGATACCCCGTATGCCAACGCAATCCCCTTGGCATCGTGTGTTTTCTTATATGCTCCCACCAGTAAATTCCGCGCTTCGTTATGCAGCATCCTGCTCACCTCGCTGCTATTTTATCACTTTTCCCGCTTTATTGCTATTTCAGAGAATTGCTCTAGATTAAAAAATAATTGGAGGTGTTACCATGAAGCTTTCGGATTTGAAAACGCGAATTTGCAATATTTTTAATCTAATTAAGCAGTGGGTATCCAAAAACTTTTCAAGAATGAGCAAAGCAGACAAAATAGTAGTAATAGGACTCATAGGTTCTCTAATAACAATTTTTGTATTTGTGACAGGAAAAAACTTGCCAGATTTTTTCCGCAAGAGCAACTCCGAAAGCAACAATGAAAATAATGTCGGAAATATCCAGATAAACGGCGATATATACGGAGACATATACGGCACAGTATATGGCAACGAAAATGACAACGAAAGTAACGACAATCCATCACAATCAATTGATGAGGTTAACACAACTGAGCCAGATACAATTGAACCTACTACAAAATCACCCGAAAAATTGACAATGTCTCGCTCTGCATATATTGAGGAACTGTATCGTGCAATTGGTTCTGACAAGTACATGGTGGCTGATTATTATACCGATTATAATTATGATGGAAATTTTGAAATGTTTGCTGTGGTAACACCACTTGAAGAAGTCATTACTTTGCATAAAGGAACCTATGCTAACAAAGAAGAAGAATTGCTGTTTAAATTTGGCCAGCTTTGGTTTGTAAATCAAGACGGTGCTCGCAATATATCCCTCACCGATAGCCGCGATGCAACATATGCATATTGGGGTGTATTCGATAGCTTATTATCAATTGGTGAGGATAAATTTTTTCCGTGTGTGAAGGCTGGGCCTTTTGTAGAGAGACTTCTTGAAAATGAGGAGCCGCTTAAAAATGAGGAATTTTATTCAGACGAGGAGCTTTATACAGATATTGTGTATTTGTGGGGGGTAACACCATTTGGTGAGCCATATCAAGCCGAGCTTTCTGGGTATGGTTGTGACATTATATTAAATGACGATAATGAAATTGAACTGTTTTGTTCAACGCTTGATTTCTACTACGATGGATGTTTTTTGGGTCGTACATGGAAACCCTACTATTTCTATTGGGATGGAACGAGTTTCAAAGAATATGGAGGAACACCAATTTCTATTGATTCCTTATACTCTATTAGTGGCTCTAAAAAACTATTAGAACAAGTCGATACTGAGCTCAAAAAAATTGTAAAAGATGTTCAAATAAGTGAAATATATTACCGGGAAAACGGAATTATTAATATCAATTATCGATGCAAAGAAAATGATTCTCATTATGATGATTACGATTTTGATTATGTAAACTACAATGTCACTCTGCGCTATGAAGATAAAAAATTAAAAATTGTTTCTGGAGAGTCTGACTTATTCCGTGAAGGAATGTACCTCCCCGCCCTTCTTCCGCAGATAGCGATTTATCCTGATGCTGCATTTGAAAGCTGATTTGGATAGGTTTAGGAGGTGCCGAATGTCTCCACGGAAAAGATGTGCAGAGGTCGCCGAGCGAATCGGCGTCATCTATGCCAGATATTCATCCCACAACCAGAAAGAGGAAAGCATAGAGCAGCAGGTCGAAGAATGTATGGCCTTTGCCGCGCTCAACCATATCAAGATTATCCAGGTCTACTCTGACAAGGCCCTCTCCGGCAAGACCGACAAGCGTCCCCAGTTCCAGAAGATGATGCGGGATGCAGAGAAGCGGCAATTCACTGTGGTGGTGGCGTACAAGTCAAATCGCATCGCCCGGAATATGCTTAATGCCCTCAGCTACGAGGACAAGCTGGGCCGCTTTGGTATTGAAACACTCTACGCCAAAGAGGAGTTTGGCAACACCGCGGCCGGCCGGTTTGCCCTCCGCACGATGATGAACGTCAACCAGTTCTACTCTGAAAACATGGCCGAAGACATCAGGCGGGGCATGAGGGACAATGCCGAGAACTGTAAGGTCAACGGTGCGATCCCGTTGGGATATGTAAGGGGGCCGGATGGCCGGTACGCCATAGAGCCGGCAGAGGCCGCCATCGTCCGAGAGATTTATAAACGGGTGCTGGAGGGCGAGTCGTTCGTGGACATCGCCCACGATCTGAATGGGCGAGGCATAAAGACCAAAAGGAAAGGACTCTGGAATAAGAACAGTTTTCACCGCCTGCTTACCAACGACAATTACATTGGCGTCTACCGGCACTCTGGGTACGTCAGCGAACAGGGCATACCGCCCATTCTGGAAAAGGAGGTTTTCTACGCCATGCAAAAGCACTTAGAGACAAAGAAGAATCCCAGGGGGAGGCACCGGGAGAACAATGATTATCTGCTGACGGGGAAACTCCACTGCGGCTATTGCAAGTCCTTCATGGTGGGGATCTCCGGTACCAGCAAGACGGGCGATAAGCACTACTACTACACCTGCAATGACCGGCGCACCGGCGGCTCCTGCAAAAAGGAGAACGTCAGGAAGGACTACATTGAGCAGACTGTTGCCGAACTCACGCAGCGGTTTATCCTCCAGGACGAGGTGATAGAGTGGATCGCCGCCAGCGCAATGGAAGTCCTGGCCCAATCCAGTAGCGAGGCGGAGATCGCCGCTATGGAGTCCGAACTTGCCGCAGATCGGAAAGCCGCCAAGAACATCATGAACGCCATCGAGCAGGGAATCTTCACCGCAATGACCAAGGATCGGCTCCTGGAGTTGGAACTGGACATCTCCACATTGGAGAAATCTATTGCTATCGCCAGAGCTGCCAGCGAGGAGACAGTTATGGAGAAGGAGCGCATCATCTGGACGCTGGAGCAGCTCCGTGACGGAGACGTGACCAGCAAGGACTATCAAAAGCGGCTGTTTGATACTTTCGTCAAAGCCGTGTACCTCTGGGACGATAAGATAGAGGTTCACTACTACTACAGCGGCGAGAAGAATGTGCTGACTTCCTCGCTAAAAGAGGCCGCCGGGGGAGGTGGTTCTGGCCCTGGGGGAGTTCTTATAAACTCTCCTATGGGCCACCAGATGGACATTGGACGAACACCTATTATTTCAAAGGCGGTTTCGCCGTCATGGTGTGGTTCTGATGTCGAAACGAACAGCAGAGGTCAAGGTATAAAAGCCTTGGCCTCCGCTGTTTTATCGGTTTATTTCGTTTTGCCTTGTGCTTCCTGCCACTCCGCAAACTCCCGCTGGCCCTGTTCGCTGTCATAATATTTCCGTATCTCCGGGACGAGGAAGCGGGCAAAGGTTTCTATGATAGCCTGCGGCAGTTCGATTTGACAGGTTTCAGTTCTGATTTCAGGTTGTTCTTTCGTCAAAGGCATTTCCCCTTTCCAAAACGCAGGACAAGGCCCCGCAGGCGGGAGGAACAGGGAAAGGGTAAGCTGCTCCCCCCAGCCGGGGCCGGTTATCAGTTCATGCCGAGAATGGCGCGGATCAGTTTGTTTTCCAGACGGCTTTTCATGTACTCGTCCAAGCAGGCATGGGGACAGCCGCTTTCGTCATAGACCGTCCGGGTACACAGCTTGTTTATGTAACCTTCGTAGTATCGCAAGACTTGCTCTACAGCGTCAGCGTCCCCGGTCTGGGCCGCATCGCTCACCGCCAGCGGAAGCGGTTCACGGCCCTTGTAGTTACGACGCTTCATAGGCGCTAACCTCCTTTCCTCGCTGTCAGTTTCGTTCGCAGGACATTCAGCGATTTTGTTCTGCGCCGCTGGACGGCATTCCGGGACAGCCCCAGGGCTTCGCCGATCTCGCTGTCCGTCAAGTCCAGCACCAGGCGCAAAATCAAAATGCTTTGCTCCTGCTCCGGCAGACCGGCAAAGGCGTCGGCCACTTGTTGGCTCCTGATTGGCAGGTAGCAGCCGCAGTACGAAAACACATAGCTATCGCTGGGGTAACTGTCCGCCGAACACAGCTTGTCCATCGCCGCTTGGGGCAGCCGCTCCAGGGACGTTTCCCGGCTGGCCCGCCGCTTCATTTCCCGGATGTAGTCGATAGCCTCATGCTTCAATACGGTCTTGCAAAAGGCGTCAAACCTGCACCGTTCGCCGTAGTCGCGGGGGTTGGGTTCCATCTTCTCACCCCCTTTCGCTGGGGGATGGTGAGTGGTACTTTCCCTTTCCGCTAACAGAGCGTTCAGCGGCACAGGTTTTGCGCGCAAAACCGCTTTCCGCAGAGAAAAAAGTGAAGAAAATTTTCCAGACCGCGGGGAACGACAAAAACCGCCCGGCAGGTCATAGACCCACCGGGCGGTTTGCACTGTATAGTTTACTATATCTGCATTATATAGTATAGTGTTGTGACCGCAGTTCTCCCTTGAGGGAAGCAGGCTTTTTTTGATAAATCATGGACTGCTAGGTTGTGTAGAATGGCTTTGTGTTTCATGGCGGCTGCTCCTATGTACCGCCACAGCGCAAAAGGAGCGACGGCTTTTGATTTCTGAAAAGCCGTTGCTCCTTATTTGACTTAGCCACGACTTTTCAAAGGCAAAGCCGATAACTATAGGGGAAGTTCCCGTAACGTTACCGGCTCTGCGTCTGTGCGTCTGGCTCTATAATCGACGTATTCAGTTGTCGGACACTGATTAGCATTTCTTGCTTGCACTTGGGGCAATACAGCGGAAACCTTTCAAGCACCGTATCTTCGTATACTTTTATTCGGGTCTTTCCGCCACAGGCAGGACAGCACATCCAGTGAGAACATTTTCGTGTTGCGTTCATTCGTACCATCTTATTTCATCAATGCTCCTGGGGTGGAGTGGAGACGGAGATATGGGTTTCTGCTATCCGCAATTCTCTGTGTAGCCGAACCGCCATAACTACAGTGACAATCGCTGAAATAATATCCGCTATCGGCTGTGTATAGAGAACGCCGCCTAATCCCCAAACCGCTGGAAGTATCAAAATAGCAGGGGCAAAACAAATCCCCTGACGGCAAGCGCCGAGGATGCAGCCCTCTGTGGCTTTTCCCATCACAAGAAACAGGAAGGAATAGACTGTGTAAAAACCAAAAAGGACAAAAGAGAGGCCGTTTGCCCGTAGCGCAATAGAGCCGACACGAACCATCTCCGCATCTTCCTTTGTGAAAAGGGATACAATTTGCGTAGAGAATACAGCGGCAATAACACCAAAAATCACGCAAAAGGCAGTAGACCAGAGGATAGCAGTTTTGATAGCTTCTCGCAGCCGGTCAAACTTTTTTGCCCCATAGCTAAATCCGGCGATAGGCTGAAAGCCTTTCAGAAAACCAAAGACTATCAATGTCCCCATGGACATGATTTTTGTGACCGGCCCCATAGCGGCCAGGGCGGAGCCACCGTATTCTTTGGCCGCGCTGTTTACCATGCCAATGGAAAGACTGGTCAGGAGTTGAAAAATCAGCGTGGGAATACCGATTTTCAAAATTTCGGACATAATCTCTTTTGCAAAGCAACACTCTCTAACGCTGAAGCTGAACACGCTCTTTTTCCGGAGTATATAGCACAGATAAACCAGTGTGGAAACGATTTGGGAAATCGCCGTTGCAATCGCCGCGCCAGCTACACCGAGGTTCAGCGCATAGATGAAAACAGGGTCTAATATCACATTCAGCACCGCACCAGCCATCAGCGCACACATAGCCGTTTTTGCCGCCCCCTCGCTGGAAACAATGTTGTTCATGGTGACATTGAATACGTTGAAAATGGAGAACACGATATAGATGCGTGTGTAAGTGATTGCATAGGGCATCACACTTTCGATTGCGCCAGCTTGTTTCAAAACTGGTTCCAGAAAGATAACGGAGAACAGGATCACGACTGCGCCAATGGAAACGCCGCTGTATATGGCCGTACTCGCAACCTTGTTCGCCGTGTCCTTGTCGCCCCGCCCCAATAGCCTGGACAGATAGGCGGCAGCGCCATTTCCGAACAGCAGGCCCAGGCCAACAACAATCTGTCCCAGGGGAAAGGCAACCGTGACTGCGCCCATCTGGTCGGTTCCCAGCCCGCCTACAAAATAGGTGTCTACCAAATTGTAGAGGGCGTTAATGAGCATACCAATCATCGTTGGAATGCCCAGCGCCAGGAGAGCTTTGGGAATTGGTGCACTCCCCAAAAGCGCCATTTTTTTCTTTCCGTCCATAAATTGCTCCTTTCTCTTGACAGCCAGTGTAATATGAAGTAGTATACTTTATAGTAGCTGCCGGTCAACACATACTACTATGATTTATAGTAGTTGTCAAGTGCGAAAGGGGAAAACTTCATGGCAACAATAGATTTGATTGTCCTTGGGATGCTCAAAAAGCAGCCGCTGAGTGCCTACGACATTCAAAAGCTGGTGGAATACCGAAATATTTCAAAATGGGTAAAAATCAGTACACCGTCTATCTATAAAAAGGTCATTCAGTTAGAGGAAAAGGGTCTGCTCCAAAGCGTCCTTGTGCGGGAAAACAATATGCCGGAAAAAGCAGTTTACTCGCTGACGGCCAACGGTGAACAGGAATTTGAGCGTCTTATGGAAGAACTCTCCGCCCAGCCTATCCGTATATTTTTGGATTTCAATGCTGTGATTGTAAATTTGGACAGCGTTCCTTCGGAAATGCAAAAATCCTGCGTTGCCAGCATTGAAAAAAATGTGCGGGATTTGAAAATGTATCTGGAAGAAAACCTGCGGGAAAAAGAAAATGCGCCGGAGGTTCCCGAAATCGGTATGGCAGTTTTGCGCCAGCAGTTTGTTTTAGCTGAAACGATTGAAACCTGGATAGCGACTTTGAAATCAGAACTTTTTTGAGGCACTTTTAGGAAAAAAGAACGGGGAGACGCTATCGTAGCAAGCATAGGGAGTGTGGCCACACTCCCGAAAAACGGCCCAATTTGGCCCCTGCTGGGCCGTGTCCGTTTTGCTTGTTGGGATAGTCCCAAACCCTTATGCAGAACAAGGGCGGCGCTCACAGAGGCATAGCAGATGTAGCGTTGTATTTTATCAGACTACCTGAAAAGTCCGCACTAAGACGCAGGAACAGCGGGACAGAAAATTTATGGGTCAGGCGTAGAAAAAGCAACCCCCGGAGGTATTAAAAACACAGGCTTTTTTCGTGAGTGTCGGAGAGGGGCAAGGTGTTTATATCTGTTCTCCCGAAAATGGGGGTAACTCTTTCTACATAGCACTCTTGCCGACGCCTCGGTTAATAGTCCCAAATCAGCCCATCAGCCTACGCATTTAGGGCCTGTTCATCGGCCTGTTTTCAAGGTTTTCAGGCGGCGGTCACACGAGGGGTAGTACGATTTGACCCGCACTCTCAAAAATGAGGTTCTAAATGCGTAGAAATAGGCATGAAAAAGCCAGGGCGGGAGGCCGACACTCCGGCGCTCCTGTCCTGGCCTATGCTGAACTGTGAAACTGTACTGTCACACAAGAGGCCCTGCGGCCCTCTTGTGGCACCCGCAGAAACCGTACAGACGCGAAGCGGCTGTACGGTTTCTGCGGGTCAAATAACATCGACGATAACCCCTGCTACTATCTGGCCTCCCTGCTTCCCGCTTCCGTTCCCTTCCTTTCCGGCGGCTTTGCCGCTCATTCCCCAAGGAAAGGGGTAGGGGAAAGGATAGGAAGGGAATGGGTAATTGATTGATCTTTACTTGATTTTTCTGTATTTACTTCTATCTTTATTTTATTGCGTCGGATTTGCCTACATAGGCTTTTTCAACATTGGATTTCCCGACGCAGGTTATTCCAACGCCGGTAAAGATGACGGTGTTTGCGGCTGTTCGTAGATGGTGTACTCCGCTCCCCGCAGCCGTCCCCGGCTGTCCCGTTCCCTCGTCCGCACAATATACCCCGCCCGCTCCAACTCGTGGACTGCCTGACGAATGGCGTCGATCTGCTCCCGGTTGATGTAGGCCAGCCCTTGCAGGGTATAGTCCCATTCTTCCGGGAGTGACAGCATTTGCGACAGGAGGCCCTTAGCTTTCAGGGACAGAGATTTGTCCCGCAGATGGTAGTTTGCCATGACGGTGTAGTCTGTGGTTTTCTTGACATGAAATACTGACATTGTATTCACATCTCCTTTTCTTTATAATTCATAATATGGATTGACAGAAATCTCACTTTCTGCTATACTATCAGTACGACAGGAGGTGAGCAATTTGAGCGATATAGGCACAAGATTGAGAACGCTCCGGGAGGGCATTGGGTTATCCCAAGCCAAGTTCGGAAAAATCGCTGGCATCCCACAGGCTACCATCAACCGATACGAAACAGGCTACTCCGCCGCTCCCATCAAAGTGCTGATCTGGTATGCGGATTACTTCGATGTGTCGATGGATTATATCTGCTGCCGCACTGAAAAGCCCCAGGGCAAGCTGTACGAATACAAGCCCAAAATTCTGGAGGAAGATAGGGACATGAGGCGGTTTGTGGAGATGTGCTTTGACCCAGCCTCGCCTATGAATGACCGCTTGAAAAAAGCCATCGTTGAAATGCTGGAGGGGGTGAAAGAGTGAACATCGTCATTTACGCCCGATATTCCAGCCACAGCCAGACGGAGCAATCCATTGAGGGCCAGCTTCAGACCTGCTACGAGTTCGCTAAGAACAACGGACATATTGTGATTGGAGAATACATCGACCGGGCGCAGAGCGGCACGACGGACAGCCGGGCCGAGTTTCAGCGCATGATTGCCGACAGCGACAAACACGTTTTTGAGGGCGTACTTGTCTACCAGCTTGACCGCTTCGCCCGGAACCGCTACGACAGCGCCATCAACAAGGCCAAGTTGAAAAAGAACGGTGTCCGGGTGATCTCCGCCAGGGAAAATATCAGCGACGACGCCAGCGGTATTTTGGTGGAGGGCGTGTTGGAGAGCATGGCCGAATACTACTCGGCGGAGCTGTCCCAAAAGATACGGCGGGGCATGGACATCAACGCCGAAAAGTGTTTGAGCAATGGGAGCAATCCGGGACTTGGCTACTATGTGGACGAGGAACGCCGCTTCCATGTTGACCCGGAGGGTGCTACTGTTGTCCGGGAGATTTTTGAGATGTACGCCAGCGGAAAAACTGTCGCTGAAATCACGAAATATCTCAACGCAAAGCAGGTCAAGACCTCCCAAGGAAAAGAGTTCAATAAAAACAGCCTGCACCGGCTTTTGCGGAACAAGCGGTACATCGGCTATTACATCTACAAGGACACGGAAACGCCGGGCGGGATGCCCCGTATCATTGAGGACGAACTTTTTCAGCGGGTACAACACATTCTCGACCGCAACAAAAAAGCTCCCGCCCGTTCTAGAGGGCGAGAGGAATATCTGCTGACAACAAAACTATTCTGCGGCTACTGCCGGGAGATGATGACTGGCTACGGCGGGACAGGGAAATCCGGGACGGCCTATCGCTACTATGCCTGCAAGAACGCCAAGAAAAAGACCTGCCGGAAGAAAGTTGTCAACAAGCAGAAAATTGAGGACAGGGTTGTTTTGGAGTGCCGGAAGCTGTTGACGGACAGCAACATTGAAAAAATCGCCCTTGCGGTTGCCGCCGCTTGTGAGGCCGACTATGACAGCTCCGCCATCAAGCGCATCAAGACGGCGATACAGGAGGCGGATGCCGCTATTGAAAACCTATGGAAAGCCTTGGAGCGCGGGCAGGCGGTGGATATGATTGCCGAGCGCATTGAGAAGCGCAAGCGGGAAAAGGACGAGTTACAGGGCCAGCTTGCTATTGAGATGGGAAAGCAGGTCACATTCACCGCGCCACAGATTAAGGCGTTTCTCTACTCGCTGAAACGAGGAAATGTCAACGACGAGAACAACCGACGGGGGATGGTGAATATTTTCCTGCGGGCCATCTACCTCTACGACGGCAGAATGACGCTGATCCTCAACGGCGGGGACAGGCCGATCACCATTGATGATATTCTTCTGGACGAGATAGAAGGACACTTTGAAAGTGACGTTTCCGGCTATGCGGGGTGTTCACCGTTGGTTGCGGTCGCTCCACCAAACCAGGAAGCCTTGATTTGCAAGGCTTCCTGGTTTTCTCTTACGGCCGCAACGGGTTTGTGAATTTACAAACTATCATCTATGACTGATATGTATTTGGAAATGATAGCTTTTACCGAAAAAACTGCACACGGATTTACACACAGAAAAAGGAGGGGAAACCCCCTCCTTTTACGCGTTTTCCAACCGCTCAACCAAATGATCATACGCCCTGCGATTGACTAAACTGAGCGACCCTACAAAATCGTCCAGGATGGCCCAGATTTTAGCCGGGTCTTTGTCTGCTACGGCTTTTAAAAAATCGCTGTTTCCATATCGACCAACCCGCTCCTCGATAGGGCCAGCCGTCTCGGAGTAAGCCGCAATTTGTGGCTGCGGCTGCAAGGCAGTCAAGCCCAGCATTTCGTTCCGGCAGGTGTATAGCGCCGCGAGAAGCATATAGCGGCTTTCGGAGCTTTCCTGACTCTCCAACTCAGAGATCGCCCAGTCTAGCTCTTTCAGGTTAGGCGCGGACACGGCCGCACCCCCTTAGGCGTTCTCCAACTGGCGCATGAAGCGCTTGATGATCTCCCGATCCTGGTCGCTGGCACTATCCAGGGCCATCTCCAGGTGCTCCATCATCTGGCTTCGGCCATCGTCGCGGCTGTAGCCGCCCCGGGAGCGGCCACCACGGCGGGAGCTGTAATCGCCCATGCCGCCGCGGCCATCATCCCGGCTGTAATGGCCGCGGACATAGTGTTTGCCGCGGTTGGCATAGCTGGAGCCACGGCCATAGTCGTCGCCGTCCACGGCCTCGCTGTAGCCGTCGCCGTCCTCCAGCATGCAGATCTTGTCGATGTTCTTGATGGTATCGGTGATTTTGTGGACTACCTCTAGGTCACCAGCACCCATGTCTCGCTTTTCGGCTAGCTCTTCCAGCTCGGCCCACAGCTTTTTCTTCAGATCATGCAGTTTTTCCATGTTGATGTCTCCTTTCAGGCCGTGGGCTCAGTGGGCGCGGCGGGCGCCGTCCCGTTGATGCTGGCCAGATTATTGGTAGGGCACGGACACGCATTGCCCAACAGCTTAAACGTGCCCCCGGTCCCGCTGGTGGAAACCACAGTAGCATAGCGGGTCCGTGTGCGGATGGCGCAGGCAGTAAGCTGAGCGCAGCAGCGGTTGGTCAGCGGATATTGCTGTGCGCCAGTGCCGATGGTCACTACCACGGGCGCGTTGATGGTTGTTGCCAACGGAATGGCCTGAGCCACCACAATGCAATATTTGCACCCGTTTCGGTAGTTTCCGGCGGGCAGGTTAATTACCAGATTTCCGCCGGTGAACGTGACAGCCCGGGAGATCACCAGCCTGTCGCAGAGCTTGCAAACAGGTTTACAGCTCATAGATTTACCTCCTAAATGTCAGGGGCGGCAGACAATCAGCCCGCCGACCCGAAATAATCACCCATTATTCCGGGGAAGTGGTTATTTCCAAACTGGAAATAACCACTCAGCAGCCACAGCCCTGGTTGCAGCCGCAGCCGTTACCGCCCCAGCCTGCAAACTGCCCGCAGCAGTTGGTGGGGAAGTTCACGGGCGTGGGGGGCTGAACCACATAGGCCGAAGTGGGGCACTCCGCGCCGGTGCGCCGCAGAATAGTGGCCTCGCTGGCGGAGATCATTGCCCCGATGGCGGCGTTCTGCTGAGCCTGGGAGGCGGACAGCTGGAGCGCCTGGATCTGAGCGGCCTGGGCGGCAATTCGGTCGTCCTTCGCGGCCAGCTCCTGCTGGCACATCTTGTCCAGGATGGCCCGGAAGCCGCTGTTCTGGCTGTCAATGATGTCCCGGGTGTTATTCTGCAACAGGTTGCGGGTGTTGCTGTCAGCGCCAGTGATAAAATGAAAGAAAACGCCGAGGAAAAAATGTAGTTTTG
>CAJUQD010000006.1 GCA_910588105.1 uncultured Oscillospiraceae bacterium | reverse complement strand
AAACTACATTTTTTCCTCGGCGTTTTCTTTCATTTTATCACTGGCGCTGACACTGCTGAAGGATGTGGAAAGCAGACTCGTAGGGAATCAGCCCAGCGTCATATTCCTCAAGGACCTTGCGAACCACCTCATTCAAACCATGACCAATATTGTGGCAGCTCACGGGGAACATCTCCTGTCCAAAGCTATTATAGCGCAAAAAGCCCCTTATGACAATGATGCAGTTAAAACCCCGCGTTCCGCAGCTCCTCCATCATAGCCCGGCGGCGGATGTACCGGGTGCGCCAGTCCTCCGCCAGCTGTGCCGTCCGCTCTGTCCCGCCCGGGTAGCTCCTGAGTTTTTTCAGATAGCGGGCCAACTCCTGATACCGCTTTCGGTCGGACACCGCCGCTGCTTCTTTGGTCAGAATACAAGCGTATGCCCCCAGCATCTCGTTTGGATACCGCTTTTTCAGGGCCGCCTCATAGCGGTCCAAGATGGAAAGACACCCAGCTGCGGTGACCGCTTTCATCAGGCGTTCCCAAAGCCCCTCGGATTCCATAAGCTCCAGCTTGTGGTAAGCTCGCCCGGAAAGATACCGCTCTCTGTACTCGATCCACCGCACCGGCGTACACGCTTTCTTCAGGCGGTTCAGCATCTCCATACCGCCGGAGGACAGGACAAAGACATGATACTCCAGTTCCGCAATCAGCTTGTCCCGCTGTCCCTGTCGCTCGTACAGGTTCATCAGCCATTCGCTATACTCCGCTACCAGCCCCCGTTTGTCACGGTCGGCGGACTTGCCCTCCTCCAGCAGACGAATGGCCTCGTCCGTCTTCCCCTCATCAAGTGCCTGCTGGATACGCAGCTTGCGGATATCGGAATAGCTTGTGTATCGGTCTAAAAAGGCGTCCAGCTCCTCCCTTGGCAAGGACAGCTTCTTCATCAGATCAAAACGGCGCGTCAGCAGTTCTTCCATCTTATATTCACTGGAGTAATCTTTCTTACCTGATAGGGTAAGCGTGGCGATCTGCTCATCTGTCAACGCCAATTTCTTTTCATCAAAATGCGTTCCCACAAAATGTGAAAACACCATTTGCGACGCAAAATCCTGGACAAACCAGTCCTCTCGGTCTGATTTGACACAGTCAGACAGGAGGTCAAATATTTTTTCGGCAATAGCCTCGTCTGCGGCAGCCAGGACATCCGTGCACATATCGCCCATTGTCTCCATAATCAACCCGTATTCGCCATCGGAATCGTCTATGCTGTAATCAGAATATTTCCGCAGCGCATCCATTCCTGCCTGGAACGCCAACACAGGCGCGTTTCGGGCCAGAAGCGTTGCCGTCTGCCGCTGAATATGATCTGCGATCGCCTCTGAGAACTCTCCCGCATGGTAATAGTCTATGGTACCATCTCTGCCTGCGTATTGCCTCCTGATGGAGGTCAGTTCTTTTTTCAGCGTCCTCATACATTCATCCAGAGATGTCTCCCCATATCGAAGGAGCAGCGCCCTGTAAAGTTTCTCATCCGCGGATACCAATTCTGTCAGCAGCGGACGGAGTTGGCTGTCAGAAATTTTTTCCACAAGACCGGCAGGAGTCAGACGCTCCTTTTTTGCCGGAGCTTCCTCCTTGGACGGTTCGGCAGCGGCCGCCGCAAACAGGACCGCCGCCATGTGCTTACAGGCATTTCCATCCTCCGCATAGGGACAGTCACAGAGCATATCCTCAATGGAGTCTCCATCCAGCAGGATCTCCACCTCGTATTCCTCCGTGCCTTCCACAGTGGCGGTGTAGCCGTCCTCCGTGCGCTCCAGAACTGAGACCCGGTCCTCTTCAAAGTAAGCCCTTCCCCGTTCCAGAATGTGGGGTTGAAACCAGTTCTTCCAGGATTCTATTTGCATCGTCTCCAGCTCCGTTTTCCTATGAGATCATTCCGTTTCCCGACTTCAAGTACCTCTTCAGCAAGAACGCGCAAAAGTACGGAAACGTATAAATATTGTCGCTGTACCCGATATTCCCCCCAGTGAGCTTGATCCCGTAGGAAATATCGCTGTATTTTTCGCTGGAGATCAGCGTGCGCAGGGACTTGGCCCTGCCGTTGGTGGCTTTGACCTCCACCGGGATCAGTTCTGAGGCGGTGCGGACGAAAAAGTCCTCCTCCAGCGTAGAATCCTCCCGCTTATAGTAGTACAGCCCACAGCCGCTTTTCACCAGCGCCTCTCCCATGATGTTCTCATAGAGCGCACCCTTGTATACCCCCAGGTTTTTATTGGCCCGCAGATCCTCCTGGGCCTCCTCGTCCAGCATAGCCACCAGCAGGCCGCTGTCGGCAAAATACAGCTTGTACTTGGTCTCCTCGTAGTTGCCCTTCAGCGGCAGCTCCGGGAAATTCAGACAATAGCAGATATTCACCATCCCGGCATCGTTGAGCCACTCGATACACCCCCGGTAGTTCTTGAACCTGGCCCCGGAGGCCACCTTGGAAATCTGGAATTTTTTGTTGTCCTTAGCCAACTGAGGCGGGATCTGATTAAATACGTTGAGGATGCGGCCCTGATCCAGCCCCTCGGCGTATTTTCGGATATACTCCTTGTAGTCGGCGATAAGCTGCTGTTGAATATCCAGAGAGCCCTCAAAGGTGCCCCGTTCCACATACTCCCGCACCACCGCCGGCATCCCGCCCAGGATGCAGTAATCCAGCAAAAGGGAGTTACAGACGGACAGCTCCAATTCGCTGAAGGGTGTCAGTGTTCTCATATGGCTCAGCAAATCCGCAATAAACCCGTCATCATAGCCCTTCGCCCAGAGAAATTCCTCAAAATCCATAGAGTACATCTCGTAGTCTGTCTTGTAACCTACACTGTTGCTCTCAATTTTCCGATAATTGATCCCCAGCATGGACCCGCTGCAGATCACATCAAAGCGGCCATCAATGGAAAAGAATTTTAGTGCGGTGGCAATATCGGGGAATTCCTGAAGCTCGTCAAAGAAGAACAGTGTCTTGCCGGGCGGGAACCGCTTGCCAGGGTCCAGGCGGGAGATGTTTTTGACAATATCATCTGTCTTATAGCCATCGGCGGTGATGCGCTTGTACTTGGGTTCCTCCACAAAATTGATGTAGATTATATTTTCGTAGCTGCTCTGGGCAAACCGCCGGACAGACTCCGTCTTGCCCACCTGCCGGGGGCCTTTGACGATCAGCGGCTTGTGGCTGGAGTTGGCCTTCCATTCTGCCAAAAATAAGTCGATTTTCCGTTTCAAGTAGCGCATATGCGTTCCCCCTATCATCGTTACCTAAGATATAGTATACGCCGGACGCGGAGAAATAGCAACAAAAAATGAGCGAATATTTTTTTAGAGACACTAAAATACGAGTCAATTGTTATCTCAACTTACAAAAATAAGAGTGAATTTGGCAAATCACAGATATTTATACAAGCGAAGCGATTGAAATTGTCTTTATAACAGTGCTGACATTCACCTATTGCAATTTCCAAACAAAAGAACCAACCTGTCACTTTTCTCTGTGACAGGCTGGTTTTATGGGCCGATTCACCAATTTGAGTAATATTTTGTCATAGTTCGCTATTATCCGCTTTCGCTGTTTTAAGCTGGTACAGCTACAGCAACCTCCCTTGCCGCTTGTTTCAAAGTGAATTTTGAGCCCGGTGTAGCGGCTACCAATAGTACGTCTTTAATTTCAAAATAGGGCAATCGATAGGGCAATCGCTTTTTTCCAGTACCAGCCCTTTTTCATAAAAACGTGCCGCACCGTCTCCACGCTTTTTCGGAACCTCTACAACTAATTTCCCAAACTCCGAATCCGGGGCGCCGCTTGCCAAGTTTCCGCTCCATTCCAAAATATATTCTCCGCCATGTTTGATGCGATGTTCTTCTGCCTTTTTTCTCGGTTCGCACGCTCGGCGTAAAATGATTTCAGATACCAAACGATGAGTGCTGCACCACCCACAAGAATTAGCTGAAACATCGTTTAATTGCAGGTATAGTGACATATTTCAAACTAATTCAGGGACATTTGCGTGACGGCTACACTTGGTTCAATAAGCAAAAGGACGGGGCTTATTTGGGCGCGTACCAGCGCAGTACATCGGTGGTGCCTGTCCGCCGCAAGGCGGCGCAGGACACCAGGATATCCGCCGCCAATACAATGAGGGCGGGGGGGCCCAGCCAGGCAGGGATGCGGGCGGCTAAGGCGGCGACGGGGGGATGAACCAGATATACCAACGCCAGGGACAGCGCCGTCCAGCACAGGGAGAACACCGGGCACACCAGCCCGCCCAGGCTTCCCGGCATATTGGAGTAGTCCCAGAATTCCACCCCCAGCGCGAAGCGGTAAAACGCGCCCATGACAAGCTCCGCCCCGGTGGCGGCCAGTCCTCCTGCCAGCGCTGCCCACAGGGGGCTTTTCACCAGGGGGGCCAGCCACAGGATCAGGCACGCCCCCAGGCCGTACACCGGGCACAAGGGGAGGAGGAGCAGGCACTTGCGGTCCCGTTTGGGGTGGCGGATGGCACGGGCGAAGGCCACCTCCAGTAAAAAGCCCGCGAAGCTGTAAATGATGAAATACCTGAGCCAGCGCATAAAAATCCCCCCACCCGATTTTCTTCTTGCCTCCCGCCCCAAGCTGGGAGGAGACGTATTTCTGAAAATAGGATGGGGAGGCGGGTGCGGTTTGATGCAGGGAATTTTTCACGGTTTGACGCGGTGGCGGCGCGTGAGGAGCAGGATTGCTGTCACAGCCGCACTCAACAGCAGGTACACGGCAAAGTAGCAGAATAACCCCTGCAGAGGCGTGCCATTCCAGAATCCCAGGCCAAATCCCCAGTTGAGGGCCAGCAATACGGGGATGGGGAGTACCAGCCAGCACGCAATTGCGTAAAAGCTCAGGCGAGCGGTGTTCCGCCAGTCCCCCATTCGGGAGACTGCCAGTTCAAACAGAACCACGCCCAACAGCTGGATCATAAATCCGATGGCCAGCGGACGGACGGTATGGCCGCGAAACCGGTAGAACATAAAGGCTCCTACCATGCCGAGCGCACACACCCCCAGGGACAGGGCAAAGGCATTGTGCGTCCAGCCCTGCCGGTCCAGATGGGCCCCTCCGGGCTGGGCAGGCTGAGGCAGGTCCTGGACGGCCAGGGCCGCGCCGGGTTCGTCCACCTCCTCCCGGAGCAGATAGTCGCAGCTCACGCCAAAAATCCGGCTGAGCTGGATGACATTTTCCGTGTCCGGCATCGTGTCGTCAAGCTCCCACTTGCTCACCGCCTGGCGGGACACCGTGAGCCGGGCGGCCAGCTGTTCCTGGGAAAGGCCGCTCTGCTTGCGCAGCTTTTGTAGTTTTTCTCCGAATTTCATAGGGATATACCTCCTGGTTCTCACATTGCCTGGCCGCCAGCATGGTTTTATCTTAGCCGCTTTTCCCGCTTCGGTCAACCAAATTTGGCTGGAACTTTCGCAACTTTAGGTTGCGGGCCCCGGCATGAAGGTTTTTCCTCATAAGGGGATTGACAAGACTGCGGTTTTGTGCTATCCTATCCAAGCTGACATTTGCGGATGCGCCCAACCATGCGGGTGTAGTTCAATGGTAGAATCCCAGCCTTCCAAGCTGGTCGCGTGGGTTCGATTCCCATCACCCGCTCCATATGCGCCTGTAGCTCAGGTGGATAGAGCAACTGCCTTCTAAGCAGTGGGTCAGGGGTTCGAGTCCCTTCAGGCGTGCCATCTGCCGCAGGCGGTTTTCCCAGGTGCCTCCGCAAGGTTCACGATCCCCACCAAAACCGGCTTAAAGGGTTTTGGCGGGGGCCGCCAAGGCGAAAATTGGATATGGTGGGTATAGCTCAGCTGGCAGAGCACCGGATTGTGGTTCCGGGTGTCGTGGGTTCGAGCCCCATTACCCACCCCATACCGTGGCTGAGGGCCGGAGCGTCCGCTCCGGCCCTCGCCTCACTTCAACATTGGGGTGTAGCCAAGTGGTAAGGCACGGGACTTTGACTCCCGCATTCGCTGGTTCGAGTCCAGCCATCCCAGCCAAATATGACCCAGTAGCTCAGTTGGTAGAGCAACGCCCTTTTAAGGCGAAGGTCCGGGGTTCGAGTCCCCGCTGGGTCACCATTGGAGAGCCAGACGAACTCTGCAACAATTTACTTGTTGGAGCAGTGTTTCGTTCTGGTTCTCCCTCTATAAACTGAAAACGAGGGCTATCGCACCTATACGGTGCGGTAGCCCTCGTTTTTTGTTGCTTTCTAACCTATTCCGTATTGCCAGAACCCATTCCGTGATAATACAACAAATGCGCCGCAAAGTCAAAAAATGCGGTAGAGAAACGGGAGGAAATCAGAAACAGCCTCCAGCGTTCTGCCATTGAATACCGTATCAACCGCGGATCGGGCCGGCTGCCCAAGGTTTCAGATAACGCCATTGACTGGGAGCGGTATATTGAAAACCAAAAATCATCCGTGCGTTGTAAAGTGGAACACCCCTATCGGATCGTGAAAAACATCTTCGGTTTCCGAAAGGCCGTTTATAGAGGGCTGGGAAAGAACCTTAACCGCTTACATGTGCTTTTCGCCATCGCGAATCTGTATATGCTTGCCAGGGCGGGCGGCTCTCCATCCCCCGCTCAAGGTTTTTGCGCCCTTTTAGGTGGGATAGGGTATGGAAAACGAGGATGCCTCTCACGAATATGCTCCTTTATTTGACGTTTACCATCACCTTTTGACTGTTTCCCGGATTTTTGACTGCTTAAATCAGCGCTTCCTTAATTTTACTATTCTCTACAACAGCAAAACCGGCTTTACTCGGAAATACGCCCAGTTGCTGGCGGAGGAACTGGGCTGCGCCGCCCTGCCCCTGGGGGATGCCCCCGCCGACCTGTCCCAATATGCCGCCGTGGCCTTTGGCAGGCGCCTCCACGCCGGTGTGGTGGACGGCTGGAAGAAGGCGCAGAAGCTGCTGAACAGCCGGGGCGCGAAAAAGCTGGTGGTGTTTGCCACCGGGGCCATGCCCAACGGGGCGGGGGAGCAGATCCGAAAAGTCTGGGAACAGAACCTCACCCCTGGGGAGCTGGACGCCGTCCCCCACTTCTACCTCCAGGCGGGGCTGTGCCTGGAGAAGCTGGGCGCGGGTGACCGGGCCATGCTGAAGGTGGCGGGCTGGGCCATGGGCCGCAAAAAGGACAGGACCCCGGAGGACCAGGCGTTCCAGGACGCAATCTCCCGCTCCTATGACATCAGCGACCCCAAGTACATCCGCCCTGTGGCGGACTGTCTGCGGGGGCTGGGGTGAACATTTTTCGCAAATTTTAAATTGCGTTTGGCCCCGGCTGGGTGTATACTTTCCTCAAAGGGGCGCAGCCCCAAGAAGAAGGAGGAGTACATATGCGCTATAATATCACCGGCGAACCTATGCCCGTGGTCATCTGCGACGTGGAGTCGGGCGAGTCCATGATTACCGAGAAGGGCTCCATGGTGTGGATGTCCCCCAACATGGAGATGCAGACCAGCGCGGGCGGCATCGGCAAGGCGTTTGGCCGGATGTTCTCCGGCGAGTCCATGTTCCAGAACATCTACACCGCCAGGGGCGGGCAGGGCATGATCGCCTTTGCCTCCAGCTTCCCCGGCTCCATCCGGGCGGTGGAGATCACCCCGGACCGGCCCATCGTGGTGCAGAAGTCGGGCTTTTTGGCCTCTGAGGCGGGGGTAGAGCTGTCCGTGTTCTTCCAGAAGAAGGGCATGTCCGGCTTCTTCAGCGGAGAGGGCTTCATCCTGCAAAAGCTCTCCGGCCACGGCACCGCCTTCCTGGAAATCGATGGCTCCGCGGTGGAGTACGACCTTCAGCCGGGGCAGCAGATCATCATCGACACCGGTAACCTGGCCATGCTGGACGCCACCTGCACCGTGGATGTGCGCTCGGTGAAGGGGGTCAAAAATGTGCTGTTCGGCGGCGAGGGGCTGTTCAACACCGTGGTCACTGGACCGGGCCGGGTGGTGCTCCAGACCATGCCCATCAGCAATTTCGCCGGGGCGGTTGCGGCAATCCTCCCCTCCAAATAAAAACGAGCCCCCCGCCTCGCGGCGGGGGGCTTCTTTGTGCGGCGATCCGGCTTTAGCCCAGGCGCCAGATGTCCCGGTTATACTCTGCGATGGTTCGGTCGCTGGAGAAGTAGCCGCTCCGAGCGGTATTCACCAGCATCTTGCGGGCCCAGGCGGTGCGGTCGCCGTAGTCGGCGATGGCCCGGTCCCGGGCGGCGGTGTACGCCTCCACGTCCAGAAGGGCCATGAACCAGTCCTTGGTGGTGAGGTCGGTCCACAGGGCCTTCAGCGCTGCCTCGTCCCCCAGTTCCAGCAGGGTGGGGGAGATGAGGAAGTCCACCAGCGGCTTCACCGCCGGCCGCTCATAGTACACCCGGGACTGGTAGCCCTTGGAGGCGTCCTTCATCTTCTGGTCGTACAGCTCGATGACGTAATTGCTGCCCGCGCCGAAGGTGTAGATGTTGTCCGGCCCTACCAGCTCGGCGATCTCCACGTTGGCCCCGTCCAGGGTGCCCAGGGTGACCGCGCCGTTGGCCATGAATTTCATGTTGCCGGTGCCGCTGGCCTCCTTGGAGGCCAGGGAGATCTGCTCGGAGATGTCGCAGGCGGGGATGAGCCGCTCCGCCCAGGTGACGTTGTAATTTTCCACCATGGCTACGTGGAGCCAGGGGCGTACCTGGGGGTCGTTCTCAATGAGCCTGCGCAGGCTCAAGATCAGGTGGATGATGTGCTTGGCCATCACATAGGCCGGGGCGGCCTTGGCCCCGAAGATGACAGTGACGGGGCGCTGGGGGGTCTTGCCCGCCTTGATCTCCAGATACTTGTGGATGACGTACAGCGCGTTCATCTGCTGGCGCTTGTACTCGTGCAGCCGCTTCACCTGGATATCAAACACCGCGTCCGGGTCCAGGCGGATGCCGTACTGGTCCCGGGCGAACAGGTCGGAGGCGGCGCGCTTGTTGGCCACCTTGATGTCCAGCAGCTTTTCCAGCACCGAGCTGTCGTTGTAATAGTCCATCAGACGGCTGAGCCGGGTGGGGTCGGTGCGCCATTCGGGGCCCACGCACTGGTCCAGCAGGGCGGCCAGCTGGGGATTGCACACCTCCAGCCAGCGCCGCAGGGTGACGCCGTTGGTCTTGTTGTTGAACTTGGCGGGGTAGATGTCGTAGAAATGGCGCAGCTCGGAGCCCTTCAAAATCTCCGTATGGAGGGCGGCCACGCCGTTCACCGAGTAGCCGAAGTGGATGTCCAGGTGGGCCATGTGGACAATCTCGCGGCCCGCCTCCCCCTGGAGGATGGCGGTTTTGGGGTCGGCGTGGGCGGCCTTGGCCCGGGCGTCCAGCTCCCGCAGGATGGGCGGCAGCTGGGGGGCCACCGTCTCAATGAAGGCGAGGGGCCACTTCTCCAGCGCCTCGGCCAGGATGGTGTGGTTGGTGTAGGCGCAGGTCTTGGACACCTGCTCCACCGCCGCGTCCATGGACAGGCCCCGGCCCACCAGCAGGCGCACCAGCTCGGGGATGACCATGGAGGGGTGGGTGTCGTTGATCTGGATGGCCACATGGTCGCTGATGGCCTCAGGGGCGAAGCCCCGCTCGTCCAGCTCCTTCAGGATGAGCTGGGCCCCGGCGGACACCATGAAATACTGCTGGTACACCCGCAGCAGCCGGCCTGCCTCGTCGCTGTCGTCGGGGTAGAGGAAGGAGGTCAGGTGGGCGGGCAGGTCGGTCTTGTCAAAGTCGATGCCCTCCTGGGGGGCGGGGGCGGGATGCTCCACATCAAACAGGTGCAGCCGGTTGGCCACGCCGGAGTGGGCGCCGGGGACGGCGATATCAAAGAGCTTGGCCTTCACCGGCCCGAAGCCGAAGGGCACCTCAAACTCCGTCCCGGTGGGGATGAGCCAGCTGTCGTCATCGATCCAGGGGTTGGGCTGCTCGAACTGGTGGCTCAAGTGGAATTCCTGCTTGAACAGGCCGTAGTGGTAGTTGAGGCCGACACCGTCCCCGGGCAGCCCCAGAGCGGCGATGGAATCCAGGAAGCAGGCAGCCAGGCGGCCCAGCCCGCCGTTCCCTAGGGAGGGCTCGGGCTCCACGTCCTCGATGGCGGACAGGGATTTGCCGCACTGGGCCAGCGTCTGCTTTACCTCATCATAAATGCCCAGGGCCAGCAGGTTGTTGGACAGCAGCTTGCCGATCAAAAACTCAGCGGAGAAATAGTACAGCTTGCGCTCCCCCTGGGGGGCGGGGCGGGCCTGGGCCAGCTCCTGGGTAAGCTGGAGCAGTACGCGGTACAGCTCGCCGTCACCGCACTGGGCGGGCTCCCGGCCGTATTTTGCCTGGGCCAGCTCCTGCATCCGTTGTTTGATATCCATGACATGGGCTCCTTTCAAGATCTGAAATGTGCCGCCCTGCCGGCGGCGGGATGGAAACGGTTCCGATCAAAAAATTGGAAGCATTTGGGCCAGTTAGGTTCCACGGAAAGTATAGCCCGCTTTGCCGCCGCCGTCAAAGGTTTTCTGAACAAAAATGCGGAAAATTTCGCCGGATTTTCGGGCACAACATATGAAAAATCGATGAAAGCGCCCTGAGCAGTCATGTTTTTCCGTTTTCTGGCGGGTTGTTTCCCGCCCGTTCCACCCGCAGCGTCCCCCCGCAGGGGCAGCGGTAGCGCTCCGGGTGGTCCACCAGAAGGGAGCGCTTCATCCGGGGGATGCGCCGCCCGCACCGGGCGCACACCACCCAATAGCGCACCGGCCTGTCGTCCTCGATGCCCAGCGCGCCATAGTTGTCGGTGCGGCGGATGTGGTAGCCGTAGGCGCTGTTCATCCGCTGGGCGTAGCCCTTCCACCGCGCGCCGTGGTTGGAGCAGCCATAGCAGGTGTGGAGTACCTCATGGCACAAAACTTGAAGGATGGCCCGCTCTTCCCCCTGCCGGGCCAGAAGCTCGGACAGCTCGATGGTGTAGGCGCCGTCCCTTCGGACGCAGCAGCCGAACCGGGTGCGGGCCCGGCGGTTGAGCCGCACCTGGGGCCGGATGTTTTGGGATACGGGGATGTTCACCGCCCTGGCCTGGGAGACGGCCAGGGCCAGCAGGGCGTCTATGTACTGCTGGGTCATGGGCTCACCCCTCACAGCCTGACGGGCACCGGCCCGGTGATGGTCAGGGAATCCGGGGCGGTGGCGCACTCCACAGCCAGCACCCGCACCCCGGCCCGGGCGGCCTCCCGCAGGGCGGAGCCGAACTGGGGATGGGTGCGGTCGTTGGGGGAGAAGGCGGCCATGCCCGCCATCTGGACCACCACGCACACCGCCGTCTCATAGCCCGCCTCCCGGCAGGCGATGAGCTCACGCAGGTGCTTCACGCCGCGCTGGGTGGGCGCGTCGGGGAAGAGGGCCAGGCCGTCTTCCTCCAGGGTGCAGCCCTTGACCTCCACAAAGCCCTTTCGCAGAACGGACGTTTCGTGTGAAACGTCCGTTCTCTCCCAGTAGAAGTCGAACCGGGAACGGCCCCACACGGTCTCCGGGCGCAGCAGGGCGGGGCGGGGCAGGCCCAGCGCCTGGCCGCCGCCCGCCTCCATCCACTCCCGGAACACCTGGTTGGGGGCCTGGGCGTCCATATTGATGAGCAGGGGGGGCAGGCCGGGACGCCCCTTTTCCACCGCCACCAGGTCGTATCTGGTCTTGCGGGCGGGGTTGGCGCTCCCCTCCAGGTATACGGTGCAGCCGGGGAGGAGCAGCTCCCGGCACCGCCCGGTGTTTTTCACGTGGACGGTCTCCACCGCGCCGTCCAGCTCCACCTGGGCGATGAAGCGGTTGGGCCGGGCCAGGAACCGGGCGGCGTGGATGTCCTGATAGGTCACTTTTCCTCCTCCGCCTCCCCAGAGGGGGCGTCCTGCGGCTGCCCGTCCCGCTGCGCCGCGCTTTCCTCCCCCGGTTGTTCATCCTGCCCCGGCGCGGCGCTCTCCCCCTCCGGCTGCGGGGGCTCGGGCGGGATGGGCTGGGGCATGGGCTGGTAGGGGAGCAGTATGTCGATGCCGCAGGCCAGCGCCACCCCCACCAGCGTTTCAAAAAGGCGGTCGATGGAGTAGACGGCGGGGGTGTCCCCGATGCTGTGGTTGATGGTGACGCACAGGAACACGATGCAGGCCATGGCGGCGCACCCAGGCTTCTTGATGGCAAGGCACAGCTTGATGATGGGGATGAGCATCACCGACAGCACCGCGTAGCGCAAAAGCTCCATGTACAGCACGCCCAGCATGTCCAGGCTGTACACCACCAGCACCCCCGCCACGCCGCCGATGAGGGTGCCGGCCATGCGGTTGATGGACGATTCAATGGTTTTGCCGGCGGAGTTCTGAATGCACACCACGGCGGCGATCATGGAGTAGAAGCCGGACGCCTCCCGGAAAAAGGCCAGCAGGCCGCACAGAAACACCGCTATCACGGTCTTGATGATGCGCATCCCGATCCAGTGCCGGTGTTCCGGGGGAAGGGCTTGGATAGTCTGCCGTTCCATAGCGTATCTCCTTTAAACGTTTTATAAAAACCGCCGGTTCGATCAGCGGCTTTTTCCTATCATATCACATCCCTCAAGGCGCCGCAACGGGAGTTTGCCTGTAAAAACCGCTTCCATTGCGATAATTTTTGTGCTAAACTGCCCCTTGAGGTGATTTTATGCACATTCCAAAGGGCGATACCGCCCTGCTGGAGCTGGTCCGCTTCGACAACGCGCTGGAGGCGGCCCTGGCCCCCTCCCCGGACTACGACGCAAGCCGGTGGCTCTACGTCCCCAATACCTACGGCGAGTACCGATACATCCTGGGCACCCGGGGGGAGCGGCCCCTGATCTGCGTGGGGGTGAACCCGTCCACCGCCGCCCCAGGCGATTTGGATCCCACCCTGAAATCGGTGGAACGGGTGGCCCTCCACAACGGGTATGACAGCTTCATCATGTTCAACGTCTACGCCCAGCGGGCCACCCGCCCCGAGGACATGGAGCGCGCCTGCAATGCCGACCTCCACGCCGAGAACATGCGGGCCTTCGACTATGCCCTGTCGCTGGACAAAACCGGGGCCCCGGCGGTGTGGGCGGCCTGGGGGGCGGTTATCGAGAAGCGGGACTACCTGCCCCAATGCGTCCGGGACATGATCGCGGTGGGGGAAAGGCGGAACGCCCGCTGGTTCTCCGCCGGGAAGCGGACAAAAGCGGGGCACCCCCACCACCCCCTCTATCTCCGAAAGGACAGTCCCCTCGACCCCTTTGACGTGGGGGCCTACCTGGACGCCCTCCCTTGAGGGGCCGCCCTCCGGGGACGCCCGATACAGCAGCCCGGCGTGAACCCTTCCGGCGCGTGGGGCTTTACGACTGGTATCCCCCTGTTTGTGCTGGCGCTTGTGTCCTGCCACTGAGAAGCTGCGGTCCATCCCCTGCGCCTGGGGGTGGACCGTTTGGCTTGCCGGCGGTTATCGCCTGTCCCGGGGAAATGGTGCGATGCAAAGAAAACTTTGCAAAAGGTGTTGACAAGTTTACTTGGCGGTGCTATGATAAAGATACCAAGTAAACTTGGCAATACGGTTTGGAAGGCCTGCCTCATGGACAGAGATGAAATTTTAAAAAGAAGCCGGGAGGAAAACAAGGACCGGGACTTTGTGGAGGAGGCCGTGCTGGCCACGGCCAATTCCCTGAGCCTGGGTGTGGGTATGATCGTGTGCGGCCTGGTCAGCGTACTGTCCGCTATTTTTCAGGGCGGCCCGGAGTACAGCGTCTGGACGGTTATGTGGGCTATCCACGCGTCCACCTTCCTGTTTAAGTACCGCAAGCTCCGCAAGCGCCACGAGCTGATGATGGGTCTGTTTTATATAGCGCTGGCTGTGTTCTTCTTCGTCTGCTACCTGCACCTTGAGCTGGGGGTCTTTTGATGGACGACGGACTGATTCTGAAAAACCGTCTGAAGGAGGCCCGCGGCGAAAAGGGCCTGTCCCAGGCGGCGCTGGCGGCGCTGGTGGGCGTGTCCCGCAATACCATCAGCTCCATTGAGACGGGGCAGTTCAACCCCACCGCTAAGCTGGCGCTCATTTTGTGCGTGGCGCTGGACAAGAAGTTCGAGGACTTGTTCTACTTTTAAGGGGGAGACGATGAAATGGAGTATATCCTATTGCTGGGACTGGGGCTGGCCCTGATTGCCGCCAGCGTGCCCGGCCTGCGGGGCAGCGCGTCCACTGTCCACTGGTATAACCGCCGCAGGGTGAGCAAAGAGGACGCGCCCAAGTACGGGAGGGCCATGGGCGCGGGGACGCTGATTATGGGTGCCTGCGTAACAGCTACGGCGGCGCTCCAGATGATTTTTGACGCGGAGCCCATTTTCTACCTCACAGCCGCCGGGGCGGCAATCGGGCTCGCCGTCATGATTTACGCCCAGTTCAAGTACAATAAGGGGATATTTTAGGGGGTACGGACGATGGATAAAATGTATGTGGTAAGCTTGTGCTGGCGGGGCGGCCTGCTGGGGGGCGAGCTGCGCCTGGACGACGAGCGGCTCACCTATTACACCACAAAGCTCACGGTGCCGCCGGAGATCCGAAAGATGCCGCTTCCCTATTGCCGGATCAAGGGTGTGGAAAAAAACAAGGCGCTGTTCCTGCCCACCGTGACCATCAGGATGGAGGATGGCCGGGAGTGGAAGTTCCTGGTGTTTGGCCGGAAGAGCTTCCTGGAAAACCTGAAAACCGCCATGGACGCCTACGCGTCCGGCGATTGAGCGCGCAAAAAGACCGGCGGCACGCGCCGCCGGTCTTTTTGCGCTTATTTCGCCAGGCAGGCGGCCGTTTTCGCGGCCAGCCGGGCGTTGTTGAACACCAGCTGGATGTTGGAGTCAAGGCTGTCGCCCCCGGTGAGCTCCTTCACCTTGGCCAGCAGGAAGGGGGTGGTCTCCTTGCCGTGGATGCCGTTGGCCTTCGCCTGGGAAAGCGCCTCCTCAATGGCCCCATTGATGACCGCCGGGTCCATGGAGTATTCCTCGGGGATGGGGTTGGCCACCAGCATGCCGCCCTGGAAGCCCAGCTCCAGGCTGGCCTTGAAGGCCGCCGCCAGCTCCTCGGGGCTGTCCACCTGGTAGTCCACGGAAAAGCCGCTGTGCCGGGTGTAGAAGGCGGGCAGTTCGCGGGTGCCGTAGCCCAGCACGGGCACGCCGTGGGTCTCCAGGTACTCCAGGGTCAGTCCCAAATCCAAAATGGATTTGGCCCCGGCGCACACCACCATCACGGGGGTATGGGCCAGCTCCTCCAGGTCGGCGGAGATGTCCATGGTGGTCTCCGCCCCCCGGTGGACGCCGCCGATGCCGCCGGTGGCGAATACCTTGATGCCCGCCATGTGGGCGATAATCATGGTGGTGGTGACGGTGGTGGCCCCGTCCTGCCCACGGGCGCACAGCATGGCCAGGTCCCGGCGGCTGGCCTTGGTGACCTTGGTCCCCGCCTTGCCCAGGTACTCAATCTCCTCCCTGGTGCACCCGGCCTTCAGCTGTCCGCCGATGACGGCGATGGTGGCGGGCACCGCGCCGTTCTCCCGGATGATGGACTCCACCGCCAGGGCGGTCTCCACGTTCTGGGGGTAGGGCATGCCGTGAGAGATGATGGTGGACTCCAGGGCCACCACCGGCTTTCCGGCGGCAAGGGCCCCGGCCACCTCGGGGGATACGTCCAGATACTTGTTTAAAGACATGAGAATCAACCTCCATGTAGTTTTGATATGGTCAAAGTCTCTTCATGAGCAGATGGAAGCCCGTATGGGGCTCAGGCTCCATGTTTTCATCCATAGAGCAAGGGTCAAACACGCAGTCCTTGATGAACTCCGTAAACCCCAGCCGGCGGTAGAGGCGGATGTTGGCCTCCTCCGAGTACTCCACACCGACGGTTAGCTGGGTAAAGCCCTCCCGGCCGGCCTGGGCGGCGGCATGCTCCAGGAGGGCCGTGCCGAGGCCCCGCCCCCGCAAGTCTTTCCGAATGCGGAAAGCGCACAGGTAAGCGCGGTTTTTTCCGTCGGCGAAATTCGGATCGGACAGGGAGCGAAAGAGATACAGCTCCCCTACTATCTGTCCAGCCCGGTCCCAGACGTAGAGGGTGGCATTGTGGTTTCCGATATTTTCACAGTTGAACCGGGCGGTTGGCGACGGATGATCCGGGTTCTCGCCCCAGAGGGCAAGCATCTCCGCCGCACTGGCAGTTCTGATGTCCATGGCAGTCCTCCCTTGCAAGGGCGAAACGCAGTTTCGCGGATGAAGTTTTTCTTTCTGCTTCTTTATCCCTTCTTCAAAAAGAAAAAGAAGACATCCTCTCCCCCAGCGCGTCCGCGCTCATGGCGCCGTTGATGGTTTCGGCGCTCTCCATGGCGATGGCTGCGGCGGCGGAGCCCGCCCGGGCGGTGCCCTCCAGGCCGGTGCCCTCCAGATAGGCCCAGACCAGTGCCGCCATGAACGCGTCCCCGCACCCGGTGGTGTTTACCATGCGCCCCTCCATACAGGCCAGGCGCACCCGGCCATTGTGGTCGGCGGCCAGCACCCCGCCGCCCCCCAGGGAGATGAACACCCGGCGCAGGCCGGTGCCCAGCAGGGCGTCCGCCGCCCGGTTTAGGCTGGCTTCATCGGTGATGGGCACGCCAGACAGCAGTTCCGCTTCCATGCGGTTGGGCTTGAGGGTGTGGAGCCTACCCAGCACCGGGCGCAGCTTGTCCGCCTTGGCGGTGGAAACCGGGTCGGCAAAGAGGGGAGGAGTCACGTGTTGGGCCAGCCATTGGATGGATTCCTCCGGAATGTTGGCGTCCACCACCACCAGCTGGGCATTTTGCAGCAGCTGGGCCCGGGAGGACAGGAAGGCCGGGGTGATGTGCCGGTAGATATCCATGTCGGACAGGGCCAGCGCCATCTCGCCCCGCTCATCGGCGATAAAGAGGTAGGTGGAGGTGCGCTCCCCCGGCACTTGCAGAGCCCGGCTGATGTCGATGCCCAGCTCCCCGCAGGAGGCGGCGATGCGTTGGGCGTGAGCGTCGTCCCCAAAGGCGGTGAGCAGCCGGACGTCTACCCCCAGCAGGGCCATGTTGTGGGCGATATTCCGCCCCACGCCCCCCAGGCTGATGCGCACCGCCCCGGGGTTGGAGTCCGCGCGCACCAGCGGGGCGGCGGACACGCCGCCGATGTCCATATTTACCCCGCCCACCACCACGGCATAGGGGGCGGTGGAGACGATATACCCCTTGCCGGCGATGTGGCCCTTTTTCATCAGATTGGATATGTGCACCGCCACCGAGGACCGGGCGATGCCCGCTTTGTCCGCCAGTTCCTGCTGGGAGATCAGGGGATTTTCCTCAATCCACCGAAGGATCTGCCGTTCCCGCTGGGTCATGGGCGCCACTCCTAAACTTTTATCTTTTTATTAAGCATATGCTTATAAAACGGATTTGTCAAGTGCTTTTTCCGTTTTGGCAAAAAAAGCCCGCCGGAAAACCGGCGGGCGGGTGCGGCTTGATTGCGTTGTCAGCCCAGCAGCAGCTTGTCGTCCGCCTCGTCCGACCCGGTGGCTTGGCCGAACTTGGCCAGCAGCTGTTCCACGGTGAGCTTTTTCTTGTCCTCCCCGGCGATGTCCAGGGCGATGCGCCCTTCGTACATCATAATAAGCCGGTTGCCGTGGACAATGGCGTCCCGCATGTTGTGGGTGATCATCAGGGTGGTCAAATGATCCTTCTGGACAATGCGCTCGGTGGCCGCAAGCACCTTGGCGGCGGTCTTGGGGTCCAGGGCGGCGGTGTGCTCGTCCAGCAGCAGCAAATCGGGCTTGCGCAGGGCGGCCATCAGCAGGGTGAGGGCCTGGCGCTGGCCGCCGGACAGCAGCCCCACCTTGGAGGTGAGCCGGTCCTCCAGCCCCAGGTCCAGGATTTTCAGCGTCTCACGGTAGCGCTCCCGCTCGTCCCGGGTGATGCCGGGGCGCAGGGTGTGGGAGCGGCCCCGCCGGGCGGCCAGGGCCATGTTTTCTTCAATCTGCATGGTGGCGGCGGTGCCCATCATGGGATCCTGGAACACCCGGCCGATGTATTTGGCCCGCTTGTGCTCCGGGAGCTTGGTCACGTCCGCCCCGCCGATGGAGATGGAGCCGGAATCCACCGGCCACACCCCCGCCACCGCGTTGAGCAGGGTGGACTTGCCCGCCCCGTTGCCGCCGATGACGGTGACGAAATCCCCGTCGTTGAGGGTGAGGGACACCCCGTTGAGGGCCGTCTTCTCGTTGACGGTGCCGGGGTTGAAGGTCTTGCGGATATTCTGTACGTCAAGCATGGGGGTTCCCCTCCTTTTTGGCGGGTTTGACAGGTTTGGAAAAGTACCTCCCCTTCCAATAGGGGATGGTGAGGAACGCGGCCACCACCAGGGCGGTGAGAAGCTTGAGATAGTTGGCGTTGAGGTTGCCCAGCTTGAGCACAGCCGTGATGACCACGTAATAGATGATGGCGCCCAGAGACACCGCCAGCAGCTTCAGCGCGAAATTGCGGAAGATCCTGCCGAAAATGACCTCGCCGATGACCACGGCGGCCAGGCCGATGACGATGGCGCCCCGGCCCACGTCGATATTGTTGGCGCCGTTATACTGGCACATCAGCGCCCCGGACAGGGCAACCAGCCCGTTAGACAGCACCAGCCCCAGCACCTTGGACCAATTCGTGTTGATGCCCTGGGCCCGGGCCATATTCTGGTTGGAGCCGGTGGCCCGCAGGGCGGAGCCCAGCTCGGTGCCGAAGAACCAGTACAAAATGGCGATGAGGGCGGCGGTCATGAGGCCCACCACCACCACAGGGTGCCGCCAGATGGGATAGCCCGATTTGGAGCCCTGGACAAAGCGCAGGGAGACCAGCAGCTTGTTGAGCATGTCCTCCTGAGTAATGGGCAGGGCCACCGATGACTTGAAGTCCATGATTGCCATGTTCACCGTGTACAGACCCAGCTGGGTGAGGATTCCCGCCAGGATGGCGGGGATGCCGCACACCGTATGGAGCAGGCCGGTGGCCAGCCCCGCCAGCATCCCGGCCAGCAGCGCCGCTAGCATGGCGGCCCACACGTTGACGCCGCCGGCAAACAGCACTACGAACACCGCGCCGCCGGTGCAGAAGGAGCCGTCCACCGTCAGGTCCGCGATGTCCAATATCTTATAGGTGATGTATACGCCGATGGCCATAATGCCCCAGATAAGGCCCTGGGACGCCGCCCCCGGCAGCGCGCTTAAAAATCCTGCCATAGTGGATGTTCCTCCCAAATTAAACTGCGCGAAAGCGGCGGGAAAGGGGGGCCCTTTCCCGCCGTTTACACTGCGTTGTGATTATTCGGCGGCAATGGCCTCGTAGCCATCGGGCGGGGTGATGTTCAGCGCCTGGCAGGTGACGGGGTTATACTTCTTCACGAACTGGGGCGCGTACTCGATGGGCATGCTGGCCACGTCGGCCTCGCCGGTGAGGATCTGGGCGGCCATCTCGCCGGTCTTGTAGCCGATGTCGTAGTAACTGATGGACAGGGTGGCGATGCCGCAGCCGCCGCAGATGCCCTCCTCGCCGGCGAACACGGGGACGACCCCCTGGCAGATGTTGTTGATGATGCCGGTGTTGTTGGCGGCGGTGTTGTCGGTGGGCACGTAGAGCACGTCGCTGTTGTCGGCGGCGTCCTGCACCACGCTGGCCATATCGTTGGTGTCGGAGAAGGGGTACTGCTTGCAGGAGTAGCCCAGCTCCTCCAGCTTCTTCTGCACGTTGTCCACCTGGTACTGGCTGTTGGGCTCGGCGGAGCAGTAGATGAGGCCCACGGTCTTGGCGTCGGGATACCACTCCTGGATCATCTGGGCCTGCTGGTCCAGGGGGGCCAGGTCGGAGGTGCCGGATACGTTGGTGCCCACGGTGCCGGAGAAATTCTCAATCCCCAGGGCCACGCCGTACTCGGTGATGGAGGTGCCCAGCACCGGGATGGAGTTGGTGGCGGAGGCGGCGGCCTGAAGGGGGGCGGTGGCGTTGGCCATAATCAGATCCACGCCGTCGGAGACAAAGCCGTTGATGATGGTGGCGCAGGTGGGGGAATCGCCGGCGGCGTTTTTGTTCTGGATATCCACCTGGCCGGGGAGCTTTTCGTTCAGCGCGTCGATAAAGCCCTCGGTGGCGGCGTCCAGGGCCACGTGGGGGGCCAGCTGGCAGATGCCAACCACGTACTTCACGTCCCCGGCGGGTTCACTGCTGTTTTCGGGGGCGGCCTTGGATTCGTTGGGGTCGGCGCTGTCCAAGTCGGTGCCGGAACAGGCGGCCAGGGACAGGGTCATTACCAGCGCCAGCAGCAGCGCGGTTAGCTTTGCGGTCTTTTTCATTCTCTATTCCTCCAAACGGCTTGCTTTACTGCTTTGCGCCGCCAAAGTGCCGGACGCAAAGGAATGAGCCCTTCAGCTCATGGATGCTAGTATAGCGCTTTAACGCGCTGGTGTCAAGGGCGAAATAGACATAACTCAAAAAATAAGCGGTCGGTTTGACACCGGCCGCGCAAAGTAGGATGAACAAACTATAAATACTGCCGGCCATGGGTGGACTTTTCCCGGGGATTGTGTTAAAATGCCAGCAGAAAACCGACGGCACACAAGATAAGGGAGGGATGCGCCATGCGCACCGACGTGCTAGGCGTGGCCTTTGACAATGTGAACTTGGATGAGGCGGTGGACCGGGCGCTGGCCATGTTTGAGGAGGACGGCCCCCACATGGTGGCCACCCCCAACCCCGAGATGGTCCAGCGTGCAAAAAAAGACCGGGAATTTGCCGGGATACTGTCCCAGGCGGATCTGGTCATCCCCGACGGGGTGGGGGTGATCCACGCCGCCAAAATTCTGGGCAGGCCGCTGAAGGGCCGGGTTCCAGGCATCGACTTTGCCTCCGCCCTGATGGGGCGTATGGCCGGGACGGACAGGCGGCTTTACCTGCTGGGGGCGGCCCCCGGCGTGGCGGAGCAGGCGGCGGTCAATCTGCGGGCCGCATATCCAGGGCTTGTGGTGTGCGGCGCCCACGACGGCTACTTCCAGGACGACAGCCCGGTTATTGAGGATATCCGCCGGGCCCGGGCGGACGTGGTGTTCGTCTGCCTGGGCTTCCCCAAGCAGGAGAAGTGGATCGCCGCCCACGGCGGGGAAGCCGGGGCCCGGCTGTACATCGGATTGGGCGGGTCGCTGGACGTGTTCGCGGGCAGGGTGGAGCGGGCCCCGGAGTCCTTCCAGAGGCTGGGGCTGGAGTGGCTGTACCGGCTGGCGAAGGAGCCCTCCCGGATCGGGCGCATGGCCAAGCTGCCCCTGTTCCTGGTGTCTGCCGTGGGCGCGCGGCTGGGAAGAAACTAGTACTATTTTAATCATAAAGGAAGGAAAGGTAGATGCTCTATGGTCTATATCCTGTTGGGCGCGGGCTTTGAGGAGGCGGAGGCCCTGGTGACCGCCGATGTGCTGCGCCGGGCGAACCTGCCCGTCACGCTGGCGGGCATCGGCGGGGAGTATGTCACCGGGTCCCACGATATCACAGTCAAGGCCGGCCTGCCGGTGGAGAAGGTATCCCTGGAGAAAGGGGACATGGTGGTGCTCCCCGGCGGCATGGGGGGCGTGGCCTCCATGGAGGGCAGCGGGGCCGCTATGGCCCTGATCCGCCGGGCGATGGAGGACCCTGAACTGTGGCTGGCCGCCATCTGTGCCGCCCCTACCCTGCTGGCCCGGGCGGGACTGCTGCCCGAGGGGGGTTCCTGTGTGTGCTATCCGGGGATGGAGGGGGAGCTGGCCCAGGCCGGGGCCGTCCCCGCCATGGACCGGGCGGCGGTCACGGAGGGTAGGCTCATCACCGGCAAGGGGCCTGGAACCGCGTTTGATTTTGCCCTGGCCCTGGTGGAGGCGCTGGCGGGGGCGGAAGTGGCCGCCCAGGTCCGCGCCGGGCTGCACTACGGCGTATGACGGTCAAGGAGCGCAAGGCGGAGCTGCGCCGCCACGCCGCCGGCTTGCCTCAAATGGAGGCCGGGGCGCTGTTTGAGCGGTTTCTGGCTCTCCCGGAGGTGGAGGCGGCGGACACGGTGATGGTGTTTTACGGCACGGGCCGGGAGCCCAATACAGTCCCCCTCATCCGCGCCCTGCTGGAAAAGGGCAAGCGGGTGGCCCTGCCGGTGGTGCTGCCCCACCGGGCGATGGAAGCCCGGCAGGTGCTGGACGTAGACCAGCTTATCCCCAACCGTTTCGGCATCCCGGAGCCGGACGACTCCTGCCCCGTCATTCCCAAGGGGGAGATCTCTGCCGCCCTCATCCCCCACCTGATGGTGGACCGGGAGGGCTACCGCTTGGGCTGGGGCGGGGGGTACTTTGACCGATGGCTGGCGGACTTCACCGGGTTTACGGCGTGTATCTGCCGCCCAGGGCGGCTGGCGGAGCACATCCCCCGGGAGGAATTCGACGTGCCGGTGAAGCTTGTCCTGATTGAGGAGTAGGGCCGGGCGGAGGGATTCCCCTCCGCCCGTTGGGTATGGTATTGGCGGCGCGGCTTTGGGACGGCCCCGGATGGGGACGGCCCGGCGCTGCGCGCCTTTCGTGCTTCGCCTGCTCACGCTGCGGTTCTAAGTCCTCCGACTGCGCAAAAGCTGTCCGGCTCCTGCGGGGCCTGCCCGCTTTTGCTCCTCTTCGGTCTTAGCCCGCTGTGCGCGGCGGCTCAACAACAACCGTCGTTGCAGCCGCAGTTGTTACCGCAGCCGCAGCCGCAGCCGTTGTTGCTGCCGCCACAGCAGCAGCAGCAATTGTTATTGCCGCCCCAGCTGTTCCCGCCGCCGCAGCAGCACAGCAGGAGGATCAGGATGATGATCCACCAGCAGCCCCCGCCGAAACCACCATTGTTGCCACAACACATGATTTGTCACCTCACTAATATTGTCCCGGCCGCAAGGCCGGCCGTGGAAGCGGCTTTCTTGCCGTTTCCGTGTCATACTATGTGGGGGGCCGGAAATTGGTTCCCCACCCGAAACCCAAAGGAGTGAGTCTCAATGGCAGAAGAGCATCGCGCCGCAAGCCGCGGCCAGTCCCAGCCCCGCCGGGAACAGGCGGGGGCCCAGCGCGGCCAGTCCCAGCCCACCCATCGGAGAAAGCCCACCCGGCGGCGCAGCACTGCGGCCCGGGTGGCGGGCGCATTTTTATATGTCCTGCTGGTCATCGGCGCGTCAGGTGTGCTGGCCACGGTGGGGTGGGTGTGGGCGTGCGATCTGTTGGGCCTGAACAAGGAGGCCGCCTCCGCCGAAATTATCATCGACGACAGCACCGAGTTTTCCTCCGTGGTGGATACGCTGGAGGAAAAGGGGCTGATCCAGTACAAGTTCCTCTTCAAGCTGTACGCGTGGTTTTCCCACGCGGAGGACAAGATTGCCCCCGGCACCTATGAGCTGAACACCGAGATGGATTACCATGCCCTGGTGTCCAGCATGGGCTCGTCCTCGTCCACCCGGAAGACGGCGGATGTCACCATCAAGGAGGGGCTCACCATCGACCAGGTCTTTGAGCTGCTGGATGACCGGGGCGTCACGTCGTTGGACAAGCTCCGGGATATGGCCGCCAACTACGACTATGCCTTTGACTGGCTGCGGGAGCGCCCCCTGGGCGACTACCACCGGCTGGAGGGCTACCTGTTCCCGGACACCTATACCTTTGAGCTGGGGGAAAATCCCAAGTATGTCATCAATAAAATGCTGGTGAACTTCGACGCCAAGATGGACGAGTATATGGCCCAGTATACCGGGGAGGACATCCAGTATTCCCTCCATGACATCGTGACCATCGCCTCTATGATCGAGAAGGAGACCGACGGCACCAACAACGACGAGCGCAACGACTACCGGAGCATCGCCTCCGTCATCTACAACCGTCTGGAGAACCCTGCGGCGGAGACGGTGGGCTACCTCCAGATCGACGCCACCCTGGTCTACCTCAATGGCGGTAAGGTACCCACGGTGGCGGACCGGGCCATTGACTCCCCCTACAACACCTACCTGTACAAGGGGCTGCCCGCCGGGCCCATCTCCAATCCGGGCATGACCTCCCTGCTGGCCGCCATGAACCCGGCGGACACCAGTTACTACTATTACGTCCTCAATCCCGAGACCAAGCAGCATGAGTACAGCCGCACCTATGCCGAGCACGAGGCGCTGGTGCAGCGCTACCAGGGCAATGGCGGTTAAGCCGGAGCTGCTGTGCCCCGCCGGGGACCGGGAGCGGCTGGACATGGCCCTGGCTTATGGGGCGGACGCGGTGTACCTGGCGGGGAATGCCTTCGGGATGCGGGCCTTTGCGGGGAATTTTGACCGGGAGGAGCTGGCGGCTGCGGTGGAGGCGGCCCACGCCCGCGGGGTGCGGGTCCACGTGACCTGCAATACCCTGGCCCGCAACCATGAGGCGGCCCGGCTGCCCGAATACCTGGAATATCTGGATTCCATCGGCGCAGACGCGGTGATCGCCGCGGGCCCCGATGTGCTGGACCTATGCAGGCGGCACGCCCCCCATGTCCAGGTGCACATGTCCACCCAGACGGGGATCACCAATTATGAGACAGCCCGGGTGTGGCATGAGCTGGGGGCATCCCGGGTGATTTTGGCCCGGGAGCTGTCCTTGGACGAGGTGGCCGAGCTGAAAGCGAAAGCCCCGCGCGGGCTGGAGGTGGAGTGCTTCGTCCACGGTGCCATGTGCGTGAGCTGGTCGGGGCGGTGCTTGCTGTCCAACTATATGACCGGGCGGGACGCCTCCCGGGGGGCGTGCGCCCAGCCCTGCCGATACCAGTACGCGCTGATGGAGGAGAAGCGCCCGGGGGAGTACTTCCCCGTGTTCGAGGAGAATGGGGAGACCTTCATCCTGAACAGCCGGGACATGTGCATGATCGACCACATCCCGGAGTTGATCCGGGCCGGGGTAGACTCGCTGAAAATTGAGGGGCGGGCCAAGAGCGCCTACTACGCCGCCATGACTGCCGCCGCCTACCGCCACGCGGTGGACGCGGCGGCGGAAAACCGCCCGCTTGAGCCCGTCTGGCGCGCCGAGGTCGATAAGGTAAGCCACCGGCATTACTCCACCGGCTTCTGGTTTGGCCAGCCGGGGCAGTATACCGACTCCGCCCGGTACGTCCGGGACTGGCAGGTGCTGGCCGTGGTCACCGCCTGCGACGCTTTGGGGAACGCAAGGCTGTCCCTGCGCAATAAGTTTGCCGCCGGGGATGAGGTGGAGGTGGTGGGGCCCGATGTGCCCGCCTTCGCCATGGCCGTGCCTATGATGCGGGACATGGACGGCTTTGAACTCAGCCAGCCCCGGCGCCCGCAGATGGAGTTCCGCATGAGGCTGCCAAGGCCGGTGCCGGCCCTGTCCATAGTGCGGGCCTGCCGGCCCAGCTCATAGCGCGACGGCAGGCGCATAGGGGAGCTTGGAGCGGAGGGAAAGCAAAAGCCCAAGGCCCACGCAGTGGGACTGGGTTTTGCTTGAGGCGCAGCGAAATCGACCCGGCCATGCGCCCAGCCGGAGCGCGAATACAAAGCACCTGCCCAGGCAAGCGCCTGGGCAGTCTTTCAACCGATGAGAGGAGGAGATATGATGCGGGAGATGCGCAGATTCAAGCAGGCGCTGACCCGGGAGCAGTGCGACGAGATTTTGAACCGGGGGACCTCCGGCGTGCTTGCGGTGGCAGGGGAGGGGGGCTGGCCCTACGCCGTGCCGCTGAGCTATGTGTGGACGGCCGGCCGGCTATTCTTCCACTTTGCCCCGGCGGGCCATAAGCTGGACGCCATCCGCAGGGAGGAGCGGGTATCCTTCTGCGTGACAGGCCGGGACCAGGTGGTGCCGGAGGAGTACACCACCTATTACCGCTCGGTCATTGTCTTTGGCCGGGCGCGGGTGGTGGACAGCCCCGAAGGAAAGCGCCATGCCATTGAGGCGCTGTGCGGGAAATACTGCCCCGGCTTCCCCGAGGCCATGGCGGCGGAGATCGATGGTTCCTGGGAGCGGTTTTTGATGGTGGAGCTGGTTCCTGAGAGGGTCACCGGCAAGCAGGCCAGGGAGCTGATGGGGCAGGCATAACGGGCGGGGTTATGAACCGCGCCGTTTTTGCGTATATTGACCAGATACCAAACTAACGGGAGGTTCTTTCATGCTGGACGCCATCCTTGGCCGCCTTATCCCCAATTATGGCAGGCCGGACGACCCGGAGGCCCGGAAAAGCTGCGGGCTGCTGGCCGGGGGGATAGGGCTGGGGCTCAACCTGCTGCTGTTCGCCGTAAAGCTATGCGCGGGGCTGCTCACCGGGGCTATTTCGGTGACCGCCGACGCCTTTAACAACCTGTCCGACGCCGCAGGGTCTGCGGTGACGCTGGCGGGGTTCAAGCTGGCGGCCCAGCGGGCGGACGAGCGCCACCCCTTTGGCCATGGACGAATTGAGTACCTGGCGGGCTTGGCGGTGTCGCTGCTCATCCTGCTGGTGGGGGTGGAGCTGGGCCGGGAGTCGGTGGCCAAAATCCTGCGTTCGGAGCCCGCCGTATTCAGTGCCCTGGCGGTGGCGCTGCTGGCGCTGTCCATCGGGGTGAAGGTGTGGATGGGCTGGTTCTATGCCGCCATGGGGCGGCGGGCCCAATCCCCCACCCTGGCCGCCGCCGCGGCGGACGCCCGGTCGGACGTGTTGGCCACCTCGGCGGTGCTGGCGGGGCTGGCCGCCTCCCACTTCTTCCACGTGCAGCTGGATGGCTGGCTGGGGCTGCTGGTGGCGGTGCTGATTCTGCGCACCGGCTGGGAGGCCGCCCGGGACACCCTGGACCCCCTGCTGGGCACTCCCCCCGACCCGGCTATGGTGGCGGACATCGAAAAGCTGGTGCTGGGCCACCCTCAGATTCTGGGCCTCCACGACCTGGTGGTTCACGACTACGGCCCAGGGCGGCGGATGATGTCCGTCCACGCCGAGGTGCCAGCCGACGGCTCTTTGGTGGAGCTCCACAACGTCATCGACCGGGCGGAGCGGGAGCTGAAGGAACGCTTTGGGCTGGAGGCGGTGATCCATCTGGATCCGGTGGAGATGGGCGACCCGGGCGCGGACCGGCTGCGGGCGCTGGCGGAGGGGCTGGCCCGGGAGATCGACCCCGCCGCCACCATCCACGACTTCCGCCGGGGCGGGGAGGGGGAGGTGTCCTTCGACGTGGTGGTGCCCTACGACGTGGCCCTGTCCGACCGGCAGGTACGGGAGGCGCTGGC
Organism: uncultured Oscillospiraceae bacterium; assembly: GCA_910588105.1. Taxonomy (GTDB): domain Bacteria; phylum Bacillota; class Clostridia; order Oscillospirales; family Oscillospiraceae; genus Enterenecus. The sequence goes on along the minus strand of CAJUQD010000006.1, from coordinate 56,597 downwards.
GGAAAAACTGGCGCGGCGGGAGCCGGACTGCCGCCCGTCTATTGGGGTGGACCGGTCCCATGTGTTGTAATTTTCCGTTGTTCACAAATTTCTCTGGAAATTTTGCAGCGTTCGACGTATAATGGCAGGAGAATCATCTCATGGCGCTGCGCATTGCCTGCTCGCGGCGGCTCAGCGCAATTGAAAGGAAAGGGTGTATCCTAATGCCCCGCAGTATTCTCATCGTTGAGGACGACAAGAATATCGCCGACCTGATTCGGCTGTACCTGGAGAAGGAGGGCATGACCTGCCATGTGGCCGGGGACGGCCTGGAGGGTCTGGAAAAATTCCACGCCGTCCAGCCCGACCTGGTGATGCTGGACATCATGCTCCCCTCCATGGATGGCTGGTCCGTGTGCCGGAAGATCCGGGAGACCTCCAAGGTTCCCATCATCATGCTCACCGCCAAGGGGGAGCTGGAGGACAAGGTGTCCGGCCTGGAAATGGGGGCGGACGACTATATCACCAAGCCCTTCGAGACCAAGGAGGTGCTGGCCCGGGTTCACGCAGTGCTGCGCCGCTTCGGCGAGGAGGAACAGCCGGAAAAGCGGCTCAGCTTCGACAAGCTGGTGGTTAACCTGGACTCCTATGAGCTGGTGGTGGACGGCAGGCGGGTGGACACCCCACCCAAGGAGCTGGAGCTGCTTTACCATCTGGCAGCCGCGCCAAACCGGGTGTTCACCCGCAACCAGTTGCTGGATGAGGTGTGGGGCTTCGACTACTTTGGCGACAGCCGGACGGTGGACGTGCACATCAAACGCCTGCGGGAGAAGCTGGAGGGGGTTTCCGACCAGTGGAGCCTGAAAACCGTGTGGGGCGTGGGCTATAAATTTGAGGTGACCGCCGCTTGAAAACCATGTACGGCCGCCAGTTTGCCACCATGGTGGGCATGGTGCTGCTGTCCTTCCTTATGTTGGGCGCGTCCTTTGCCACGCTGAGCTACCAGTACACCATCCGGGAAAAAAAGGACACCCTGGAGCGCAACGCCAGGTATATTGCCCAGTTCACCTCCAAATCCCTCCAGTCGCCCATGGGGGGGGGCGGCCTCGTGTGGCAGACCTCCAGCTTCCAGGACTACCTGAGCTCAGTGGCGCTGGTGTCCGATTCCCACGTGATGGTGGCTACCCCGGAGGGGATCATCGTCTATGCCACCAGCGGCGGAGCCGACCTGTCCGGCTTCCAAAACGCCGCCCTGTCCCAGGAGACGGTGGACAGCATCGTGGATGGGACGTGCGTGGGCATGACCTATCTGGACGGGCTGTACCGCGAGCCCCGCTACCTGGTGGGGCTGCCCATCACCAATGGGGAGAGCTTCCTCCAGGGGCTGGTGCTGGTGTCCTCCTCCGCGTCCAATATCAGCGGGGTGTGGCAGGATCTGTTCGGCATCCTGCTGGTCACCACCCTGGCCGTCATCCTCATCGCCGCCATCATCAGTTCGGTGACCAGTATGCGCCAGTCCCAGCCAATCAAGGAGATTGCCGCCGCGGCCCGGCAGTTCGGCCTGGGCCGGCTGGACGTGCGGGTGGACGTGGGTTCCCGCCGGGACGAGGTGGGGGAGCTGGCTGAGGCGTTCAACGCCATGGCCGACTCGCTGTCCAAGAGCGAGCAGCGCCGCAGCGAGTTCATCGCCAATGTGTCCCACGAGCTGAAAACCCCCATGACCTCCATCGCCGGCTTTGCCGACGGCATTTTGGACGGCACCATCCCCCCCGACCAGGAGCGGCACTACCTGGAGATCATCTCCTCCGAGACCCGGCGGCTGTCCCGGCTGGTGCGATCCATGCTGGACCTGTCCCGGCTCCAGTCCGACGAGCGGGCCGCCCAGCAGCAGTTTGACCTGTGTGAGACCCTGGTGCGGGCGCTGGTCACCCTGGAGAGCAAGGTGAACGCCAAGCACCTGGAGGTGGACGCCCAGCTTCCCCAGGACGAGCCGGTCCCCGTGTGGGGGGACCAGGACGCCATCACCCAGGTGTGCTATAACCTGCTGGACAACGCCATCAAGTTCTCCCAGGAGGGGGGCGTACTGGGCCTGGGGGTCACCGTGAAGGGGGCCAAGGCCACCGTTACCATCAGCAACCAGGGGGAGACCATCCCTCCTGAGGAACAGCAGCTGGTCTTTGACCGCTTCCACAAAACAGACCACTCCCGCTCCGCCGACCGGGACGGGGTGGGTCTGGGACTGTATATCGTCAAAACCATCCTCAACAGCCATAAGGAGACCATCTCCTGTGTCAGTCAGGACGGGGTGACCAAGTTTATTTTTACCATGACAAGAGCGTAGGACCTGGCAGAGCCCGCCCGTGGACGAGAAATATGAATGCCAGCCGTTGAAACGGGCATGACCCGCTTTGATGGAGCCGGAAGGAGGAGCTCCCATGGACAATTACCTCAACTACCGCTGGCCCAAAGGGCCGGGCGTCCAGCCGCCCCCGGTGCCCAGCGCCCGGCCGCTCCTGCCCAGGCCAAAAAAGCGGGGCGTGCGGCGCTGGTTAGCGCCGGTTGTGGCCATTGCGCTATGCCTGGCGCTGCTGGGCGGGGTCAGCTTTTGGGCGGTGAACGGCATTGCCAATCTTATCGCCCAGGCCGAGCCCAGCGTACCCGAGGATCCCCGCCCCCAGATCAGCTGGGAGGTGTCCCGGGATTCGGATTGGTCCCCTGACGACCTGCCTTGGGGGGAGCCGGATCCATCGGTGGCGCTGTCCGCCCAGCCCCCAGGATCCGCCGTCACCGGGCCGGAGGTGTATGAGGCCGTTCTGCCCAGCATGGTGTGTGTGGAGGCAAGCCATTCGGGCAGGTTCAATGGCGGGCTTGTCAGCGTGGGCACCGGGGTGGTGGTGTCCGCCGAGGGCTATGTACTCACCAACTACCACATCATCGACGAAACGGTGAGCGTCCGGGTGCTGCTGGTGGAGGGCGATTACCGCTATTTCAAGGCCAAGGTGATCGGCTTTGACCAGGAGTTTGACTTGGCCGTGCTGAAATTTGACCCGGAGGGCTTGGAGCTGACCCCCGCCCGGCTGGGGGACTCCGATGCGCTCTCGGTGGGGGAGCGGGTATACGCCGTGGGCAACCCCATGGGCTACCTGCTGGGCTCCATGTCCACGGGCATTGTGTCCGCCCTGGGCCGGGACGAGCAGGAGTCGGGCAGCCCCTTGGGCATGATCCAGACCGATACGCCGCTCAACCCCGGCAATTCCGGCGGGGCGCTGCTCAACGAGGCGGGCCAGGTGGTGGGCATCACCAGCGCCAAGATCACCGGCCTGTCCCGGGAGGACGGGGAGGCGGTGGAGGACGCCGCCGTCATTGAAAACCTGGGCCTTGCCATCCCCATTACCGACGCCATCCCCTTCATTAACCACATCCTGGCCACCGGGGAGAGCTGGCGGCCCGCCATGGGCATACAGTGCAGCGCCGTCCAGGTGGACGGCCGCAAGGGCATCCAGGTGGCCGAGGTCACCGGCGCCGCCCCCAGGGAGGCGGGGCTGAAAAAGGGGGATCTGATCGTGTCGGCCAACGGCGTGCCGGTGGCCACGCTGGTGGAGCTGCGCCGGGTGCTCTACCGCACCGGGGCGGGGGAGGAGCTGACCTGCGCCGTTTTCCGGGGCGGGGAGGAGATGGAGATCTCCTTTGCCCTGATGGACAGCCTGAAAGGGGATTGAGGCGGCTGTGGAGCGCGATCAAGTGGCCGCCCTGCTGGCGGGGGCCGGAGGGTATCTCTCGGGCGAAGAGATGAGCCGCACCCTGGGGGTGACCCGGGCGGCGGTTTGGAAGGAAATCGAGGCCCTGCGGGGGGCGGGCTGGCCCATTGAGTCTTCCACCCGGAAGGGTTACAGGCTGGCGGGGCCGCCCCCCGCCCTGTCCGCGCCCTACATCAGCGCGCGGCTGGGCCCCGGCAATCTATTTGCCGGAAAGATTACGGTGGAACCCCTGGTGGACTCCACCAACACCCGGCTGAAGGCGCGCGCCCACTCCGCCCCCACGGGGAGCGTCCTGCTGGCCGAGGAGCAGAGCGGGGGCCGGGGCACCCACGGGCGCTCCTTCCAGTCCCCCCGCGGGGACGGGCTGTACCTGTCGGCGCTCATCCGGCCCCGGGTGGGGCTTGCCGACCTGCTCACCCTGACGGGATGGGTGGCGGTGGCCGCCCGGGAGGGAGTGGAAAAGGCCAGCGGGGCCCCGGTGGACATCAAGTGGCTCAACGACCTGTATTTGAATGGGAAAAAGCTGTGCGGCATCCTCACCGAGTTTGCCCTGCTGGCGGAGAGCGGGGAGCCGGACTACGTGGTCACCGGCATGGGGGTGAACATGAACCAGAGCGCCGAAACCTTCCGCGCCCAGGGGTTGGAGGGCGTGGCTGCCTCCCTGGCGGGGGAGGGCTGGCCGGTGGAGCAAAACCATCTGGCGGTGTGCCTGCTGGAGGCGCTGGATAAGCTGGTGCGGGATTTCCCGGAAAAGCGGACGGATTATCTGGAGCGTTACCGCGCCCACTGTATTACCCTGGGGCGGAGGGTGAGCTTTGACGGGGAGGGAAGCCTCCAGGCCGGCACGGTCACTGGGGTGGACGGAAATTTCGCCCTTGTGGTGGACGGGGACGACGGAAAACGGCATGTGGTGTCCTCTGGGACGGTGAAAATGATAGGATAAGAGCCGAAAAGCCTCGCAGGGTTTGCGCCCGCAGCCCATTCCGCCGGAAAAGGCAACGCTTTTTTCGATGGGGAGAGCCCCGCGCGCCGCGCGGGGCTCTCTTTCGCGTTTATTCAAAGCTGTCCAGAATCTGGTGGAGCAGGGTTTCAAGCCCGGCCTCGTCCAGCGGGCTCTGAATATGGCCGTACAGATCCACCTCATATAAAACGCCGTCCTTCATAAAGGAACCGATCAGATCGTGGGCCGCGCCCTCCTCGTAATCCACGCTCTGCATGACCACCTCCGCCACGCACCCGTTGGCCATGGGGTAGCTGTCCAAAATCTCGGCCTGGAAGTTGTCCCAATCCAACGGCCAGCCGCGCCCGGAAAGGATGTCTCCGGAATAGTCCGGCGTGTAGATATACGCATCCGTGGTATACGTCAACCCGTTGCTGAGCTTGGCGGCGTTGTATATGTTTACGTATGTGATTTTGCCGTCCCCGTACATCTCATACTTTGCCGAGACGCGGTATTCGTTGGTAAAAATGACGCCGTCCATGCTGTGCCAGACGAGGGGGATGCTGTCCCCCAGATAGGCCTTGGCCTGCTCCCAGGTGTCGAACTTCTGGTTGAACAAAATGCTGGGGTGGTCCCAGGCCGCGAAGTCGTCCTGAAACTCCTGGGTGAACTCCTCCAGGGCATGGGCGATGGGCCGGCCGTAAATGTGGTAGCCTGTGAAAGCATCGCCCCAATGCTCCTCCTCATAGGGCCGGACTGCCAGCCGGTATACCATGGGGCCGTAGGCGTCATAGGCCGCCTCGAACCCCAGGGCGGCTTTGGGCGCGCCGTCCATGGGCAGTCCCCCCTCCTTGATGGGGGGCGCCAGTGCTGTGTCCGCCATATCCTCAACTCCTTTCACCTATTATAACGGTATGGCGGGGGCTTGGGTCACGCCTGAACCCCAAAAATTTTGCGCTGCGTCAAGGAAGCACTGATTAAATACACCTGCGGCGCGTTGCCGAAGTTTTGCACCAGAATTTTGTTGCAATTTCTTGAAATAAATACAATTATTCCTGCGAAATTGCGCCGCATTCTGGCGCAAAATCTCTCGCAAATCGCTCTTGTCGATTTAATCAGTCCTTCCTTAACAAAAACGAGGCATCTGACGATATACCCCATAGGGTAATCTGATGAAAGGGGTGTGGCATATGGAGCTGCGCACCACCCGGGAGATGCGGCGGAACGAGCGGCTTGCCAGGGCGATGACGAAGGAAAAGAAGGTGGAGGGCGCTGCGGCCCCCGCCCAATCCCAGCTTGCCCGGCAGCCCGCCGACAAGCTCACCCTGTCCCGGCAGGCGCTGAACTATTTGGAGGAGCAGAACCGCCTGGCCTGGGAGCGGGATCAGCAGAGGGAGCAGCAGCGCCAGGGCCGCATGAACGACAGCCTCAGCGCCCTGGACAGCGGGGAGAGCCAGCTGGACTCCATGGAGAAAAAACTGAAGGTGATGAACAAGTGCCAGAAAATCGCCGCGTCCATCATGCGGGGGAACCGGGTGCCGCCGGAGGACTTGGCATACCTGATGAATAACGACCCGGAGGGCTATAAGCTGGCCATGGCCATGCGCCGGGAAAACCCGGACCCGGAGGACTGCGAGAGCGTGTTGGACGAGGAGGATCGTGCCGGGGCCTCCGGCGGAGGGTATGGCGAGGACGCCGCCTCAATTGAGGGCGTGTTCGGAGGCGGGGAGGCGGTCGCCGGAGGGGAACCGGCCTGAAAGGCCTCCCCTCGATAAATTATGGGGTTTGAAATAGGACTGATTCAAGCGGCAAAATGCCGCCGATGGATTGAATCAATGCTTTCTCAACATGCAATTCCGCCGTTGATGGGGCCTGCGTGATCTGGCATAATAGACTGCGGCCCAAAGCGGGCCTGGAGATGTTCCATCGCGCCCGGCGGAAGAGAAAACTGTACAGGAGGAATGCGCCATGGCGGAAAACACAGAAAAAACCTGGAGGAACCAGGTAATCTACTCCATTTTTGTGCGTAACCACACCCAGGAGGGCACTTTTGAGGGGGTGCGTCGGGATCTGCCCCGCATCCGGGAGTTGGGTGCGGACGTGATCTGGCTGCTGCCTGTCCACCCCATCGGGGAAAAAGCCCGCAAGGGGGTGTTGGGCAGCCCCTACGCCATCCGGGATTATCGGGGGGTGAACCCGGAGTACGGCACGCTGGACGACTTCCGCCGTCTGGTGGACGAGGCCCACAGGCTGGGGATGAAGTGCATCATCGACGTGGTTTACAACCACACCTCGCCGGACTCAGTGCTGGCGGAGGAGCATCCCGAGTGGTTCTACCACAAGGAGGACGGCGCCTTCGGCAACCGGGTGGGGGATTGGTCGGATATCATCGACCTAGACTACAAAAACCGCGGGCTGTGGGCCTATCAGATCGAGACGCTGAAGTATTGGGCGTCTATGGTGGACGGTTTCCGATGCGATGTGGCCCCGCTGGTGCCGCTGGGCTTCTGGCGGGAGGCCAGGGCTGCGGTGGAGAGCGTCCGCCCCGGATGCCTGTGGCTGGCGGAGACGGTGGATCCAGGTTTCATCGCCCAGCTGCGCGCGGAGGGGTTCGGCTGCCTGTCCGACTGCCAGACCTACGAGGCCTTTGATATCTGCTACGACTACGACATCTACCACGTGTTCCGGGACTATCTGGACGGCACAGTCCCCCTGGCCCGCTACGCCGAGGCGGTAAACCGGCAGGAGGTGACCTACCCCGCCAACTACAGCAAGCTGCGCTTCCTGGAAAACCACGACCAGGCCAGGGCGGCCTTTCTGGTGCCGGACGGGCCCTCCCTGCTCAACTGGACTGCCTTCAGCTTCTTCCAGAAGGGAACCGGGTTCATCTACGCCGGACAGGAGGCGGGCTGCGCTCATTTGCCCAACCTGTTCTACAAGGATCCGGTGGATTGGACGGGGCCGGACCGCTCGGAGCAGTTCCGGCGGCTGTGCGCGTTGAAAAAGCACCCGCTCATGACGGACAGCGCCTACACCGTCCAGGCTCTGCCGGGGGACGTGCTGTACGCCGTCCACCGCAAGGGGAACCGCCGCCTGGCGGGGGTGTTCAGTGTGCGCGGAGCCAAGGCGCTGGTGCGGGTGGATGTGCCGGACGGATGGTACGAGAACCTGTTTGACGGCGGCCGGGTGGAGGTGAAGGACGGCCGGGTGAGCTGCCGGGGCGTCCCCATCATCATTGAGACGGCACAGTGACCCGCCCTGAATTCTTAAAAAAGCCTAAAGTCTGCCCCCGGCGTATGGAAACGCCGGGGGCGTTTATGATATGATAGAAGCGTGAGCTTAGCCGCGCAGGGGAGCTTGGACTGGAGCGAGGGCAGAAGCCCAGCCGCCGGGCAGCGGCGGCGGGTTATGCCCGAGACGAAAGGAAAGCGACCCGGCAGCGCGGACAAAGCGAGCGTGACAATGGAGAAGCGTGAGCTTAGCCGCGCAGGGGAGCTTGGACCGCAGAAAGCGCGGCAATACCACTGTTGATAGGAGAACCGCCATGGAAAACGCAAACATTCTGGTCGTGGAGGACGATGCCGACATCAACCGCCTGCTGTGCACCATTTTGGAGGGGGCGGGCTATTCCTGCCGCTCTGCCTTTTCCGGCAGCGAGGCCCTGCTTTGGGCGGAAAAATACGACTATGACCTGATCGTGCTGGATCTGATGCTCCCCGGCCTGACCGGGGAGGAGCTTATCGCCCGCATCCGCCGGGGCAAGACTATGCCTATTATCGTGGCTTCCGCCAAGGTGGGGGTGTCCGACCGGGTGAACGTGCTCAAGCTGGGGGCGGACGATTTCATCCCCAAGCCCTTTGACAATGCCGAGGTGCTGGCCCGGGTGGGTGCCCAGCTGCGCCGAAGCCGGGAGTTTTCCGCCCCCAGGGCAGATGTGCTTACCGCAGGGCCGCTTGTCCTGGACCGGGACAGCCATACCGCCAGCCTGGACGGGGAGGAGCTGACCCTCACCGGGCGGGAGTTTGATATCCTGGCCCTGCTGATGGAAAACCCCCGCCGGGCCTTTTCCCGGGCCCAGATCTATGAGGCGGTGTGGGGGGAGGATTTCCTGGGGGACGAGAACACGGTGAACGTCCATGTGAGCAACCTGCGCGCCAAGCTGGCCAAGGCCGACCCCGATAGAAGTTACATCAAAACGGTGTGGGGCATAGGCTTTAAGCTGGGGGAAGTGTGAGCTTGGGCGCGCCGCCCCGGGATTTAGACTTTCTTTATACTTCCTTTGAGGAGTTTTGGCCTTTCCGCGTTATGCTGTAAACAATCCAAACAGAAAGGCGGAAGCGCTATGAACGACAATTCAGCTGTCATGGCGGCCTATGGCCTGAAAAAAGCCTACGGCGGGTGCATGGCCCTGGACGGGGTGAACATGCAGGTGCGCCGGGGGGATGTCTACGGCCTGGTGGGCCGCAACGGGGCGGGCAAGACCACCCTCATGCGGATGGCCACCGGCCAGTCCGAGCCAACAGGGGGTGAGCTGGAGCTGTTCGGCGCGTCGGGAAAGAACATGCGCCCCCAGCGATGCCGCACTGGGGCCATGATCGAGATTCCCTCCTTTTCCCCCTTCCTCACCGCTCACGAGAACCTGGAATACTACCGGCTCCAGCGGGGTATCCCCGGGAAACAGGCGGTGGACGAGGTGTTGGAGCTGGTGGACCTGGCGGACGCGGGCAAAAAGAAGTTCAAGGCCTTCTCCCTGGGCATGAAGCAGCGGCTGGGGCTGGCCCTGGCCCTGATGAACCATCCGGACTTTCTCATCCTGGACGAGCCCATCAACGGCCTGGATCCGAAGGGGGTGGCGGAGTTTAGGCAGATCTTGCGCTCCCTCAACCGGGAGCGGGAGACCACGATCTTCATATCCAGCCACATCCTGTCCGAGCTGTCCAACGTGGCCACCCGGTACGGCTTTATGGAGCAGGGCAGGATTCTGGAGGAAATCTCGGCGGAGGCCCTCCATGACAAATGCCGCACCTGCCTGCGCATGGAGGTGGACGACGCGGCGAAGGCCGCCGCTGTCCTCCAGACCCAGCTGGGCACGGATAAATTCGAGGTGCTTCCAAACAATGTGGTGCAGCTCTACGACTGCCTGGACGACCCCAAGCGGGCGTCCTATGCCCTGGCCCAGAACGGCGTGGCCCTGCTGGCCATGGAGCAGAAGGGCGCGGACCTGGAAGCGTACTTCCTCAATCTGATCGGAGGTGGCCGCCATGCTTAACTACATCCGCGCCGAGGCCTATAAGCTGCTTCACCGGCCCTACACGTATATTGCCCTAGGCGTCCTGCTGGCGTTGGAGGCGCTGTACGCCTCCATGTTCGCCTTCCACAACAGCCATTCCTTGGTCACCCCCTTCGGCGCGGCTGTCGTCACCCTCGTGGAGATGGGAACCATCGGTTTCTGCATCTGCCTGCTTATCGGGGACATCGTGTTCGCCGGGCAGTACAAAAACTCCACCCTGAAAAACGAGGTGTCCTTCGGCCTGAGCCGTGCCCAGATTTACTTGGGTAAGCTCATCGCCCAGACGCTGCTGTCCATCGCCTATCTGGTGGTGATGATGGCTTTCTTCATCGCCCTGTGCGCAGTGTGCCTGCCTATGGAGGCGGGAACCTTCTATTCCGCGCCGGAGGCGCTGGTCATCGTGGGCTATTTCCTGGCGGCGGGCCTGCCCCTGTGGGTGGGCGCCCAGGCGGCGCTGTGCATGTGTCTGTTCCTGGTGAACGGAGAGATGGCGTCCTCTTTCTTCTATGTGGGCATCGTGTTTGTGCTGGAGGCCATTTTTGATGTGGCAGGCCTGCTCGCCGGTGGGCCGGTGGGGGATGTGTTGCTGACCATATGCCGGTACTTCCCCCGTAATATGCTGGATGGAGCCAAGGCAGTGGTGGGCGATTGGATGTACCTGGGCAAGGCGTGGCTGGTAGGGGCCTTCTGGGTGGTGGTGTGTACGGCCATTGGCCTGTATGGTTTTAGAAAGAAGGAGATCAAATGAGACGAGGGGGAAATCGGATGGGCATCGCCCTTGGTGTTGTAATCGCGGTGGCCTTTCTTGCCGGGCTGTGCTGCATCCTGCAAAAGCAGGAACATTGAAACGGCTTTCAGCCGGGCCGGGAGGCCCGGCGAAAGCCGTTTTCGGAAGCGCGAAGGCAGGCGCCCCTCCTGAACGTGGTGAAGAAGAGGTGTCCTATGAAAACGCTGTTTGTGGTGCTCCTACTTGACACGCTGCCTGCCGCTCTTTAGGTGGAGATGATGGATCTGTGGAATTTTTTGGTTCGGCTGGTGATGATGGGCCCGCTGGGCATTCTCGGCCCTGTCCTCCTGATCTTGGCGGGGCTGTGGGCCAGCCGGGGGGACCGCTCGCCCTGGTATGTGAAAGCGGTACTGCTGGTACTTTTACTGGTGCTTTTCCTCATCATGTTTAGAATCATTTGACGGCTGAAGGGAGGGCTTTTATGAAAACCGTCCTGATTGTCCTGTTGGCCCTGCTGTGTGCCGTCCTCATCGGGCGGCAGATCACGCTGGAGCGGGGGCTTCATCGGGCCGCCCGCCGGATGCGGGAGCAGATGGCCGACGAGACCACCGCCCGCCTCTCCCTGCCCTGCCCCAGCGCCGGGGCGGAGGAGCTGCTGGTCTGCCTCAACGAGCTGCTGGAGCTGCGCCAGGAGGAGCGGGCGGTCTACCATCGGAAGGAACAGGAGCTGCGGCAGCAGATCGCCAACGTGTCCCACGACCTGCGCACGCCGCTGACCTCCATCCTGGGCTATTTGCAGCTGTTGGAGGGGGAGGGGCTGTCTCCAGGGAAAAGGGTGGAGTACCTGTCGGTGATCGAGGGGAGGGCCCGAACCCTCCAGACCTTCATCGCCGCCTTCTATGACCTGTCCCGGATCGAGGGAGGGGAGCTGCCCCTGGAGAGGGATAAGGTGGATCTGGGCCGGGCGCTGTCCGACCAGCTGGCGGCCGCCTACGAGCAGATTGAGGAGAGCGGCCTGGTCATGGAGGTGGACATCGCCCCAGACATGCCCCCGGTGTGGGCAGACGGCGGGGCGGTGACCCGGATCTTCTCCAACCTGCTCACCAACGCCCTGCGCCATGGGGAGGACACCCTGGCCGTCAAGCTGTACCGGGAGGGGAACGCCGTGGTGTCCGCCTTTTCCAACCGGGCGGATGGGCTCACCGCCGAGGACGCCGCCCATGTGTTCGAGCGGTTCTACACCGCCGACAAGATGCGCACGGGGCAGAGCACCGGGCTGGGGCTTGCCATCGTCAAAGCCCTGGCGGAGCGGATGGGGCACACCGTTGCCGCCCGATGGGAGGATGGTGTGTTCACGGTGGAGGTCAGGTGGACGGTCTGAGGGAAGTGTGGTTCACGGCAGCTCCGCGCTTCTCGTTGTCACGCTTCGCCTGTCCGCGATGCGCGGCTTCGCGCTTCTCGTTTGTCGAATTTAACAAAACGTTAAAGGGTTGGCGGTTTACGCCAACCCTTTTATGTGGTATGATATGCCATGATTCCCCAAACTATGACAAAAAGGAGCTTACCTATGGCTCATTCAGCACAAGCGCAGCAGGCCCCGCCCCCCAGGCGCGGACGGAACGGCAAGGAGCGTCCCCGCAGGCGGGAGGAGCGCCCCGCCCGGGACCGCCGGGAGCCGGAGCGCATTTTTCCCGACCCTAAGCTGGGGCTGACCACGGCCCAGGCGTCCGAGCTGCTGGAGCGGGGGCTGGGCAACGAGGCGGTGGCCTCCAACGCCAAGACCACCGGCCAGATCATCCGGGAGAACACCCTGACCTTCTTTAACCTGGTGTTTGTGGTGTTGGCGGCGCTGCTGGTGGTGTCGGGCAACTTCCGGGACATGATGTTTTTGGGCATCGCCGTGGTCAACTCCGTCATCGGCATTATCCAGCAGCTGCGCTCCCGGGCCACCCTGGAAAAGCTCACCTTGCTCAGCGAGGCCAGGGTGAAGGTAGTGCGGGACGGCCAGTTGGGCACCGTCCCCGTCCACAAGCTGGTGCGGGAGGACATTGTGGAGCTGGGCGCGGGGGATCAGATCCCCGCCGACGGCCCGGTGATGTCCGGCCAGGTGACGGTAAACGAGGCCCTCATCACCGGCGAGGCCGACCCCATCACAAAGAACCCCGGCGATGAGCTGCTCAGCGGCAGCTTTGTGGTGTCCGGCAAATGCCGCGCCCGTCTGGATCGGGTGGGGGCGGCCAGCTATGCTTCCCGGCTGTCTCTGGAGGCCAAGGCCGACCAGGGGGTGGGCCGTTCGGAGATGATGAAGTCGCTGGACAAGCTGATCCGCTTCATCGGTTTCGCCCTGATCCCCATCGGGGCGGCCCTGTTCTACAACGAACTGGTGGTGCAGGAGAACGTGTTTTCCGACGCGGTGCCCGCCGTGGTGGCCGCCCTCATCGGCATGATCCCCGAGGGGCTGTACCTGCTCACCAGCGTGGCTCTGGCGGTGTCCGTCATGCGCCTGGCCCAGCGGCAGACCCTGGTGCACGAGATGAGCGCGGTGGAGACCCTGGCCCACGTGGACGTTTTGTGTGTGGACAAGACAGGCACCATCACCCAGCCGGAGATGTCGGTGCGGGAGGTGGTCCCCCTGGACGAGGACCGCTGCCCCGGGACCAGGGTGGAGGAGATCCTCAACGCCTATTACCAGGCCATCGACGCGGACAACGACACCGCCCGGGCCATGGCCCAGCGCTTTCATAAGTCCTCCATCTGGCAGGTGGAGCGTACCGTGCCCTTCACCTCGGCCAACAAGTGGTCGGCGGTGGTGTTCCGGGGATATGGCGCCTATGTGGTGGGCGCGCCGGAGTTTATCATGAAGGCCCGGTACGCCGACCTGGAGCACATGGTCACCCCCTATCAGGAGCAGGGCTGCCGGGTGCTGCTGCTGGCGAAATGCGCCAATGCCCCCACCATGGAGGGGGGGATCGCGGGGGCGGTGGAGCCGCTGGCCCTGGCGGTTATCAGCAACCCCGTCCGGGCGGAGGCCCCGGACACCTTCCGCTACTTTGCCCAGCAGGGGGTGGAGGTGAAGGTGATCTCGGGGGACAACCCCTCCACCGTGTCCGCCGTGGCCATGGAGGCGGGGATCAAAGGGGCGGAGCGCTTTGTGGACGCCGCTACCCTGAAGGAGCCCGGCGACTACGCCCGAGCGGTGCGGGATTACACCGTGTTCGGTCGGGTGACCCCGGATCAGAAGCGCAAGCTGGTGAAGGCGCTGCAAAAGGCGGGCCACACCGTGGCTATGACGGGGGACGGTGTCAACGACGTGCTGGCCCTGAAGGACGCGGACTGCGGCATCGCCATGGCCTCCGGGGCGGAGGCGGCCTGCCAGGTGGCCCAGGTGGTGCTACTGGACTCCAATTTCGCCTCCATGCCCCAGGTAGTGCAGGAGGGGCGGCGGGTCATCAACAATATCCAGCGGGCGGCGGCGCTGTATCTGGTGAAGAACATCATGTCGTTATTCTTGTCCCTCATCAACCTGTTCGCAGGCTTCCCCTATCCCTTTATCCCCATCCAGCTCACCCTCATCAGTGCCCTGACCATCGGCGCACCCTCCTTCGTGCTGGCGCTGGAGCCCAACCATGAGATCGTCAAGGGCCGGTTTATGACCAACGTGCTGCGCCGGGCCCTGCCGGGGGGGCTGACCAACGTGCTGCTCATTGTGGGCATTGAGCTGTTCACCCTGGCCTTCTCCTTCGAGCGGGTCACGCTGTCCACCCTGGCTACCGTCATCATGGGCGAGGTGGGACTGCTGGTGCTGTACTACATCTCCCGCCCGCTGGACTGGAAGCGCTGGACGCTGCTGGGGGCAATGACGGGGGCCTTTGTCATCGCTGTGCTGGGCTTCGGCGGCTTCTTCCAGCTTACGCCGCTGGATTTCCAGTCGGGGCTGGTGATCGTGGTGTTTTTGCTACTCACCCCGTCGGTGATCTATGCCCTGGAGCGGGCGGTGGACGTGGCGGAGCGTCTGATTGTGCTGTGCAGGCGGTTAATCAAGGAATCGGAGCGCCCCCGCCGGGAAAAAGCATGAATACGTGAGGCAAAAAAGCCGCCCCGCAGGGGCGGCTTTTTTGCCGTGTCGGGCGGCATGTCCGGCGGGATAGCCAGAATTTTCCGTCAGACGTAAAGAAAAATATTGCAATTTGCTTTACAAATGGTATAATATAACTATATCGAAAGGGGGGCGGAGGCCATGGGACAGGTTATGATTAACTTCCGTTTGGATGAAGAGACAAAGAAAAGCATGGAGCAGGCATGCCGGGAGATGGGGCTGAGCATGACCGCCGCCTTTACCGTTTTCGCGAAAAAGGTGGGCAAGGAGAAGCGGATTCCCTTTGAAGTTACGGCGGAATGCCCGGATTTGCGCTTGGCCCGGCGGCAGCGTTGCCATGGGGATTTTGGGGAGAACTACGGGGAGTGCGGGCTCGGACTGGCCCGGAGGCGGGACCGGCTGGAGTTGTTGTGTGGGGAAATCAGGCGCTCCCTGACCGCCGTGCATGTCGCCATCCCGGCCTCCATCACGGGGCTTCCCATGGAACAGATCCGGCTGTTGTGCGGCGACGAGCTCAAGGACAAGTCCGCACAGGTGTCCAACGCCGTTGGACGGTTGTTCTCCGGCCAGGACGCCGGGGCGCTGGAGGGAAAGGATCTGGGCATCCTGGATGAGTATATTGACGGCCTCTCGTCCATCGCGGGGGAGCTGCTGGAACTGGAGCGCACCCTGATTCCCGATATGAAATCGTGTTCGGAGGGGGGCGGCGGCTTTGAGGAATACGGGCGGCGGCTTGCCGCCGTGTCCCAGAAGTTTGACAGCCTCGTCCCTGTGATGCGGCGCTATTTGTACTCCGCCGCCTGCACCGGCGGGGGGCGCGCCGTCGTGGCGCGGATTCGGAAGGCTGCGGCTCCCGTGGGAACCGCCTATGTGCTCGCTGCCCTAGAGGGGCTGGAGGCGCTGGTTATCCGGGAATTCGACGGGCTGGAGGAGCAGGCCGGGGTCCGCCTGGAGGGCGAATACCTCCAGACGCTGGAGCTCACCCTCCAAGAGCTGGGCCGGGCGGAGCGGGAGGCCGGGGACGTGGGAGAAAAGGCGGCGCTGTGCCTGCGGGTGATCAACATACTCACCCAGGTGATCGCCGAAAACAGGCGGGCCCGTCAGGAGTGGGACGGGCGCAGCCTGGAGGCGGAGGTGGCCGCACTGGAAAGGCTTGCGGCCATGCGGGGGGAGACGGCGGGCGGTATGCAGCCGGACAGCTGAGAAGCTCCAAGCTGTTGAGATGCGGCCATGGCTTTATGCCACGTTAAAAGCCGTTGTCCCGGCTTGTTTGATATAGGAAACGCAGGGCTTGTAATTTGAAAGGAGGAGTCCCCATGCTGGAAAACATTCTGACCGCGCTTTATATTATCGTGCCTGTGGCCGTGGTGCTCGTCATCATTCTGCTGGGCTATGTCAAGGCCCCGCCCGACCAGGCCTACATCATCTCCGGCCTCAAGAAGGAGAGCAAGGTGCTCATCGGGCGGGCCGGCATCCGCGTACCCATTTTCGAGCGCCTGGATAAGCTGTACCTGGGCCAGATGACGGTGGACATCAAGACGGAGCAGTCCGTCCCCACCAGCGACTTCATCAACGTGAATGTGGACGCCGTGGCGAAGGTGCGCATCTCGCCCTTGGCGGACGGCATCAAGCTGGCGGCCAAGAACTTCCTGAACAAGCGCCCGGAGGAGATCACCCGGGACCTCCAGGATTCCCTCCAGGGCAATATGCGTGAAATCATCGGCACCCTGTCCCTCAAGGAGATTAATACGGACCGGGACTCCTTTTCCGACCAGGTGATGCAGAAGGCCAGCAAGGACATGGACAAGCTGGGCATTGAGATCCTTTCCTGCAATATCCAGAACGTCACCGATGAGAATGGGCTCATCAAGGACCTGGGCGCGGACAACACCAGCCTCATCAAGAAAAACGCCGCCATTGCCAAGGCCCAGGCCGACCGGGACATCGCCATCGCCCAGGCCCAGGCGGAGCGGGAATCCAACGAGGCCAGGGTCCAGGCGGACACCCAGATCGCCCAGAAGCAGACGGAGCTGGAAATCCGGCGGGCGGAGCTGAAGATCCTGGCAGACGGCAAAAAGGCCGAGGCCGACGCCGCCTATGAGATCCAGAGCCAGGAGCAGCGCAAGAGCATTGAGACCGCCACCGTCAATGCGGAGATTGCCAAGACCCAGCGCCAGGCCGAGCTGAAGCAGGCGGAGGTTGAGGTGCAGAAGCAGACGCTGGAGGCGGACATACGCGCCAAGGCGGACGCCGAGCGCTACCGCCAGCAGCAGGAGGCGGAAGCTGCGCTGTTCAAGCGCCAGAAGGACGCGGAGGCCGCCCGTTATGAGCAGGAGCAGCGGGCCCAGGCCGAGAGAAAGATCGCCGAGGCCCAGAAGTACGCCAAGGAGCAGGAGGCGGAGGGCATCGCCGCCGTGGGCAAGGCGGAGGCCGAGGCCATCCGGGCCAGAGCGTTGGCGGAGGCGGAGGGCATCGACAAGAAAGCGGAGGCCATGAAAAAGTACGGAGAGGCCGCCGTTATCGAGATGGTCATGCAGGCTCTGCCCGAGATCGCGCGCCACGTGGCTGAGCCCTTGTCCAAGGTGGACAAGATCACCATGTATGGCGAGGGGAACAGCGCCAAGCTGCTGGAGGACATCATCACCGGCACGTCCCAGGTCACCGAGGGGATCACCCAGAGTATGGGCATCGACGTCAAGTCCCTGGTGGCCGGTATGCTAGGCGGCAGGCTGGCGGGCGGGGAGGATAAGACGGTTATCATCCAAGGCCCCGTGGCCCAGAACCCGGCGGGGAGCGCCCCCGCAGGGGAGGACGCGCCCCCGGAGCAGTGAGGCGGCAGCTCAAAAATATAAGAAGGGCCCCTGATTTCCGATAAAATCAGGGGCCCTTCCGTCATTTCCGGCCGGACCGGCGGGGAAGCTGTGGGGAAGCCCGCCTGGGGCGGCTGTTTTTGTTGCAATTCCTGTGCCGCTGCGCTATAATAGACAGGACAGCCGCCCGGAGCGGTGAGAAGAGAAGAGGAGGCATTATGATGCAATACGACCGCGCACAGCTGAAGCTGAGCGTCAAGGCGGCCATGCGCAGCACCAGGCCCAATCCCATGCTGATGACGCTGCTGTTCTCCGTAATGGTGTCTGTGGGCACGGGGATCGTGAATTTTGTGAACAACCTGTTCACCGGTGGGATCGGCAGCTACAGCGAGCGGCTGGCGGCCTACGTCATGGTGGGCTATGACATGGAGGAGGCCGTGGAGCAGGCGCTCCTGGACTTCATGAGCCGTGGGCCGGGAGCCCTGATGAGCCTTATGGTGGTGGGGGTGGTGGTGACCATCGTCCTCTGCCTGTGGCAGGGCGTCATGGGCGTGGGCTACGAGGGCTACGCCCTGTCCATGGTCCGGGGGGAGAATCCGGACGCGGGGAAGCTGTTCTGTGCCTTTCCCCGCATCGGCGGCGTGCTGATAACCTGCGTCCTCGAGGGCATTTTCATCTTCCTGTGGTCGCTGCCGGTGGCGCTGGTATACGCCGTTGTGCTGGTGGCGGCCATAGTGATAGCGGCACTCACTGAGTCGGTGGTGCTGACGATGCTGTTGGTGCTGGCCGCCCTGGCGGTGCTGGTGGCGGGCATGATGTGGGTGTCCGTGCGCTATGCCCTGGTGGACTATGTGCTGCTGGACCAGGGCCTGTCCGGCATGGATGCCCTGCGGGAGAACAAGCGGCTGATGCAGGGGAATATCGGCAAGGCCTTCACCCTCCAGCTGTCCTTCATCGGCTGGAATCTGCTGACCTTTGGGCTGTGCATGGCGGGAATTATGGCCCTGGTGGTCCCCATCACAGTCCAGGTGGCCTACGGTAATGTGAATGACATCGGGGGGATGATTGCCAGCGCCGGGATTGGCCTGTTTGTGATGCTGATTGCCTTTATCGGCTCCGCGGTCATCGGCCTCTGGATGCGTCCCTATGAGACGGGGGCCATGGCGAAGTTCTACGAGTGGGCCAGGGGGGCCAACGCCCCTACAGATCCCGCAAATTGGAACGGGCCCACTGATTATACCTGGTCCACCCGCTCCACCATTCCCGGCCCCGGTCCTGGGCCAACCGGCCCCATCGGACCGAAGGACGACCCCTGGAATTGAACATTACGCGGCGGGGACGGTTTTCCGCCCCCGCCCTTTCATATCAAAAGGAGAGATGACCCATGGACAAGCTGCAAATGAAAACCCCCCTGGTGGAGATGGACGGGGACGAGATGACCCGCATCCTCTGGCGGCAGATCAAGGAGGAGCTGCTGGAGCCATATATCGACCTCAAGACCGAGTATTATGACCTGGGCCTCCCGCACCGGGAGGAGACGGGGGACCAGGTGACCATTGACGCCGCCAAGGCGAATAAAAAATACGGCGTGGCTGTCAAATGCGCCACCATCACCCCCAACCAGCAGCGGGTGGAGGAGTACAGGCTGTCCCAGATGTGGAAGTCCCCCAACGGCACCATCCGGGCCATCCTGGACGGCACCGTATTCCGCGCGCCCATCATGGTGAAGGGGCTGACCCCGGTGGTGAAGAACTGGAAGGCCCCCATTACCATCGCCCGCCACGCCTTTGGGGATGTGTACAAGGCCGCCGAGTTCAAGGTCCCCGGCCCCGGCACGGCGGAGCTGGTGTTCACCGCCGTCGACGGGGTGGAGACCCGCCGGGCCATCCACACCTTTGACGGCCCGGGCGTGCTCCAGGGGCAGTTCAATGTGGCGGATTCCATCGCATCCTTTGCCCGTTCCTGCTTCCAGTTCGCCCTGGACACAAAGCAGGACCTGTGGTTCTCCACCAAGGATACCATTTCCAAGCAGTACGATCATACCTTCAAGGACATCTTTGCGGAGATTTACGAGAAGGAGTACCGGGACAAATTTGAGGAGGCGGGCGTCACCTATTTCTACACCCTCATTGACGACGCGGTGGCCCGGGTCATCCGCTCCAAGGGGGGCTTCATCTGGGCCTGCAAGAATTACGACGGCGACGTGATGAGCGACATGGTGTCCACCGCCTTCGGGTCGCTGGCCATGATGACCTCGGTGCTGGTGTCCCCCGACGGCAATTACGAGTATGAGGCCGCCCACGGCACCGTCACCCAGCACTATTACCGCCATTTGAAGGGGGAGCAGGTGTCCACCAACCCCATGGCCACCCTGTTTGCCTGGACGGGGGCGCTTGGTAAGCGGGGGGAGCTGGACGGACTGCCCGGGCTTACCGCCTTTGCCCGCAAGTTGGAGGGAGCTGCCATCGACACCATCGAAAGCGGCGTGATGACCGGCGACCTGGCGGGGCTGTGGGAGGGGGAGGCCCCCGCCCGGAAGGTCACCGGGCTGGAGTTCCTGCGTGCCATCCGGGAGCGGCTGTGAGGCGCGGGTTTATGGTGCGCGGTGAATGACAAGCCATGGCGCTCGGCATAGTTTGCCTGAGGAAGGACTGGTTAAACCTGCTCTTGCCGGTTTAACCAGTCCTTCCTTAAAACCTTGTTGAGTCCGCGCCCGTTCAGCCGGCGTCCCCCCCGTCCTGTTCCATCAGTTCCACGACGGTCCGGGCGTACAGCCGCGCGGCAGTGATGGCTTCCCGGAGGGTGTTGCCATGGGTGCCCACCTCCACCAGGATGGTGCCGGTGGACAGGTGCTGGTTAAACCGGGTGGGCCGCAGCACCAGGGGCCGGGCCAGGGTGGCCCACTTGTCCGAGAGCGCCGATTGTATAGACAGAGCCAAGGCCAGGTTTACCTTCCAGTTGGGGTGGACCTGGCCGCTGGCGTCGCTGCCCAGCACCATCATCACCTGGGCGCAGTCGTCCACTGTCCCCGCCACCACTTTATAAATGGTGCCGTCGTTGGCCACCAGGGCGTCCCGGTGGACGTCCAATACCAGCACGATAGAGGGGTATTTTTTCAAATTTTCCGCCACCCCCTGTACTGAACGGTTGTAGGCGTCGTTATAGCTGGGGTAGTCGTACAATGTGGTGTCGTGGACCACGCCGATGCCCGCCGCCTCAAACACCGCCTTCATCTCCTCCCCCACCCGGACCATGTTTTTATCCGTGTCCAGGGTGCGGTGGTCGCCGCTGGGCTCGTACACGTCGGTGCCTTCCATGGAGTAGGACTCGGTGGCATGGGAATGGTAGATCAGGATCTTTGGCCCCTCTCCGGCGGCAGACAGGTGGGGGGCGTTTTCCAGCAGGGCGGGTATGTCCACGGTATATTCCGTGTGGTTGTAGACGGATACGTTTCCCGATGTGACGTATTTGGCGGACGACCCCGCCACCATGGTGCGGGGAATGATGCCCTCTGGGGCGTCCACAGTGGGCAGGGAGGCGCTGGGCTCCTCGTCCTCCCCGGCGGGATCCAGCTCCAGCAGATCCCGGCTCTCCTCCGGGGGTGGGGCGGATGGGACGGGCTGTGGGGAGGGCAGCGTGCCTCCCAGCAGGGAGGACTGGGCCAGCACTAGCCTGTCCCAGCGGGACAGGCCCTCCGGGTCTTCCTCCAGCCCCAGCTCTGCCGACAGCAGGGCAAGGGATACCCGGGCGCTGCCCGCCAGCTCCCGGAGATTGTCCAGGGCGGCGGCGGGGTCGCCCACGAGCCACGCCAGCCACAACGCCAGCGAGCCCACCAGAACCGCGGCCCCCGTCCGCAATCCCCGGGCCAGAGGCCTACTTGTCCTCTTCTTTCGCATACGCTTCACCTCCCTGCATGGTATGCGGGGGAGGCGGAGGATAGAACCGGCGGAAGTCCCCTTGACAAAATGGGTTTGAAGAGTTATACTAAGTGGGAAAAGTATAACTAGTAGGAGGTGCTGGTTTGAAAATGAAGCTGCCGAAGGACAAGTTCCTCTCCACCGTCCGGGTGGGGGACAAGGGCCAGATCGTCATACCCAAGGAGGTGCGTGACCTGTTCGAAATCGAACCGGGGGACAGCCTGCTGCTGATGGCGGATAAAAAGAAGGGCATCGCCATCGTGGGCTTCGACGGCATGGTGGATTTCATGGATGAGTCCATCCGGCAGGCCCGGAAGGCCCAGCAAGAACAGAAGGGGGAGCAAAAATGAATGCCATTGAAATTCTGGGCATCACCAAGGAGTACGGGGGCCGCAGGGTGGTGGATAAGCTGGAACTCACTGTGCGGGCGGGGGAGCTGTTCGCCCTGCTGGGGATAAACGGGGCGGGCAAGTCCACCACGATCAAGATGCTTTCCTGCCTGACGGTCCCTACGGCGGGGGACGCCAATCTCATGGGGCACAGCATCCGCAGTGACAGCCGCGCGGCCAAAGAACTCCTGGCGGTGTCACCCCAGGAGACGGCCATCGCTCCCAACCTCACCGTCTGGGAAAACCTGGAGCTGATGGCGGGCATTTATGGCCGGCCGCCGGGGCGCTTGGAGGAGGTGGCGGCGCAGCTGGGGCTGGGGGCGTGGGCCAAGGCACGGGCAAAGACCCTGTCCGGCGGCTGGCAGCGGCGGCTGTCCATCGCCATGGCCCTGGTGTCCCAGCCGGAGGTGTTGTTTCTGGACGAGCCCACCCTGGGGCTGGACGTGCTGGCCCGGCGGGAGCTGTGGGGCGTGATCCGGGGCCTCAAAGGACATACGGCTATGGTTTTGACCACCCATTATCTGGAGGAGGCGGAGTCGCTGGCCGACCGCATCGGGATTATGAACCAGGGCCGTCTCCGGGCGGTGGGGACGGTGGAGGAACTGGAGGCGCTGGCGGGCTGTGAAAAGTTCGAGGACGCCTTTGTGGCCCTGGCGGGAGAGGAGGCTGTGTCATGAGAGTGGGCGCATTTGCGAAACGTAATTTAAAGGAACTGTTCCAGGATCCGCTGACCCTGTTCTTCGGGCTGGGCTTCCCGCTGGTCCTTCTGGTGTTGATGAATGTGATTCAACGCAATATCCCGGTACAGGTTTTTGAGCTGGACACCCTGGCGCCGGGCATAGCCCTGTTCGGGCTGACCTTTCTGGCGCTGTTTTCCGGCCTGCTTCTGGCCAAAGACCGCTCTACCGCCTTTCTGGCCCGGCTGACGGCCTCCCCCATGACGGCGGCGGACTTCCTGCTGGGCTATCTGCTGCCCATGCTGCCCATGGCGATGGGGCAGAGCGCCATCTGCATGGCGGCCGCGGTGGCCCTGGGACTGTCCCTGAGCTGGAACCTGCTGGCGGTGGTGGCGTCCCTCGTCCCCTCGGCCCTGCTGTTCATTGCCCTGGGCCTGTTGTGCGGCACCCTGTTCAACGACAAGCAGGTGGGCGGGATGTGCGGGGCTATCCTCACCAACGTCACCGCCTGGCTGGCGGGTATCTGGTTTGACCTGTCCCTCATGAGCGGCTGGTTCAAGACCTTTGCCTACCTGCTCCCCTTTGCCCACGGGGCGGACGGGGCCAAGGCCGCCCTGGCCGGGGACTGGGGGGCCCTGCCGGGCCATCTGCTATGGGTGTCTGCCAGGGCGGTGGCAGTGATGGTCCTGGCGGTATGGCTGTTCCGCAGAAAGTTGAAAGAGCAGTAATTTACAAAATCAGGAAGGTATTCGGGGTTGAAATTTTTTCCCCTTTGTGGTAGGATGGAAACCACTAGAGGAGGGCCAACGGGTTGAAGGCCGTCCCAAAGGAAAGGTGAGGATTCATATGGGCTTTTTTGGTATGCAGAAAGCGGAGGAGCGGATAGAATCGCCTGCCGCCGCCGAGGAGCACTTTGAGGAGAAACCCGCGCTGCCCCGGGCCAGCAGCACTGTTATTGCTCAAGGCGTGACCCTCAAGGGAACGCTTCGGGGCGAGGGCGTAGTTCAGGTGGAGGGCGTTGTGGAGGGCGAGTTCGACCTGACCGGTGCGGTGATCGTGGCGGAGACCGGACTGATCCGCGGGCCTATCAAGGCGGACGTGGTTCGGGTGGCTGGCCGGGTAGAGGGTAGCGTCCAGGCCCGGGAGCACTTGCGCTTAGAGCCCACTGGCAGTCTGGACGGCGATGTGACCACTGCTTCGCTGGTGGTGGAGGACGGCGGCACTCTGAATGGCCGGTGCACCACCACAAAGGCTCCCGCGCCCGAATTGGAGTTCCAGGGGGCCAGGAGTTCCACCGCGCTGGAATTTGGACCTGAGTTTGAGCTGGAAGAGGAAAAATAAGAAATACCCCCGCCGGATCATTCCGGCGGGGGTATTTTATGGTTGCGGTTCCGTGCTGGCCCGCTGTTCGCGATGGCTCCGCGCTTAAATGTTGTCATGTTGCGCAGACGGCTGGGCGCTTCCTCTCACGCTGCGCCTGCCCGCAACGCGGTTCTAAGTCCTCCGGCTGCGCGAACTGTCCTGCACCGCCCTTGGCGGCTTGAGCCAGCTCGCTCTGGGTAAAACCTCTATGCGGCGCTGTCACGCTCAGATTGGGCGCATGGCCAGCTCGCTTTCCTTGCGGCTCGGGCAAAACCGGGCCTACTGGCATGGCCTGGACTTTTTTACCCTTGCCCCAGTCCAAACTCGCCTATGCGTTTATCTTCGCGCTTCTCAGATACCCTGCCACAGCATGGCGTCGGCCACCTTCAGGAACCCGGCAATGTTGGCGCCCGCCTGGATATTGCCCTTCATGCCGTACTGCTCAGCGGCGGCGGCGCAGGCGGCGTAGATACCCTCCATGATGCCTTTGAGCTTGGCGTCCACCTCTTCAAACGTCCAGCTCAGCCGTTCGCTGTTCTGGCTCATCTCCAGGCCGGAGGTGGCCACGCCGCCGGCGTTGGACGCCTTGGCGGGGGCAAACAAGATGCCTGCAGCCTGGTAGGCGGCGATGGCGCCGGGGGTGGAGGGCATGTTGGCCCCCTCAAACACGCCGATACAGCCGTTGGCGATGAGGGTATCGGCGGCAGTCTCGCCGATCTCGTTCTGGGTGGCGCAGGGCATGGCGATGTCGCAGGGCACCGTCCAGATGCCCGAGCAGCCCTCCACATACTTGGCGGAGGGGACGTAATCCAGATAGGTCTTGATGCGCGCCCGATTGACCTCCTTGATCTCCTGGATCACCTTATAGTTGATGCCGTTTTCGTCCACAATGTAGCCGTTGGAGTCAGACATGGCGATGACCTTGCCCCCCAGCTGGGTGCATTTCTGGTTGGCGTAGATGGCCACGTTGCCCGAGCCGGAGATGACAACCTTCTTGCCCTGGAAGGACTGGCCATTGTCCCGGAGCTGGGCATCGGCGAAATAGCACAGTCCGAAGCCGGTGGCCTCGGTGCGGGCCAGGGAACCGCCGTAGCTCAGCCCTTTGCCGGTGAGCACGCCGGTGAACTCGTCCCGGATCTTCTTGTACTGGCCGAAGAGGAAGCCGATCTCCCGGGCGCCCACGCCGATGTCGCCGGCGGGCACGTCGGTGTCCGGGCCGATGTGGCGCTGGAGCTCGGTCATGAAGGACTGGCAGAACCGCATGACCTCGGCGTCGCTCTTGCCCTTGGGGTCGAAGTCGGAGCCGCCCTTGCCGCCGCCCATGGGCAGGGTGGTGAGGGAGTTTTTGAAAATCTGCTCAAAGCCCAAAAACTTGACGACGGACAGGTTGACGGTGGGATGGAAGCGCAGGCCGCCCTTGTAGGGGCCGATGGCGGAGTTAAACTGCACCCGGTAGCCCCGGTTCACCTGGACCTTGCCGCTGTCGTCCACCCAGGGCACCCGGAACATCACAATGCGCTCCGGCTCCACCATGCGGCCGATGACATTTTGCTGCTCATAGCGGGGATCGGCCTCCACAACGGGCTCCAAGGACTCCAGCACCTCCTCCACAGCCTGGAGAAACTCGGGCTCGTGGGCGCTTTTGGCTTTCAGATCGTCCAGCACGGACAGCAGATAGGCGTTTTTCATTGACATCGTTGTCAGCATCCTTTCTTCCTTGAAGGTGGGGCTTGATTACAATGCAGTATTTTACACCACTAAAGTAAATTTTGCAAGTCCAAAGATGAAAAATTGCAAAAACGGATTTTACAAAATTTTTTGCCGAAGCGGGAACCTTTTTGTAATCCTGTGCGTCTTAGATATGTCTAGACAATCGAGCCGGAAGGAGATGGTGTGACAATGGAGTGGACGCGGGAGGAATTTGCCGGCGCCGTAACCGAGCATGGGCGTCGGATGTTCCGGGCCGCCCGGGCGGTGCTGGACAGCGACGCCGACGCGGAGGACGCGGTGTCCCAGGCGGTTTTGCAGGCGTGGCAGTCGCTGGACGGGCTGAAAAACAGGGAAGCCGTCCGGCCCTGGCTGGTGAAGATCGCGGTGAACTGCGCCTATGCCCAACGGCGCAGGCAGGGCAGGGTGGTCTACCTGGACGATTTGCCCCAGGAGCCCGCCGCACGGGAAACTATCTGCCACGACGGGCTGTGGGAGGCGGTGTGCGCCCTGCCTCCGGACCGGCGGGCGGCGGTGGTGCTGTTCTACTACGAGGACATGAGCGTGGAGCAGATTGCCAAGTGCCTGGGCGTGCCAAAGGGGACGGTGAAATCCCGGCTTTCCAGGGCCCGAAAGCAGTTAAAGGAAATGCTCTGCGATGAGGAGGGCAGTTATGGAACAATTTGACAAAATGCTGAAGGCAATGGCAGACAAGGAGGAATGTATGGTGCCGGAGGGATTTGACG
Source organism: uncultured Oscillospiraceae bacterium (assembly GCA_910588105.1). Lineage (GTDB taxonomy): Bacteria > Bacillota > Clostridia > Oscillospirales > Oscillospiraceae > Enterenecus. Next base: position 30,199 of record CAJUQD010000006.1, on the reverse strand, counting down.
AGCGCGTGCAGGCGGCGCTGGATGGTTTGCCGTCAAAGGCGAAAAAACGCGGGCTGGGCGCGGTAAAAACAGTACTGACTGCGGCAGTGGCATGCGTGCTGCTGGCGGGGACGGCGTTCGCCGCATCTCCCGGGCTGCGGGAAATGCTGGCAGAGGCCTTGGGCGGGTTCGCGCCTTACGCCCGGGAGCAGGAAGGCGAGGCGTATGTGATTGACGGCATCGAGTTCCGGGTGATGTCCGTCTTGGCGGACGACTTCACCGTCCGGGCCTATGTGGAGGCCAGAGATTTGGAAGGTAACCGGCTCAGTGAGTTAGAACGGAACCAGTTCGGAAGCGCGCACGGTCTGGTGGATGTTCCCAGAAAAGACACGGGCGAGGGTGTCACAGGATTTGTCATGGGCGGTATGTGCTTGGATTACGACGAAGAAACAAAAACCGCCCTGCTGGCGATTACCAGTTGGGGACAGGTAATGGCGGACGATTTGTCGGGTTCGGAAGTAAGGCTGTTTGACTTGAGCGGAGGTCCGGCTTCCGGGTATCAATGTCTCTGGGAAAATACCGAAGGGGTGACGTTCCCGGTGGAGGTCAAACCCATACCCAGCCTGATTGCGGGCGCGGAACTGGCCGACGCGTTTCAGGCGGAGGAGGTGCGGATATCCAGCCTGGGCCTGTCCGTTATTTTCAAAGACGACCAGGTATGGCCCCAGTTTGCCGGCTCGAACATGAGTGCCGGGCTGGCGGACGGTACGCTGGCGGATGCGCCCTGGGAGGGCGGCCAGGGCAGCTTCGGAACTTACGGTACGCAGAGCAGCCGCAAAGTGCTGATCTGGAATTTCCGGGAGCCGGTGGAGGTGGAGCAGATCCAGAGTATCACCCTGATTGGCCGGGACGGCGTCGAGCGGACGTTTTCTGTGGAGCTCCCCTGACCGTTTTGTGTGAAACATAAGTTCTAGATACGGCGCAAAAAACTCGTCCCCGGGAATCTCCCGGGGACGGGTTCGTTTGCAGGAAAGCGGGTGTGCGTCTTACTTCAGCTCCACCTTGCCGCCGGCCTCTTCGATCTTCTTCTTCAGCTCCTCGGCCTCGTCCTTGGACACGGCCTCCTTCAGGGTCTTGGGAGTGCCCTCGACGGCGGCCTTCGCCTCGGCCAGGCCCAGGCCGGTGATCTCGCGGACCACCTTGATGACCTTGATCTTGGCGGCGGCGTCGAAGCCGGCCAGAACCACGTCGAACTCGGTCTTTTCCTCCACAGCGGCGGCGGCGGGGCCGGCGGCGGGAGCGGCCATGGCGGCGGCGGAAACGCCGAACTCCTCCTCCAGAGCCTTGACCAGGTCGTTCAGCTCCAGAACGGTAAGGGCCTTGACTTCTTCGATCAGAGCAGTGATCTTCTCGCTAGCCATGATGATATTCCTCCTAATTTTCAAAAGTTAATATGTTGTGTCCCGCAGGGGACAGCCGCTCACTCGGCGGCGGGGGCAGCCTCCTCGGCGGGGGCTTCGGCGGCGGGCTGACCGTCCTTCTCGGCGATGGCCTTGATGACGATGGCCAGACTGGTGATAGGGGCCAGCATCATGCCCAGGACCTGGCCCAGCAGGGCATCCTTGGAGGGCAGCTCGGCCAGGGCGAACACATCGTTCAGGGGGAGGACCTTGCCGTCCATAAAGCCGGCTTTGATGTTGAAGCGGTCACCCATCTGCTTGGCATACTTGTTGACGATGCGCATGGGGGCGATGGGGTCTTCCTTGGAAATGGCCATAGAAGTGGTGCCGCTGAGCACCCCGTCCAGCTCGCCAAGCTCCACATCGTCCAGGGCGCGGCGCAGCAGGGTGTTCTTCACCACGGCGTACTCCACGCCATTCTCACGCAGCTCATGGCGCAGGGCGGTGTCCTCGGCCACGGTGATGCCCTTGTAGTCCACCAGGACGCCGGAGCTGGCGGCCTTCAGGTCGTCCACCAGAGCGGCCACGATGGCCTGCTTCTCACTGAGAACCTTTGCGTTAGGCATTGTTTGAATTCACCTCCGGGTAATTTGTTGCGGCAGGCGTTTTCAATTAAGAAAAGCGCTGCCTTCGTGTCCACACGAAAACAGCGCAATCATCACGTATCGGCTGCATTCTCGGCGGGATTTACCGCGGCATTCATGCTACCGCCACCCGCTGTCTTTGAACACGACCGATATTATATAGCGGATGAGCCCCTTTGTCAAGGGGAAATGGAAAAAAGGTTGATTTTGGCACCCCCTATGATTAGTTTGCAGGGTGCCAAGTCAAACGACTTGGCACCCCGCAAGCTAATTTTTTTATGCCAGAAAAGAGGTGAAACACGTGGCAGGCTACGCTTTCCGCACGTTACAAGCCCGGAAAGATCTCCAGACCCTTTGGGAAAACGGCAACACGGTCAAGGACCTGGCGGCGGCCTTAAAGGTGCCCCTCTCCACGGTCTATACCGAATTGCGGCGGGGCCGCACGGGGGACCGGCTCCCGGACCAGCGCCTCAAGTATGACGCCGACCTGGCCCAGCTCACCATGCAGCAGGAGCTTGAGCGGAGGGGAACGCAGAGTTGCCGCTGAGGCATGACCCGCACCACACTCCCTGACACCCTGGGCACTCCCGTTTATGACCGCTGTGACGGCCCAAGCGCACTAATACTCTCCGCTGGGAAATGCGGGCAATAGAGGCTTTAGAAAGCGATGGACAAGCCTATGGACAACGGAATGGCCTGTTAGGCTCTTAATGAGTTCATTGAGCGTATCAACGTATATGCCCAAGACAAGTCCAGTGGCCACCGCTCCCGGCAGATTGACATTGTGTATAACTTCATCGGAATTTTTCCAACTCCCCAGGCAAAGGAAGAAGCGGCGCAGCCTCTCGACTACGCCACTTCTTCAAGATGGAAATACTTCCTTATGAGGCCCCCCAACCGGGGGTTCCCTTTTTGTCCGAGATGTGGTATACTCGTTCCGATCAAAACAAAGAAAAGGGGAGCTGAGCGTGGATTACGGGTTGGAATCGTTGAAACTGCACTACCAATGGCGCGGCAAGCTGGACACTGTGCCCAAGATGGAGGTCAAGGATCGGCAAGCCCTCTCCCTGGCCTACACCCCCGGGGTGGCCCAGCCTTGTCTGGAGATCCAGAAGGATATCAATAAAAGCTACGAGCTCACAGGCCGCTGGAACACGGTGGCGGTGGTCACCGACGGCACGGCGGTGCTGGGCCTGGGGGACATCGGCCCGGAGGCGGGTATGCCGGTGATGGAGGGCAAGTGTGTGCTGTTCAAGGCTTTCGGCGGGGTGAATGCGGTGCCGCTGTGCGTACGCTCCAAGGACGTGGACGAGATCGTGGACACCGTGGCGCTGCTGGCCGGGTCCTTCGGCGGGGTGAACCTGGAGGATATCTCCGCCCCCCGGTGTTTCGAGATTGAGCGCAGGCTGAAGGAGCGGTGCGACATCCCCATCTTCCACGATGACCAGCACGGCACCGCCATCATTGTGGCGGCGGCCATGGTCAACGCGCTGAAGATCGTGGGAAAGCGGCTGGAGGATGTGAAGGTGGTGATGTCCGGGGCGGGGGCCGCCGGGACGGCCATTTTGAAGCTGCTTTGGTCCATGGGGCTGCGCCGCGCGGCGGTGTGCGACAGCAAGGGGATCGTCTATCCCGGCCGCCCCGGCTTGGAGAAGGATCCGGTTCGGAACGAGCTGGCGGAGCTGACGTGTCCGGAGGCCACCCAGGGCGGGCTGGCGGCGGCGATGAAGGGGGCGGACGTGTTCATCGGCGTGTCCGCGCCGGGGATCGTCACCCAGGATATGGTGCGCTCCATGGCCCCAAACCCGGTGCTCTTCCCCATGGCCAACCCCGTCCCGGAAATCATGCCCGATTTGGCGCGGGAGGCCGGGGCGGCGGTGATAGGCACCGGCCGGAGCGATTTCCCCAACCAGATCAACAATGTGCTGGCCTTCCCTGGGGTGTTCCGGGGGGCCTTCGATGTGCGGGCGTCCGACATCAACGAGGAGATGAAGCACGCCGCCGTCCGGGCGCTGGCGGAGCTGGTGGGCCCGGACGAATTGTCCCCGGATTACATCATCCCCGCCGCCTTTGACGATCGGGTGTGCCCGGCGGTGGCGAAGGCGGTTGCGGAAGCGGCGAGGGCGACCGGCGCGGCACGGATCTGAACTTGACAGGAGGGAGATCAATGGCGTCTATGTGCGGGGCGGACTGCGGCAGCTGCGGGATGAAGGAGCGGTGCAAGGGATGCGCTGAGACGGACGGGCACCCGTTTGGAGACGAGTGCGTGGTGTACAAGTGCTATAAGGGCGGCGGTGAAAAATCGTTCTTTGAGTATAAAAACCAACTGATCCAGGAGTTCAATGACCTGAATATCCCGGATATGCCCCAGATCACCGAGTTGTTTCCATTAAACGGGGGCTACATCAATTTGGAGTACACCCTGCCCAATGGGCAGCGGATCAAGCTGCTGCGGGACAGCGACATCTACCTGGGCTGCCAGGTGGAAAGGCCGGGCAGCGAGCGGTGCTACGGCCTGTCCGCCGATGACGACTACTTGGTGGTGTGCGAATATGGCGGGGGCGGGATTAACCCCCAGATCGTGCTGTACAAGAGAAGGACGCCCCGGGCCGAGGCTTGAGCCGGCGGCGGGGAAAACAAATACCAGGGGAGCGCCGGTCTAACCGGCGCTCCCTGTTGCTTTCCAGCGGCCCGCCTTGTCCGGCTTGCAGCTGCTTTATTCGTGCCGTCTGCGCGGCGGCGCGTTTCAAACATCCAAACCAGGTCAGAACGTTTTGACCCAGCCTGCCCGTCCCTCAACCGGGGGAGTTTCGCAGAACCGGGCGGTTCGGTCCCGCCCGGTGCCGCTCCACTTGTCGAAGCCCAGCGGCGAGATGTGGGGGCCATAGGTACAATTCTGGAACGTACACAGCCCATAGTCCCGCCAGGGCCGGGCCAGATAGATGGAGCCGGGCTCCACCCCGTCCTCCGCCGTGAAGCGGCAGTTCTGGAAGCGGAATCCCCGGGCCTGTGACCGGCTGTGGGCGGGGGCGGCGGCATAGCCCACGTTCCGGGCATCCCGGAGGGAGCGGATCTCACATGTCTCAAATACTGCGTCCCCGCAGCCGAAGATGAAGTCCACCGTACCCTCGATGAGGCAGTGGGAAAAGCGCTGGCGGCAGGGTTTGTCCAGCCGGAGGGAGCTGGGGAGGAAGCCGTCATACCGTCGGATGAGGTCGGGGGGAAGGGGGCCTAAAAACAGGGTGTCCTGGGTGGAGGCGAGGCAGCAGTCCTCCATGAAAAAATCGTCGCCGTATACGCTCAGCGCCACCTCCTGTCCCCGCTCCTCAGGGCGCAGGGCGTTGTTGACGATGGATAGCCCCCGCATGGTGACGTGATCCGCGCACACCGCCATGGTCCAGGTGCGGAAGGTATTAAGTTCCACCCCCCGCCCGTCCCGCTTTTTGGCGTAGTCGTCCCAGACGATCCGGGTGCGGCCGGCCCCTGCGCCGCAGATGGTCAGGCCCGGGGTGAAAATGGCGGATTTGATGCGGTACTCTCCCGGGGCAAGCCGGAGCTCGGAGCCGGGGGCGGCATCGTCCAGGACCTGCTGCAGATTTTGGCCGGGATTGGTATGGATCATGGAAATCCCTCCTTTTTGATTGGGAGGTCCCATTATACCCTCCCTCTCGCGCCAAGAACATAGGCGGAGGGGGAGGGCATCTGTTTTGTACATAAAATGAATTATTTTATCTATATACTTGGCGTTCGACAATGTATATAATTGCTGTAGAACAGAAAGGGAACTATAGAGTAAAATTGCACAAAAAACGATGCGGCATTTTGTCGCATAAGACGAGATGGGCGTCAAAACAGCGGTTTTGGCCGGCGGAAAGAGTGCGCCTTGCGCGAATTTAGTCCAATTTGTACAGGTTTCGGAGTTGAAGGCAGATGAAACGGCAGAGAACGTGGAAAGAATACCGGGCCATCGACCTGACGCTGCTGGGGCTGGCGCTGGCTGTGTTTGAGTTTATCATTGTCAGGGCCGCCAACTGGTGGTTCCCCGGCCAGCCCTTCACCGTGTCGCTGGCCGCGGCCATCACCTCTATTGTGTACATGCGCTGGGGGGCGTGGGGGGCATCCACGCGGCGGAGGCGGGGCTGGTGTTTTGCCTGTTTTCCGGGGCAACCCCGGAGCAGTATGTGATCTATTGCGGGGGCAACCTGCTCTCGGTGGCTGCGGTGGCGCTGCTCAAGGCGCTGGGCAGGGAGCGGGTGCGCACGGGGCACTTGTCCCTGGTGTTCCCCCTGCTGGTGCAGGTGTTGATGCAGGCGGGGAGGGCGGCTGTGGCCCTTTTGCTGGGGGCCAGGCCGGGGAGCGTGGTGGGCTTTTTCACCACGGACAGCCTCTCCCTCTTATTTACCTTTGTGATCATCTGGATAGCGCGAAAGCTGGACGGTGTCTATGAGGATCAAAAACACTACCTCCTGCGCCTGCATGCGCGGGAGGAATAAAAAAGGAGGAGGTAAACTATGAAAGATAGGGCGGCGGATTTCCTTGAATTCGACCATGCGAGCGGCGCCTATCGGATCAGCCCGGAACAGGCGGTCCGGGACGATGTGGAAAAGCACTATTGGCGGCACGTGGGCACGGCCATCATAAAGGACTGGCGGCTGTATGTGATGCTGGTTCCCATGCTGCTGGTGTTCCTGTTCTGGCGCTATTTTCCCATGTACGAGCTGCTGGGATGCTTCAAGGTGTCGGACAGCGTTGTGCCCGTTTCCGAGCAGCTGTTTTCCGGCTTTTCGTACTTCAGACGGCTGCTGGTGGGCGGGGACCAGCTCTCCACCGACTTCTGGAGGGCGATGAGGAACACCTTCATCCTCAGCTTTTATGGGCTGTGCTTCGGCTTCCCCATCCCCATCATCCTGGCGCTGTTTTTCAATGAGATCCGCTCCAACGCGGCCCGGAGCGTCTACCAGGTGCTCACCTACCTGCCCAAGTTCATGTCCACCGTGGTTATGACGTCCCTGGTGACCATGCTGGTGAAGCAGGGCTCGCTGACCACCGGCATGGGCATTGTCAGCCAGGCGCTGTCCGGGCTGGGGTTCATCACGCCGGAGGTGGCTAACGCGGGACTTTTGAACAACCCGGCGTTTTTCCGCTCCATCTATCAGATCAGCGGAATCTGGGAGAGCGCGGGCTATGACAGCATCGTGTTCTTCGCCGCCATCATCGCCATCTCGCCCACCAGCTATGAGGCCGCCCAGATCGACGGGGCGGACAAGATGGCCCAAATGCGCTATGTGGTGCTGCCCAGCATCCTGTCCACCATTGTCATCATGCTCATCACACGCATCGGCTCCCTGCTGAATATCGGCTATGAAAAGGTGCTGCTGCTCTACAACACCAACACCTATGTCACCGCCGATGTGGTGTCCACCTTTGCCAATCGGATCAGCGGCATGGCCGGCACGGGGACCAGCGCGGGCACCGGAATCGCGGCGGCGGCGGAGATGATGAACAACGTCATTGGTATGCTGCTGGTGATCGGGGCGAACACCATCGCCCGTAAGGCATCCAACACGTCGCTGTACTGATGGGAGGGCGCTATGAAACGAAAGCTTGAAACCTCCGAGCTGATTTTCAAGATCATCAGCTACACGCTGCTCACGGTGTTTGCCCTGTGCTGCCTGTACCCCTTTGTGTACGCGGTGTCCGCATCCATCAGCGGGCGCTCCGCCGTAGAGTACGGCTCCGTCGTGCTCTTCCCCAAGGACGTCCAGTTCGATGCCTTTGCCAGGATGTTCGGGGACAACATGTTCTGGAACGCCTATTCCAACACCCTGTTCCTTACCCTCTACGGCACGCTGTGGTCCATGCTCACCGCTATTTTGGGGGCCTACGCTTTGTCCAAGCGGCGGCTGCTGTTCCGCAAGTTTTTCAACTTCTTCCTGGTGTTCACCATGTGGTTCTCCGCGGGCATTGTCCCCCAGTACCTGAACTACCTGGCAACCAAGAAGGTGTTCACCGCCGCGGGTATCACCGACGACAAGTGGCTGGTGGTCATCGCCATGGGTATGGCGGCCATGAACATCATCCTGCTGCGCAACGCCTTCGAGGGCGTCCCCTCCGAGATTGAGGAGGCCGCCGTTGTGGACGGCGCCACCGAGTTCCAGGTGCTCAGCAAGGTGTACATCCCCATGAGCAAATCCACCATCGCCACCGTGGCCCTGTTCTTCGCAATCTCCCGCTGGAACGGATACTTTTGGGCCCGGCAGATGATCTCCAACTCCAACGAGCACCCGCTTCAGGTGTTCATCCGCCTCCGGCTGGAGCAGTATACCGACCCGGAGGCCATGGCGGGCTGGAACGAGGCCTTTGCCGCCGATTCGGTGATCTACGCCCTCATCGTGTGCTCCATCGTCCCCATCCTCATCATCTACCCCTTTATCCAAAAGTATTTTGCAAAGGGTGTCAACGTGGGCGGCGTGAAGGAGTAACGCCCGCTGGGAACGATATTTACGTGTGTGCTTCCCCGGCTGTGCCGGAAAGTGAAAATCAAACAGACATTAAGGAGGATATCATGAAAAAGTATAAGTCCCTGATCGCGGTGCTTCTTGCCATCGTGATGACCGCTGCCCTTCTGTCCGGCTGCGGCCCCAGCGTCCAGGTCCAGGAATCCGATCCCCCTGCCCAGTCCAGCGCCCCCGCCGGGAACGAGTCCAGCCAGGCCCCCGAGCCCCAGGGCCTGACCTACGCCCCCGGCACCAAGCTGCGCATGGCCACCGGCTATAACAGCGCCAAGACCGGGCTGTTCTTCGACGCGGAGACCGCCGGCGACGGCATCCAGCTGGCCGACGGCAACACCTACCACACCGGCGAGCTCAAGCCCACCTGGGTGGAGGTGCAGAACCAGCTGAACGTGGTCTTTGAGAACCAGTACCAGGGCAACAGCGCCTCCAAGGAGTTCGACTTCTGGAAGGAGCGGCTCAACGAGGTGGACATGGTCAGCGGCACCGCCACCAAGCTCACTGAGAACGGCGAGGCCGGCAATATGGTCAACATCGCCGAGTACCTGGACCTGATGCCCAATTTCAAGGCGTACCTGGAGCTCAACCCCATCGTCCGCATGTCCATCACCGGCAACACCGACACCGGCGCCATCTACTTCAGCCCCTACTTTGACGGCGTGGACGACATCGAGCGTATGCCCCTGATGCGCACGGACTGGGTGGAGAAGCTGCTCAACGGCGAGGGCGAGTTTGCCGCCGACGCCAGCAACAAGACCGCCGCCCCCTCCTACCAGCCCTATATGCCCACTTCCGGCAAGGTGGAGATCGACGTGGTCAAGGCCGATGGCTCCGGCGTGGAGAAGCTCACCAAGGACTATGATGCGGGCGGGAACATCATTGAGAAGATGAACGCCGCCGGCTCCATGGACGGTGTGGCCGCCGTCAACATGCTGCGCACCTACATCGATGAGGCGTATAACGGCTACTACGGAACCAACCGCGCCGACCTGTTCGTGGGCCAGAACGCCGCCTGGGACGCGGACGAGCTGGTGGCCCTGCTGCGCTGTGTGGTGGCCAACCCCCAGACCCTCAACGGCACCGACACCGTCCAGGGCCTGTTCTCCCGCGAGGACAACAACAACCAGCGCCGGGTTGATATGTTCCGCTTTGCTGGCACCCTGTTCGGCGTGCGCGGCCTGGAGTCCCGCCAGGACTACCTGTACGTGGGCAATGACAACAAGCTCCACGACGCCCGCCAGGAGAAAGAGACCTACGAGGCCCTGGAGCGGATGCACGCCATGGCGGAGGAGGGTCTGCTTTCCAAGGCCTTCATCGATGGCTCTGAGGAGAGCTCGGGCACCTATTTGGAGAATGACCTGGGCTTCATGCACTACGACTATAACCAGACCCAGACCCTGATGAACGCCACCAAGCTGAACAAGGACGGCGACGAGGGCGAGAAGTACATGGCCGTCATGGTTCCCGTGGCCCGCTGGGACGACGGCACCGGCGAGCAGTTCATGCGCTTTACCGAGTCCTGGCGTTCCGTCAAGACCGACGGCTGGGGTATCTCCAAGTCCGGCGTGGGCGACAGCACTGACAAGCTCAACGCTTGCCTGGCCCTGATCGACTTCGCCTACTCCGAGGAGGGCCAGATCCTCATGAGCTACGGCCCCGAGGCGTGGCGCTCCAGCGAGACCTTCCTGTTTAACGGCAACGAAATGCCCAAGATCTCCGAGGCCTGCGAGAAGGAGCTGTGGGATCTGGCCGGTGGTAACTACACCAACTATGCCAGGTGGTATCTGGGTTCCACCCTGTCCTTCCTGAAGAGCCAGGCCTTTGAGTACCAGTGCACCCACGAGGTCGGCAAGGAGGGCGCGGGCTACATCTCCACTGCCATCGGCCTGGGCACCATCAAGCACCCCGAGCTGGCCCTGGCCTCCAATCCCTGGTACACCAGCGTTCCCACCGTCCTGCCCACCACCAAGGTGGAGAACGACACCATCAACGGCTACACCGAGCTCACCGACCGCTTCAACCAGCAGAAGGACGGCGGCAATATGCTGCTGGAGCTCATCGTCAACGGCTATACCAACGCGGCCATGCAGGACGCCGTCGGCACCGCCGACAACGTGGCCGGCAGCTGGTCCGGCAAGCAGTATCTGGCCATCAAGCAGAGCGCCTGGGAGAAGGACATCGCCTATTACGAGACCCTGAAGTGACCGGGCTCCCGCAACACAGTCTGCGGCCAGTCAAACTATCCTGAGCTTTCCACCGGCCGGGGGCGCGCCCCCCGGCCGGGGAGAAGCGATTTCCCTGGGAGGAGGTCGTCATGTATAAAAAGCAAATGACCGCGCAGAAGATCCTCTGTCTGGCGGCTGTCATCACAAGCGCGATCTTTTTCCTCTATGCGCTGGGCATTATGACCGATTTGTATGACAGCCTCTACGACACCATGCGCAATCCCAGCAATCCCTTCCAGACCGATGTGTCCGGCTCCATCGTCTACTATAACATGCAGGAATTCAACCGCATGTTCCTGATGTACAGCATCGGGCAGATCCTGCTGGGGGTGCTGCTGTTTGTCACCAACACCCACAGCCGCCGCCGGTACTATATCGGCAATTACGCGGCCACCGGCCTGTTTGTGGCGGCGGGGGTGTATAACGCCGTGTTTGCCCATACCTACATTGAAATTTTCAAGGCCCAGTTCCTCCAGGTGGACTTTGCCGCCCTCAAAGAGCACGCCGAGATGTGGGGCACACTGTATACCGAGTCCACCTTCTGGTTCGACCTGCACTATTTTGTGTTCGGCCTGCTGCTGGCGGTGTGCGCGCTGCTGGCAGCCAACACGGTATGGAAGGTGCGGCTGATGAAAGAGGAGGCCGGGCTGGTGGAAGAGGGGAGGAGGAGCGCCGGATGACAGCTGAAGAACGTACCATCCAACGTGACCGGATGCGGTTCATCAAGAATTCGCTCTCGTCCAACCTGGCCATCTTGGGCATCTTGTTCGATGTGTTTTACTTTGTCAGCATCTATAAATCGGATGTGAACACCTACTATTACAACATCCTCATCGGCGCCTCCATTGTGTACAATCTGGTGTTCATGCTTGCGGTATTCCTGTCCTCGGAGGGTGTGAAGAATTACAAAAGGAATTATTCCTACCTGCTGGCCGCCATTGGGGCGCTCCAGATTGTGCGCATCTTCATCATCCCCGTGCGGGCCCACGCCGCCGCTACCCTGGTGAACGGCGAGAACGTGGTGGTCATGCAGGACGGACAGTTCATCCGGGTACTGGTCTATCTCATTGCCTCCGCGGCCTGCCTTTTGGCGGCGGCGGTGGTGAATTTCATCCGCTGCGGCGAGCTGGAGGCACATCTGAAGTCTCTGAGGACCCAGGGTGTATAAGGAGGCAGGGACATGGCGACACTGAATTTGCAGCATATCGACAAGATATACGACAATCATGTGCAGGCGGTCTTTGACTTCAATCTGGACGTGAAGGACGGCGAGCTCATTGTGCTGGTGGGTCCCTCCGGCTGTGGCAAGTCCACTACCCTGCGCATGGTGGCCGGGCTGGAGGACATCTCCGCCGGCAAACTGCTGCTGGACGGAAAGGACATCACCGCCACCCCTGCTAAGGACCGGGATATGGCCATGGTATTCCAAAGCTACGCCCTGTACGGCCATATGACCATCTATGAGAATATGGCGTTCTCCCTTACCCTGCGCAAGGAGAACCCCAACGTCATCCACAAAAAGGTCATGGCGGCGGCGGACATACTGGGCCTGACCAGCCAGCTCAACAAGAAGCCCGCCCAGCTGTCCGGCGGTCAGCGCCAGCGGGTGGCAATGGGCCGATCTATCGTGCGCAACCCCAAGGTATTTCTCTTTGACGAGCCGCTGTCCAACCTGGACGCCAAGCTGCGCGGCGCCACCCGGCGGGAAATCCTGCTGCTACACAAACGGCTGAAGGCCACCATGCTCTATGTCACCCACGACCAGACCGAGGCGCTGACCCTGGCGGACCGTATCGTGTGTATGTCCATGGGCCATGTCCAGCAGGTGGGCACCCCCCTGGAGCTGTACGACAGCCCGGCCAACGTGTTTGTGGCCAGCTTCATCGGCCTGCCCCCCATGAACTTCTACAACGTGCGGGTGGGCGGCGGTAAGCTCACCGGCGCAGGATTCCAGGTGTCCCTCACCCCGGAGGAGCAGCGCATCCTGCGGGCCTACCAGAACAAGGAGATCACCCTGGGTGTCCGCCCGGAGAATATCGTGGAGGGGGCGGACGTGCCCGTCACGGTATCCTCCAACGAGAACCTGGGCATGAATACCCTGGTCCACGGCCATATCGGCGGCGTGAAAACCGCCGGGGCCAAGATTTCCGCCAAGCTCAAGGGCTGGCGGGACTACAAGGTGGGGGACACCGCGTCCTTTACCTTTGAGCGCAAGCATTTCTTCGACAAGGAGACCACCAACGCCATCAGGGGAGGTGAATGAGAGTGGAAAACAGGAATAACAAGGGCATGGTAGAGCTGGAGCTCCAGCACCGCCGCACCGTTATGGGCTGGCTGAAAGAGCGCCGGCGCAAATTCCTGGTGGCCATCAAGCGCCGCCCCCAGATGATCCCCCTGGCGGTGCTGGTGGCAGCGTTTGTGTTCTACTCCCTGAACCTGATGCACATTTCGGACACCACCGCCCGTATCCAGGGCCCGGGCATGGGGCTGGCTGGCTTTGCCACCATGCTGTTCTCCATGCTGTCCTTCATGTGCTTTCTCAACGCCTTCCCCTACCGTAAGAAGCCCAATATACCCATGATGGTTCTCATGTTCGCCATGCTGGGCATTGTCATCTTTGCCGACGCCTATTATATCAGCACCATCTGGGCTGCCATCAGCCGCCCGGAGAACCCCATTGTGGTGACGGAGAATACCATTTATATCGCGTACGCCGAGTATTACCTGCGCATACACATTGGCATCCTTGCCGCCGCCATCGTGCTGACCGCGCTGCTGCCGGTGTACTCCAAGTGGCTGCGGAAAATCAAGACGTCCGTCGACGTGGGGGACAACGGCGACCTGGAGGCCATTGACATCTCCGGCGAGGTGTGATGCCCCGCCCCGGACAAACAGGATTTGGGAGGCCCGGCGGCTGGGCCTCCCAAATTACCGAACAGAGGAGAGGCCATGGGCAAAAAACGTAAAAACCGAATGCAAAAATCGGAAATAGAGGGACAGTCTGAATACTACAGGCTGAAAACCCAGGCGGTGGACGACCTGGTGAACGCCAGCGAGGAGAACTCGCCCCCGGTATCGGAGGCGGAGCTGCGCGCCTACCGCTCCGGGCCCAGGATGAAGGTGGCGGACTGGGTGAAGATGCTGTTCATCAAGTTCTGGTTCGCCGGGGCGGTGTGCTTTTTCTTCATCTGGGGGCTGGGCGGGTTTTTGACCAATGAGCCGGATCTGCTGGCGGTCACCGGCATGGCCCTGGGCGTTGTCACCGACCTGATGACCAACCCCGTCCTGCGTTTTTTCGAAAAGACGAAGGGGGAGAACGCCCGCTGGATGATGGTGACCCGCAAGACCTATTCCGGGCTTTTTCTCAACATCCTGTATGGTTATGTGGTTTTGTTCCTGGTCTATACCTTGTACAATGTTATTAATCTGGCCGCCGTCCGCATCACCGGCGTGGCGGACCGGGTGGTCCTGGGGGTGGAGCCGGTGTTCTTTGGGCTATTCTGCCTGGGGTTCGACCTGCTCCTCATTCAGGTGAAGCACGCCATCGTCCGCATCGTCCGCGACGCGGCAAAAAAACCGGCCCAGTGAGGTTTGTACCATGATAAAGATTCTCTATTGCGGCAGCAGCTCCGCCTGCTTTGAGCTGGACGGGGGCGCGCCGTACTACACCAAGGAAAGCTACCGCGTCCTGGTGGACGGGGAGGAGTGGCTCTCCGCGCAGAAGACAAACGTCTTTTCCCTGTTCAGGCTGCGGCCTGGCACAGGATACGCTGTGGCTGTCCGCTTCGAGGGCGGCGGGGAGGAAAACGTCCGATTCACCACCGGGACAGAGGCCTGCTGCGTGGATGTGCGGCAGTTTGGCGCGGCGGGGGACGGCATCCACGAGGACACCGCCGCCATCCAGGCCGCCATCAGCTTTCTGCCCGAGGGGGGGCGGCTGTGGTTCCCGGCGGGGGCCTATCTCACCCTGCCCCTGTGCCTGAAAAGCCACATCACCCTGGATTTGGACGAGGGGGCTACTCTGCTGGGCTCCACAGACAGGGAGCGCTACCCCGTCATCCCCAGCGTGAGCGCCGACCCGGTGACCGGGGAGGAGACCCTCCAGGCGGGCTTCGAGGGCCAGGAGCTGGACTGCTACCAGTCGCTGCTCCAGGCGTCCTACGCGGAGGATATCGCCATTGTGGGCCGGGGGGCCATCGACGGAAACGGCAGGAACGGGGATTGGTGGGGGGATTTTGACAGCTTCCCCGCCAAGCGGCCCAGGGTGGTGTTTCTCAACCACACCCAGAACGTGACTATGCACGGCGTGACGGTGAAAAACGGCCCATCCTGGCATGTCCACCCCTTCTATTCCCGGGACTTTGCTATGCTGGACTGCTTTGTCACCGCCCCCAAGGACAGCCCCAACACCGACGGTATCGACCCGGAGAGCTGCAACGGGGTGGATATCATCGGCTGCCGCTTTTCTGTGGGGGACGACTGCGTGGCGGTGAAATCCGGCAAGATCGACATGGCCCGGAAGTACAAGGTTCCGGCGAACCGCCACACCATCCGCAACTGCCTGATGGAATTCGGCCATGGGGCCGTCACCCTGGGCAGTGAGCTGTCGGGGGGCATCCGCAACTTGAGCGTAACAAGCTGTTATTTCCACGCCACCGACCGGGGCCTGCGGATCAAGACCCGCCGGGGGAGGGGAAAGGACAGCGTGATCGACAACGTGCTGTTCGACACCATCCGCATGGACAAAGTCCTCACCCCCATCGTCATCAACATGTGGTACAATTGCTGCGACCCGGACCGCTATTCCGAGTACGTCTGGTGTCGGGATCCCCTGCCGGTGGACGACAGGACGCCCCGCATGGGTTCCTTCGCCTTCCGCAACATGGAGTGCACGGGGGCGGAGGTGGCCGCCTGCTACATCGACGGCCTGCCGGAAAGCCCCATCGGCCGGGTGGAGCTGGAGAACATCTCCGTGGCCTTTGCCCAGGACGCCAAGCCCGGTATGCCCTCCATGCGCAACCACAATGAGGCGCGGTGCCGGCTGGGGCTGTACCTGGACAATGTGGAACGGGTTCGGGTGAAAAACGTGAGGCTGTCCGGCGTGGAGGGCAGGGGGCTGACGGCGGAGCACTGCCCGGACGTGTCCGCCCAGGACTTTGAGGAAACCTGATGGATTATAAAAAAATCGACGACTTTGTACTCCAGCTGGTGGAGCGCTCCACCCCGGAGCGCACCGCCTGGAACCTGGAGAAAATCCGGGAGGGCAAGCCCGCCTCCTGGAACTATATCGACGGCTGCATGCTCACCGCCCTGATGGAGATGGACAGCCTCACCGGCGACCCCCGGTACTTCCGGTTTGTGAAAGCCTGCGTGGACCATTTTGTGGGGGAGGACGGCTCCATCCGCACCTTTAGGCCCGAGGCCCGCAACCTGGACGACATCAACGAGGGCCGGGTGCTCTTTGCCCTGTACGGCCGTACCGGGGAAGAAAAATACCGCCGGGCGGCGGATTTCCTCCGGGCGCGGCTGGAGGAGCAGCCCCGCACCGTGGAGGGGAATTTCTGGCACAAGGCCATCTATCCCAACCAGGTGTGGCTGGACGGCATCTACATGGCCCAGCCCTTTTACGCCCTGTACGAAAAGCACTTCGGCGCCGGGGATTACTCCGATATTGTGGGCCAGATCAAGAATGTCCGGGCGCGAATGTTCTCGGAGGAAAAGGGGCTGTACTTCCACGGCTACGACGCGTCCAGAACCGCCTTTTGGGCGGACCCCGTGACGGGGCGCTCCAAGAACTTCTGGCTGCGCTCCCTGGGCTGGTTCGCGGTGGCCCTGGCCGACCTGCTGGACATCCTGCCCCAGGGGGAGGGCCGGGACAGCCTGGCCGCCATCTTTGACGAGCTGATGGGGCAGGCTAGCCGCTACGCCGACCCGGACACCGGCCTGTACTGGCAGGTGCCCGACCAGGGAGGCCGGGCGGGCAATTACCTGGAGACCAGCGGCAGCGCCATGATGGCCTACGCCATGCTCAAGGGGGCGCGGCTGGGCGCGCTGGACAGGGGATATGCCGCCAAGGGCCAGAGGACCTTTGACGGCATTGTGGAGAAGTATTTGACCTTTACCGAGGACGGGCTGGACCTGGGGGGCATCTGTCTGGTGGCGGGCCTGGGCCCGGAGGACAACCGCCGGCGGGACGGCTCTTACGAATACTACATCTCCGAGCCGGTGGTGGCCAACGATGCCAAGGGGGTGGCCCCCTTTGTGCTGGCCTATACGGAGGTCAAGCGGCTTACACCATGATTTTCACCTCGTCCGGCCCGGCAGGGGCCGGGGCGGTTTCCGGGGTGTAGCTGCGGGGGGAGACGCCGTACTTCTTCTTGAACAGCCGGGAGAAGTACAGCGGGTCGGCAAAGCCGCACATGCGGGCGGTCTCCGAGATGTTCCCCTTTCCCCAGAAGGTGGACAGGGTGCTTGCGGCGTTCTCCAGCCGCCGGTCGGTCAGGTACTGGAGGGGCGTGAGGCCGGTTTCCTTTTTGAACATCTTTTTCAGGTATTCGGTATTGAAGGGGAGAGAACCCAGGTAGGCGTTCAAGTCGTAGGTGCAGTCGGGATAGTGCTGGAGGATATTATCCTCAATCTGCTGGACGGTCTCGCTGTGGCGGCGGACAGAGCGGTACTTGGTGAGATAGGCCACAATCAGCTGCCCGTAAAGGGGCAGAAGGGTGTATTCCGCGGAGGTGTCCGACCAGTAATAGAAGGCGGCGGTGAACGCGTCCCGGAGAAAGCCGTTGGAATCGGCCCGGATGATAAGGGGCTCGGTATAGGTGAGGGCGGGATCGGTCAGGTTCATGTGGATGTTGGTGAACCCCTCCCGGCTGGCGTTGGAGTGGGGGACCATAGGGGGGACGACGGCCACATCGTTGACGCCATATTCCAGCGTCCTGCCGTCAAAAATCATCTCACCGCTGCCGCCGGTGCAGAAAATCAGCTCCCAGCTCTGATGGATGTGACGGGAGACCGTCCAGGTAAGGGCGTGCTTGCCCACATAGAGGATGTTGTTCATAACCGTCTGCTCCTTTCAAAACCTCGGGCTTCGCCTCTTCATTATACTGTGTTTCGACGGTTTTGTCCATATCAATCCTGTGGGCTGAGGAGGCCGGAATACCCGCCCCGTCCGGCGCGGGCCATAAATCCAAGTGTAAGGAGACAAAGAGTATGTCGTATTTAACCCTGAAAGACATCAATAAGATCTACCCCAACGGCTTTCATGCGGTGCACAACTTCAACTTGGAGATTGACAAGGGGG
The DNA here is from genome assembly GCA_910588105.1 of uncultured Oscillospiraceae bacterium. Taxonomy (GTDB): domain Bacteria; phylum Bacillota; class Clostridia; order Oscillospirales; family Oscillospiraceae; genus Enterenecus. The sequence continues at coordinate 12,133 of CAJUQD010000006.1, read as the reverse complement.
AGTTTATCGTTTTTGTCGGGCCATCCGGCTGTGGGAAATCCACCACGCTGCGGATGATTGCCGGGCTGGAGGACATCTCCAACGGGGAGTTTCTCATCAACGGCAAGAGGGCCAACGAGCTGGGCCCCCGGGAGCGGGAGGTGGCCATGGTGTTTCAGAGCTACGCCCTCTACCCCCAGATGACGGTGTTTGACAACATCGCTTTCGGCCTCACCCTCCAGGGGGTGGACGAGGAGGTCATCGAGGAGAAGGTGAAGAACACCGCCCGCATCCTGGGCCTGACTGACTACCTGGACCGGCTGCCCCGGGCGCTGTCCGGCGGCCAGCGCCAGCGGGTGGCCATCGGGCGGGCCATCATCCGCAAAGTGGGCGTGTTTTTGATGGACGAGCCGCTCAGCAACCTGGACGCCAAGCAGCGCGTGACCATGCGCTCCGAGATCGCCCAGATTCACCGGGAGACCGGGGCCACCACCATCTATGTCACCCACGACCAGACCGAGGCCATGACCCTGGCCGACCGCATCGTGGTGATGAAGGACGGCTACGTCCAGCAGACCGGCACCCCGTATGAGCTGTACCACAACCCGGTAAACGTGTTTGTGGCGGGCTTCATCGGCGAGCCGCCCATGAATTTCATCCGCGCCCGGGTGAAGGGCGGCAGAATCCCCTTCGGGCCCAATACGCTGGATGTGGCCTCCCGGCTGGGGGACAAGGCGGGGCGGTATGAGGGGAAGGAGATCGTGTTCGGCTTCCGGCCCGAGTCCATTGAGCTGGGCGCCCGGGAGGACGCCTATCAGGTGGACGCCCAGGTGGAACTCACCGAGATGCTGGGGGACAACGCCAACGTCTATATCACCGCCGGGGAGGACAAGGCCATCCTGAAGGTGGACCCCCACGATACCCCGGACATCGACGCCGCCATCCGTTTCTCCATTCCCTATGAGCATGTGCACCTCTTTGATGGGGAGACGGAGGAGGTCATTGAGAAGGCACTGGAAAAGAGCCGCTGAGAAAGGAGCGCAACACAATGGATATTCGCTATTCCTCAAATCCCCGGGACGTCAAACGCTACACCACCCAGGAACTCCGGGACGAGTTTTTGATCCAAAACCTCTATGTGCCGGATACCGTCCAGGCAACCTATTCCCACGTGGATCGCATGGTGGTGATGGGCATCATGCCGGTGAAGGAGACGGTGCCCATCGACAAGGGCATCGACGTGTGGGCCAACTTCGGCACCCGTTACTTCCTGGAGCGCCGGGAGGCCGGCATATTCAACCTGGGGGGCAAGGGGTTTATCGAGGTGGATGGGATTCGGTACGACCTGGGCTATGAGGACTGCCTGTATATCGCCATGGGGGCGGAGAAGGTGTCCTTCGGCAGCGTGGACGGGGCCGACCCCGCCAGGTTCTATCTGGCCTCCACCCCCGCCCATAAGGCGTGCAGCACCACCCTGCTCACCATGGAAAAGGCCAACCACCGCCCCTGCGGCGAGGCGGCGCAGTCCAACCAGCGGGTCATCAACCAGTTCATCCACCCCGACGTGCTGGAGACCTGCCAGCTGCTCATGGGGCTGACCCAGCTGTCCCCCGGCTCCGTGTGGAACACCATGCCCGCCCACACCCATGAGCGGCGCATGGAGGTCTACACCTACTTCGAGATTCCTGAGGACCAGGTGGTGTTCCACATGATGGGCCAGCCGGAGGAGACCCGGCATTTGGTCATGAAGAACTTCGACGCGGTGATCTCGCCCTCCTGGTCCATCCACAGCGGCTGCGGCACCGCCAACTACACCTTCATCTGGGCCATGGGCGGCGAGAACCAGGCGTTTGACGACATGGACAACCTGAAACCCACCGACCTGAAGTAAATTGTTGCCTGTGCCGGCGGCGCGGGCAGGCATCCAACTTTGATAATGAGAGGAGAACAGACCAATATGGATCAATTTAGACTGGACGGCAAGGTGGCGCTGGTCACCGGCGCGTCCTACGGCATCGGCTTTGCCATCGCCACCGCCCTGGCCGGGGCCGGGGCTGTCATTGTGTTCAACGACATCAAGCAGGAGCTGGTGGACAAGGGATTGGCCGCCTATGAGGAAGCGGGCATCAGGGCCCACGGCTACGTGTGCGACGTCACCGACGAGGACGCGGTGAATGCCCTGGTGGCCAAAATTGAACAGGAGGTCGGCGTGATCGACATCCTGGTGAACAACGCCGGTATCATCAAGCGCATACCCATGGTGGAGATGTCCGCCAAGGACTTCCGCCAGGTCATCGATGTGGATCTGAACGCCCCGTTCATCGTGGCCAAGGCCGTCATCCCCGCCATGATCCGCAAGGGCGGCGGCAAGATCATCAACATCTGCTCCATGATGAGCGAGCTGGGCCGGGAGACCGTGTCCGCCTACGCCGCGGCCAAGGGCGGGCTGAAGATGCTCACCCGCAACATCGCCAGCGAGTACGGCCAGTATAACATCCAGTGTAACGGAATCGGCCCAGGCTATATCGCCACCCCCCAGACCGCGCCGCTGCGGGAGGTGCAGCCCGACGGCTCCAAGCACCCCTTCGACCAGTTCATCCTGGCCAAGACCCCGGCCAACCGCTGGGGCGAGGCGTCTGACCTGGGAGGCCCGGCGGTGTTCCTGGCCTCCCCCGCCTCCGACTTTGTGAACGGCCACATCCTGTATGTGGACGGCGGCATCTTGGCCTATATCGGCAAGCAGCCCTGATGGAGATTATCTCCTTCCAGGCCCTGGGGGCCCAGGTGCGGGGCTATCTCCAGGACGACTACGACACCCTGGCCGCCCACAAGGTGCGCCCCGCACTGGTGATCTGCCCCGGCGGGGCCTACCGCTGGCGTTCCCCCCGGGAAAAGGACCCGCCCGCCTTCGAGTTTTTGTCCATGGGCTGGCAGGTGTTCATCCTGGAATATTCCTGTACTGGGGAGGCAGGGGAGTACCGCCCTCTGCGGGAGCTGGCGGAGACGGTGCGGCAGCTCCGCGCGCGCCAAGAGGGGTGGCATATCGACCGGTCCAAAATCGCCGTGCTGGGCTTTTCCGCCGGGGGGCACCTGGCGGCCAGCCTGGGGGCGCTGTGGAACGACCCGGTCCTGGGCCTGCCGCCGGAGTCAAGGCCGGACGCGCTGGCGCTGTGCTACCCGGTGATCGCCACAAAGGGCGGGTTTGCCCACGGGGAGTCGGCGGACTGGGTGTCCGGCGGGGATGAGGCCGTCCGGGACAAGCTCCACCTCTGGGACCGGGTGACGGCGGACTTCCCGCCCACCTTCCTGTGGCACGGCGGGGAGGACGCCAGCGTCCCCCCGGAAAACAGCCTGCTGCTGGCGGTGGAGCTGAGAAAGCACGGGGTGCCCTTCGAGTACCATCTGTTCGGCAGCGGGGCCCACGGCATTTCCACCTGTACCCAGGAGGTGGAGACCCCGGACGGGGTATGCCGGGCGTGGGTGCCGCTGTGCAAGGGCTGGCTCAACCGTCGGTTTGAATACACGCCGTAAATATGCTGAAAATGGGGTGCAGGGTCTGCGCCCCATTTTTGTCAGGAGGAGAGATTTAATGCAGATCGGGATCAGACTGCACGATGTAAACGCCGGCCTTGCCCCGGCGGAGCAGACCATGGAGGCCCGGGCGGCCAAGGCCAGGGAGGAGGGCTTTTCCTGCGTCCACCTGGCCTTGTCCAAGGTGATGAAGGACGTGAGCTTTGATGACTGCGCCCTCACCGAGGGGCTGGCGATGCACATAAAGCGGGTGTTCGCCCAAAACGGGCTGGACATCGCGGTGTTGGGCTGCTATTTGAATCTGGCCCACCCGAACCCGGACAGGCTGCGGGACATCCAGGGCCGATACTTCGGCCACCTGCGGGCGGCTGCCCTGATGGGGGCGGGGGTGGTGGGCACCGAGACGGGCGCACCCAACGCCGAATACAAGATGGACGCCAACACCCACACCAGGGAGGCGCTGGAGACGTTTGTACGCAACCTGGCCCCGGTGGTGGAGCGGGCGGAGCGCTGGGGGGTAGCAGTGGCCATCGAGCCGGTGTGGAAGCACATCGTCTATGACGCGGACCGGGCGCTGGAGGTGCTGAACGCCATCCGAAGCCCCAACCTGCGCGTCATCCTTGACCCGGTGAACCTGCTGTACGCCGGAAACGCGGACGACAGGGAGCGGGTGGTGGGCGAGGCCATGGACAAGCTGGCCGGCCACATTGCGGTCATCCACCTGAAGGACTTTGTCCGGGAGGGGGACGAGCTGCACGCTGTGGCTGCCGGGATCGGGGAGATGGACTATACCGGGATCCTGCGGTTTATGAAGGAGCGCAAGCCCTATATCCAGGCCACCCTGGAGAACACAACCAACCACAACGCTGTCCAGGCCCGGGAGTTCCTCCAGGGGCTGTACGGCGGGCTTTGAGGGGGATCGAGATGAGATACGAGAGCGGCGCCCGCCGGGTGGACGGCATCCGGCTGGCCTACATCGGGGGCGGTTCCCGGGGCTGGGCGTGGAGCCTCATGACCGATTTGGCCATGGAGCCGTCCATGGGCGGGGAGGTGGCGCTGTACGACATCGACCAGGCAGCGGTCCGGGCCAACGAGGTCATCGGGAACAAAATAGACAGCCTGCCCGCCACCCGGGGGCGGTGGCGCTACCGGGTGGCGGAGAGTCTGGAGGAGGCCCTCACGGGAGCGGACTTCGTGGTCATCTCCATTCTGCCGGGCACCTTTGACGAGATGGAGGCAGACGTCCACCTGCCCGAGCGGCTGAACATCTGGCAGCCGGTGGGGGACACGGCGGGGCCGGGGGGCATCGTCCGCGCCCTGCGCGCCCTGCCCATGTACGTCCCCATCGCCCAGGCCATCCGGGACTGCTGCCCCGGAGCATGGGTTGTCAACTATACCAACCCCATGTCCCTGTGCGTCCAGGCGCTCTACCACGTGTTCCCGGAGGTCAAGGCGTTCGGCTGCTGCCACGAGGTATTCAACACCCAGCAGGTGCTGGCCGCGGCGGCGGGGGAGGCGCTGGGCATTCCCGCCCCCGCACGGCGGGATATCCACGTGAACGTGCTTGGCATCAACCACTTCACCTGGTTTGACCGGGCCTCCTATGAGGGGCTGGACCTGTTCCCGGCGTACCGGGAGTTTGTGGACAAATACTATAAGGACGGCTTCCACGAGCGGGACCAGAATTGGGCCAACGCCTCCTTTGCCTGCGCTCACCGGGTGAAGTTCGACCTGTTCCGGCGCTTCGGCCTCATTGCTGCCGCCGGAGACCGCCATCTGGCGGAGTTCATGCCGGGGGACGAATACCTGCGGGATCCGGAGACAGTGCGGGCCTGGAAGTTCGGCCTGACATCGGTGCGGTGGCGGAAGGACGACCTGAAGGTCCGGCTGGAGAAGAGCCGGGCCATGGTCTCGGGGGAGCGGGAGGTGGACATGGCCCCCTCCGGGGAGGAGGGGGTGCTACTGATGAAGGCGCTGTGCGGCCTGGGTCGGGTGGTGAGCAATGTGAACCTGCCCAACGCCGGGCAGATCCCCAACCTGCCCCTTGGGGCGGTGGTGGAGACCAACGCGGTGTTCTCCAGGGACAGCGTGCGGCCGGTGCTGGCCGGACCGCTGCCGGAGGGGGTGCGGCGGCTCATCGCGCCCCACGTGGAAAACCACGCCCTCACCCTGCGCGCGGCGCTGGAGTGCGACCGGGGGCTGGTGGTTCAGGCCCTGCGCAACGACCCAAACACCGCCGCTAAATGCGGGGATGAGGGGGAACTGGGCCGCTTGGCGGACGACATGATAGCGGCCACGTCCAAGTACCTGCCCGTGGGCTGGGGAGCTTGAGTGTCCTGCGACAGGAGAGCGGTTTGCGGCGCCCTCCTGGGTGGGAGGGCGCCGCAAACCGTTTCGCGTGAAACGAATGTTCCGAGAATCCCCCGAAATGATAGAAGATGTGATAAAATAAGGAAAAGGGGGGCGCGGGGTATGAAACAGGAAAGTATCAGCGACATGGAGTACAGCTGCCGGAAGAAAAAACAAAACGGGAAGAATTTCTGGAGATCATAGACGAGATCATTCCGTGGGACGAATGGGTATCTCTGACCGTACCGTACTACCCCAGCGGAAAACGTGCCGTCCGCCCATCGAGATCGAAACCATGCTGGTTCAACTTGTCCGATGAAGAGGTGGAGGATGCCATTTATGACAGTTATGCCATGCGCAGATTCATGGGGATCAACTTTTTCGAGCAGGATGTCCCGGACGCCACGACCCTGCTGCACTTCCGGCATCTGCTGGAGGAGAAAGGCATCGGTAAGCTGTTTTTTGACGCAATCAACCGCTGTCTGGAGCGGGCGGGCCGGATGATGCGGGGCGGTACCATTGTGGATGCCACACTGATCAGTGCGCCCAGCTCCACAAAAAACGGGATTCGGAGATGCACTCAGTGAAGAAGGGAAATCAGTGTCATTTCGGCATGAAGTGCCACACAGGTGTGGACGCCGGTAGCGGCTTTGTGCATACGGTGAAGGCCACCGCCGCCAATGTCCATGATGTAACGATGACGCCACAGCTGCTGAGCGGTGAGGAAAAGATGGTTTATTGCGACAGCGGTTACCTTGGCGCCGAAAAGCGGGAAGATGCTGTACTTCGGAACAAGGACGGCAAGAAGATCCAGTACAAAATCAACCGCCGCCCCTCTCAGTCAAAGAACAATTCCGCTCGTTCCAAGGGGCAGATCAAACGCAGGAAGCGCGAGAAATCCTCCGTCAGAGCGAAAGTCGAGCACGTTTTCGCAGTAGTCAAGGGTAGATTCCAATACCGAAAAACAAGATACCGAGGATTGCTGAAGCAGACCGCAAAACTGAATTTGGTGTTTGCGCTGGCAAACCTGATCCTGGCTGACAGCCCCTGCCTGGCAGTCTGATTCAGTTTGCGCACAGCCAATTCAATACCTCTTCTCCAACGGCTGGCTTCCTTTGTCCGGCCGTTTTATTTTTGCGCTGATTTGTGCGGTGTTGCCTAAAGATAGTCCCAAACTGAGGGAGGTGCGGCGGATGAAAGATCACGCCAAGAACAGCGGGAGTCCCCTGGTCCGGCTGGCATCGTTCATCGTGGACAAGCGAAGCTTGGTCTTCCTGCTCACCATCCATCGGTATCATTTTCTCTGTATTCTCCTCCAACTGGGTGGAGGTGGAAAACGATTTGGCGGCCTTTCTGCCCGATGACTCCGCCTCACGCCAAGGGCTGGACGTGATGGAGGAACAGTTCACCACCTATGGCACTGCCCAGGTCATGGTAGCCAACCTCACGCTGGAGAACGCTCAGGCGGTTCAAGAACAGCTCGCCGCGCTGGACGGTGTTCAGACGGTGCGTTCGACGATTCCCCCAGCCATTACGCCCGGGCCTCGGCGCTGTACGGGGTGGCGTTCGGCTATGATGAAAAGGATGACCGATACCTGGATGTGTTGGAGGAGGTAAAGGAGGCGCTCTCCGGCCGCGACCTCTATGTGTCCACCGCCCTGGGCAGCACCCTCCAGGAGACCATAGATTCTGAGGTCAGCGTCATCATGGTCTATGTGGCAGTCATCGTAGTGGCGGTGCTGGTGCTTACCTCTCAGACCTACGCGGAGGTGCCGGTGATTCTCCTCACTTTCGTCACGGCCATGGTTTTGAATACGGGAACCAATTTCCTCCTGGGGAAAATCTCCTTCGTGTCCAATTCCGTCACCAGCGTGTTACAGTTGGCCTTACGGTAGCAGGGAGCGGACGGCTTCCGCCGCCCGCTCCGCAATATCTGGGGTAGGTTCAACTTTTGCCCCTGTGAACAGGAACAGAAGGCTTCGGGTACGTTCTCCAGATGCCCTTTGTTGCGGCTGTTCGCTTTGCTTTTCATTGTGTTTCCACTCATGGTTGCCGTGGCTGGTTTTGCCGTGCCGGTTATTGCTTATTTTGAGAATTGCTCTAGGGCTTGTTTGAAAATTGTCAACACGCCCAATCGGCGGGCCTTTTTCCGCCGAGCCGCGTTGTTTTGCCTTGAAATACACAAAGTATTTCTGCGCCAAATCGCCTTGCCCGGCGAAAAAATTCCTTGCCGCTGGGCATATTGCCAATTTTCAAACGGCGCCTAGTTTAATAGTTGATGATATACTTGTCCCTTTCCCAGGAGGATACCCTGGTGCGGTACTCGTCCCACTCCGCCTCCTTACCCGCGATATACTGGCTGGTGACGTGCTGGCCCAGGGTGGCCATGACCAGTTTATCCTTCTTCATAGCTGCCAGCGCCTCCTCCAGGGAGCCGGGCAGGGCCTCGATACCCCGCCGCCGCCGGGTGGCAAGGGTCATGGCAAAGATGTTCTCAGTGACCTCCGGGGGCGGGGTCATATTTTTGGCGATGCCGTCCAGCCCTGCGGCCAGGCACACCGCCAGGGCAAGGTACGGATTGCAGGCCGGGTCGGGGCAGCGCAGCTCTACCCGGGTGCCCTGGCCCCGGCTGGCCGGGATGCGGATGAGGGTGGAGCGGTTGGAGGCGGACCAGGCCATGTAGCAGGGGGCCTCATAGCCGGGCACCAGCCGCTTGTAGGAGTTTACCAGGGGGTTTGTAATGGCCGCCATCCCCTTCATATGGCGCAGGATGCCCGCGATGAAGGAATAGCACTCCCTGGACAGCCCCTTGTCCCCCTTTTCGTCGAAAAACACATTCTCCCCGTCTCGGAACAGAGACATGTTGGTGTGCATTCCGTTGCCCGCCAGACCATAGATGGGCTTAGGCATAAAGGTGGCGTGAAGGCCGTCCCGCTGGGCGATGGTCTTCACCGCCAGCTTGAAGGTCATGATCTTGTCCGCACAGTCCAGAGCGGGGGCATACTTGAAGTCGATCTCGTGCTGGCCGGGGGCCACCTCGTGGTGGGACGCCTCAATCTCATATCCCATCTGCTCCAGAGCCAGGCAGATGCGCCGACGGGTGGGCTCGCCGTGATCCAGGGGGCCCAGGTCGAAGTAGCCCGCCTCGTCGTTGGTCTTGGTGGTGGGCTTGCCCTCCCCATCGGTCTGAAACAGGAAAAATTCCGCCTCGGGTCCCACGTTAAAGGTGTCGTACCCCATGGCCTTGGCCCGCTCCAGAACCCGCTCCAGCACGCCCCGAGGGTCACCTACAAAGGAGGAACCGTCCGGGTTGTGCACATCGCAGATCAGCCGGGCCACCTTGGCCTCCTCCGGCTCCCAGGGGAAAATGACGAAGCTGTCCAGGTCGGGATACAGGTACTGGTCGGACTCGTTGATGCGGACAAAGCCCTCGATGGACGAGCCGTCCAACATGATCTGGTTGTTCACCGCCTTCTCAATCTGGGAGGCGGTGATGGCTACGTTTTTCAGCTGGCCGAAAATGTCGGTGAACTGCATCCGGATGAACTTCACGTCTTCTTCCCGCACCGCGCGGATGATATCCTCTTTGGTATAGCCCATGACTCGTTTCCCCTTTCCTGCGGCGGCAGGTTTGTTCCGCCGCCCCCAAAATGCCAAATTTCACATTTCCTATTTCAGGATAGCACAAAGATCATTTTTGTCAATTGATTTTTGCTGCTCTGCAAAATTTTATCGCAAAAATTAGGTTTTGCCGCATATGAATTCTGATTTTTGTAAAATATCACATTACAGCAGCTTGCGGCAGGCTTCTTGGGAAATTCTGAAAAGGCAGGCAAGTCTTACTTGACCATCCTTGTGTATTCTGCTAAAATATTGTCATTGAAACCCCAACCCCTGCGTTTATCCCTGCACATCCGATAAAAACTGGAGGAATGTACAATGGCTCACAAATATGTCTACCTGTTCTCCGAGGGCAACGCCAGCATGCGCGAGCTCCTGGGCGGCAAGGGCGCCAATCTGGCCGAGATGACCAACATCGGCCTGCCCGTGCCCCAGGGCTTTACTATCACCACCGAGGCGTGTACCCAGTACTACGAGGACGGGCAGAAGATCAACGACGAGATCCAGGCGCAGATCATGGAGTATATCGTCAAGATGGAGGAAATCACCGGCAAAAAGTTCGGCGACAAGGAAAATCCTCTGTTGGTCTCCGTCCGCTCCGGCGCCCGGGCCTCCATGCCCGGTATGATGGACACCATCCTCAACCTGGGCCTGAACGAAGACGTGGTGGAGGTCCTCTCCCGCAAGTCCGGCAACCCCCGCTGGGCCTGGGACTGCTACCGCCGCTTCATCCAGATGTACTCCGACGTGGTCATGGAGGTGGGCAAGAAGTACTTTGAACAGCTCATCGACCAGATGAAGGAGAAGAAGGGCGTCACCCAGGACGTGGAGCTCACCGCCGATGATCTGAAGGAACTGGCTGGCCAGTTCAAGGCCGAGTATAAGGCCAAGATCGGCGCCGACTTCCCCGCCGATCCCAAGGAGCAGCTGATGGGCGCCATCAAGGCCGTGTTCCGCTCCTGGGACAACCCCCGGGCCAACGTGTACCGCCGGGACAACGACATCCCCTATTCCTGGGGCACCGCCGTCAACGTCCAGTCCATGGCCTTCGGCAACATGGGCGACGACTGCGGCACCGGCGTGGCCTTCACCCGCAACCCCGCCACCGGCGAGAAGAAGCTGTTCGGCGAGTTCCTGACCAACGCCCAGGGCGAGGACGTGGTGGCCGGCGTGCGCACCCCCATGCCCATCAGCGAGATGGCGGACAAGTTCCCCGAGGCCTTTGCCCAGTTTGAAACCGTGTGCAAGACCCTGGAGGATCACTACCGCGACATGCAGGATATGGAGTTCACCGTGGAGGCGGGCAAGCTCTACATGCTCCAGACCCGAAACGGCAAGCGCACACCTGCCGCCGCTTTGAAGATCGCCTGCGATCTGGTGGACGAGGGCATGATTGATGAGAAGAAGGCCGTGGTCATGATCGAGCCCCGGTCCCTGGACACCCTGCTCCATCCCCAATTCGACGGCAAGGCCCTGAAGGAAGCCCCCATGCTGGCCTCAGCCCTGGGAGCCTCCCCCGGTGCCGCCAGCGGCAGGATCGTTTTCTCCGCCGAGGACGCCAAGGAATGGACCGCCCGGGGCGAGAAGGTTGTGCTGGTCCGGCTGGAGACCTCCCCCGAGGACATTGAGGGCATGAAGGCCGCCCAGGGCATCCTCACCGTGCGGGGCGGCATGACCTCCCACGCCGCCGTGGTGGCCCGCGGCATGGGCCGCTGCTGTGTCTCCGGCTGCGGTGAGATCAAGATGGACGAGGAAAACAGGCAGTTTGAGCTGGCGGGCAAGACCTTCCACGAGGGCGACTGGCTGAGCCTGGACGGCTCCACCGGCAAGATCTACGACGGCGCCATCCCCACGGTGGACGCCACCATCGGCGGCGAATTCGCCCGGGTCATGGCCTGGGCCGACAAGTACCGCCGCCTGGGCGTTCGAACCAACGCCGACACCCCCCACGACGCCGCCCAGGCCAAGAAGTTTGGCGCCGAGGGCATCGGACTGTGCCGCACCGAGCATATGTTCTTTAACGACGACCGTATCCAGGCCATCCGGGAGATGATTTGCTCAGATACCGTGGAGCAGCGCGAGAAGGCCCTGGCCAAACTGGAGCCCATGCAGCAGAGCGATTTCGAGGGCATCTATGAGGCCATGGAGGGCTGCCCCGTCACCATCCGCTACCTGGACCCCCCCCTGCACGAGTTTGTCCCCACCGAGGAGGCCGATATCGCCGCCATGGCCAAGGAGATGGGCAAGTCCGTGGAGGATATCAAGGCCATCATCGCCAGCCTCCACGAATTCAACCCCATGATGGGCCACCGCGGCTGCCGCTTGAGCGTCACCTTCCCTGAGATCGCCAGGATGCAGACCAAGGCCGTTATTAAGGCCGCCCTGGCTGTCCAGGCCCGCCATCCGGAATGGACTATCGTCCCCGAGATTATGATCCCTCTGGTGGGTGAGCTGAAGGAATTTGCCTATGTCAAGAGCATCGTCACCAGTGTGGCCGACGAGCTGCTGAAAGAGGCGGGCTCCAACATGACCTATAAAGTGGGCAACATGATCGAGACTCCCCGTGCCGCCATGACTGCCGACGATATCGCCCCCATTTCCGACTTCTTCTCCTTCGGCTCCAACGACCTGACCCAGCTGGTGTTCGGCTTCA
>CAJUQD010000005.1 GCA_910588105.1 uncultured Oscillospiraceae bacterium | reverse complement strand
ATCAGCACAGGTTGCTATGAAAGGACGCTTTACTCTTTATTCGTATATTGGAAATATATTTGTTTATCTGTGTAGTATATATTTGTTAGGTAGTCTCATAATTCCTAAAATTAAGCGATTATAGTAAATAACCTATAGTGATGAAAAGATAGCTATACAAGCATACCAATTTAAGGAACAATTAAATTCCCATTTATCGGGGTGATGAAATCCGGGGGTGCCCCCCTCGCCGCTTTGCGGCTCACCCCGCGCACCCGCTGAACAGATACGCCCGCTTTCGCGTCCGTACCTGTTCGGCGGGTCGTTTTTATATCGCTGTTCGTGACCGCTTCCCTGGGCTGGGAGCGGTCTTTTTTGCGCTTATTTTGGTGGATTGCCCTGGGTGACTATTGAAGTAGTTGCCGTCCTCCTTTATTTTTCAGCGGTTTTGGATATCAACCCTCAGACGAGAAACCAGGGACCCGATTTTGCCGCCCATCCATGGGGCGGGTAAATATCAGGTGTTTCAGGAAACCTTGTCAAATCTCTCTGAAAGAGGGTTCACAAGAGTTTATATGGACACAATTTCCACCTTCGCCGTCTACGACCCAACCGACGGCAACGCCACACAGTACGAGCTTTTGCCGAGCGTCCCCGCCCCGTTCGGCTGCAAGGCGTGGCTCCACCCGCTCAGCGGCCCGGTGATGTGCTGCTGCGTCAAGCTGCAAGTACACAACGTCACCGGGGAACTGAACACGACACAGAGCGGAATCAACCACATGAGGGCAACGGTTGATAACTGGCTCGCCCAGGTCGGGTTGACGATTGACGATTTTCAACTGTCCCGCATCGACTACGACTACAATTTTTATCTTCCCGCCCAGGTCAGCGAAGTGCTGGTGGAGACAATGCAGCAGCTCCCACAGCGGGCAATGAGTATGTCGAAAGCCGATTTTCCCCACTCCGTTTACTTTTTGTGCAAGTCGCGGCACGCTCAACTCTACCGCAAAGACAAAGAGCGCAGGGAGAAGGGGGCCAAAGTCAGCCCTTCTCAGGAGGGGCTGGTCCGGCAAGAGGTCCAATGCCACGCCAGCCACGTGAAGTATTGGTTCAAGCATTACGGGCTAACGAGGACATGGGGCAACTGGGTAACGTTAGAGCGGGAGGCGCACTACCTCACCCACGCGAAGCCTATCTTCCCGGCAGGTGATTTCTACACGCTGGACAAAGCAAGCGCCATCATCCAGGCCGACCCGACTTTGAAGCAGTTGGAAAAGAAAAAGCTGATTGATTCCCTGCTTCTCGTTCAAAACAGCGGAATTGACGCATTGAGAGCGGCCCACGCCACCAACACAGTGAAAAAATACCTCGGCCAGTTGGAGGCGCTGAACGTCAACCCCATGACCATCAAGGAAAATTTATGGGGCGTTGATTTCATTGCCAACCCCTTCTATCACCTCCAGGCAAAGGGAGGTGTAGCGGTATGATGGACAAGACTGCAACATACCCTTCCAATAAAGGGGCTGATAATATGCGGTATCTTCCGGCATACCGGGAATACATAGTCGGCAATACGAAATACAGGGTTTCCAGTGTCTTTTCGGGCAAGGGGAATTTGAAAGAAATATATGAAAAATACATTGTAAATTGCGAAAAAGAGATGCAAAAGCGCAGCGCATAGTGTATAATATATCTTGTAACAGGTCAGAACACTATGCGTTGTGCAACAGGAGGTTAAATAATGATTGCACAACAGAATTATCAAGCGGGGATTTATGCCCGTTTGAGTAAGGATGACGATACCGAGGGCGAATCGGTCAGCATCGAGAATCAAAAGTTGTTGTTGACGCAGTACGCTAAAGAGCGGGGCTTGGAGGTTGTAGACTACTACGTGGATGATGGCTGGTCGGGGACCCGGTTTGACCGGCCCGGCTTTTTGCGAATGAGACAGGATATTGAGAGCAAGCGTATCAATCTTGTGCTTGTAAAAGACCTGAGCCGATTGGGCCGCAACAACAGCAAGACGGAGGAGTTTATCACCGATATTCTCCCCGCCTACAACTGCCGTCTGATTGCGGTGAACGATGGAGTGGACACCCTGTACGCGGCGGACGATGTGAGTATCTCGTTTAGAAATATGTTCAACGATTTCTTCGCCCGAGATACTTCTAAAAAAATCCGCGCCGTTCGGAAAGCAAACGCGAAAAATGGAATGTATATGGGCCAAAGGCCCCCATACGGGTATCGGAAGTCAGCAGAGGACAAGCACATTTTGGAACCCGACCCGGTCACAGCGCCCGTTGTTCAGTTTATATTTTCACTCCGCAGGGACGGAAACGGGTATGCGATGATTGCAAGGCGTTTGAACAATGACCACATTATGCCGCCAAATGATTATTTTTACAAAAGCCAGGGGAAGGAAAACCCGTTCCCGTCAAGCAATTTGTGGTCACAGGAAACGGTCAAAAGCATCATGCGAAACGAGGTTTATATAGGAAACATGGTGCAGCAGAAGCAGGGCAGTATTTCCTACAAGGACCACCGTTTGCGGAACAAGCCGAAAGACGAGTGGATTCGGGTCGAGCACACCCATGAGCCAATCATAGACATGGAGACATGGGAGGCGGTCCGGGCGTTGGATGGGGGCGGCTTTAAGCCCCGCACGACCAATACCGGGATTGTGGGCCTGTTCAGCGGTTTCCTCAAGTGCGCTGATTGCGGATACGGCATGAAGCGGAATGTTGCCCACAAGCCCCGGAGCGGCGGCATCATCAAGGAATACATTTCCTATCTTTGCATCAAATTCAACCAAAGCGGCAAGACCGCCTGTTCGTCCCACACGATTTCAGAGGAGCCCTTGAAAGAGGTTGTTTTGAATGATATTCGGGAAAAGGTCGCTATGATTAACATGGACGAAAAAGGCGTGATAGAGGCCATCCAGGCCCAGCAGTTGAAAGCGTCCAAAGATTCCTACCAACTGCAAAAGGCTGAAAAAGGCGTTGTAAAAAAGAGGCTGGCCGAACTGGAAAAGCTGATTCAATCGCTGTATGAAAACAAAGTGATTGGCGAGGTGTCCCCGGATATATACGCGAAACTCATGCCGAAATATGAGGCCGAGATGAAGCAGAAAGAGGCCCGGTTGGCCGAAATCGAAACGGAACTGTCTACGGTCCAAGAGGTGACCACCAGCGCGGAAGAATGGGTTGCTTTGATGAAGCGATACCGGGATGTGTCCGAGTTGAGCCGGGAGCTTTTGGCGAACCTGATTGAAAAAATCGAGATTGGCGAAGCTGTGGTGGTAGACGGCCAAAAGCAAAGGGAAATCCGCATACACTATAAATTTGTCGGGTACATTGGTTGAAAAAACTGTCCTACCTTATCAGTATATCTCTTTCGTCCCCTTCGGCCAGGACGACTGCGTGGGCAAGCCAGCCTCCCTGGTGGCGGATTTTGTGCGGGTTCCCGACGCCATCCAGGCCGCCGTGGGCGGGGAGCAGCTCCAGCCGCTGTTGCTGGCGTGAGGGTAGCCGCCCCGTAGTGCGCCCAATCGGAGCGCAAAAGCGATCCGAGGCGGTAGGCGCACGGGGGCGGATGATTTTTCCTCTTGCAATTGGGGCGGAAAAAGCATATAATGTAAAAAACCGCAGTTGTGCGGAAATCAAACAAATAAAGGAAGTGAGATGCGTCGTGTCAGGCGATCCGTTGAGTCAAAGCCGTACACAAACCACACGGCGCACCTGCTGAGCCAGCTTGCCCTGCCTCCCCTGTGCGCCCGCCGCCTGTTGACGCCGCTGTCAACGGGACGATTTTACATGGGGCTCGGCG
Organism: uncultured Oscillospiraceae bacterium; assembly: GCA_910588105.1. Lineage (GTDB taxonomy): Bacteria > Bacillota > Clostridia > Oscillospirales > Oscillospiraceae > Enterenecus. Next base: position 80,937 of record CAJUQD010000005.1, on the reverse strand, counting down.
GGAGTTTTTACCCTTTTCCGCCGCGCCGGGAAAGGTGTGAGCGCGTATGCTGACCATTCACAAGACCGTGGAGGGCAAAATGACCCAGCTCAGCTCCGTCACCGACGGCTGCTGGGTGAATCTCATCAACCCCAGCGAGGACGAGCTGAAAACTGTGGCCGCCACCTTGGCGGTGGAACCCGCCTTCCTCCGGGCGGCCCTGGACGAGGAGGAGACCTCCCGCATCGACAAGGAGGACGGCTCCACCCTCATCATCGTGGACACCCCTGCCATGGAGCAGGACGAGACCGGCGTGGTCTACTCCACCCTGCCTATGGGCATCATCGTCACGGATAAGCACATCATCACCGTCTGCCTGAAGGAGACCTCGGTGGTGCGGGATCTCCAGAACGGCGTGGTGCGGGACGTGCAGACCGGGCAGCGCACCCGGTTCATCCTGAACATCCTGCTGCTGGTGGCCAAGCGGTATTTGAATTACCTCAAGCAGATCGACAAGACCTACAACCACATGGAGCGCCAGCTCTACAAATCCCAGCGGAATAAGGAGCTCATCCAGCTGCTGGATCTGGAAAAGTCCCTGGTCTACTTCAACACCTCCCTCAAGGCCAACGAGGTGACGCTGGAAAAAATCCTCCGGGGGCGCATCGTCACCCTCTACGAGGAGGATCACGACCTGCTGGAGGACGTACTCATCGAGGTGCGTCAGGCCATTGAGATGGCCCAGATCTACTCCGACATCATCTCGGGGATGATGGACGCGTTTGCCTCCGTCATCTCCAATAACCTCAACGTCATCATGAAGCTGCTGGCCTCCGTCACCATCCTCATGACGGTGCCCAACATCGTGTTCAGCTTCTACGGCATGAACGTGGGCGTGCTGCCCTTTGCCGGGAGCTTCTGGCCGCCGCTGCTGATCTCCGTGGCCATTATTGTGGCGGCGGGCGTTATCCTGAAGAAAAAGGATCTGCTATAAAACGAATGTTTCGCGTGAGGCATTGGAACCGGGCGTGGAGAAATCCGCGCCCGGTTTTTGCGCCTTGGGCCGGCGTGTTTTGCAAAGGGCCCCCAGCCCGGCGGGAGGGACGGGACAGCGGAATGCGCGCGCTTCCGCCGAAGGTGGACACGCGGGATATGCAGCTTGCCCCGCCTGGAGAGCAGGTCGCGCGTCACCCCCTTGCCAACGGCGGCCCTACCGTGTATCCTCAAGATGCAGCTGCGAAAGGAGTGATCCCCATGAAAGTGACTGTGGAGGAGTGTTCGGAGGTAGAGCAGACCGAGGTGACGGTCCGATGTAAACGGATGGATGCCCAGACCGCCCGGCTTATCGAGCTGCTGCGGCTGGCCGACGCCCGGCTCACCGGGGAAAAGGACGGCGAGACCTGTATTCTGGACGGCGCGGAGGTGCTCTACATTGATACCGTGGACCGGGGCACCTTCCTGTACACGGCGGGCGGCGTGTATGAGACCCGGCTTCGGCTGTACGAGCTGGAGGGGCAGCTGGCCGGCTGGGATTTCGTCCGGGTAAGCAAATCGGTGATTGTCAACTTCGGGCAGGTGAAGTCCCTGCGCCCCGACTTCGGGGGGCGGCTGCGGCTCACCATGTCCAACGGCGAGGTGGTGGTGGCCAACCGCCAGTACGTCCCCGCCATCAAGGCAAAATTGGGATTGTGAAAGGAGTGCGACTCATGAAAAGGTTTTTTGAGGTGGTAGTGGCCGTCAAGGAACGGGCGGCCATGAACTACGCCGCCGCCATGTGCATCTATATCTTCTTCCTGTGGGTATTCAAGCAGGAGGGCGCGTCCCTGCCCGTGCTGTTCTCTCTGCTGGTGGTGGGCGTGATGTCGGGCCTGATGCAGGTTGTGGCGTTTTCCGACCTGCTCATCAAAAAGCTGGCCTACGGCTGGCGGATGGTGCTGTTCTTTGTGGTTTTCGGGGGTATCCTCACCGCCTTTGCCGTGGGCTTCGGGTGGTTCCCCACAGACAGGGCGGAGGCGTGGGTGAGCTTCGCAGTCATCTTCGTTGTGATTTTCGCGGCCATCGCGGCGGGTATCGAGATATACTACCGGGCCAGCGGGCGGAAATGGGACGACAAGCTGGACTGGTACCGCAAAACCCGGGAGAGGAAATGAGAAAACCGCCCCTCCGGCGCGCCGGAGGGGCGGTCCCATTTTGAGGCGGCTTAACAGCGCGAGCTTGAACAGGCTCCCGCCCGTCCACCCCGGCGTTGCCGGGGCGGCAATTTTTACTGCCACATCTTGAACGGGTTTCCGCCCAGGCCTCCCAGGCGGAGCCGGGGAGGACTTCTCATAGTCCCAGCTTGAACAGGTTCTGGTCGGTGGAGAAGTTGGCGGCGGAGTAGAGCACCAGCACCTGGTCGATGCCGTTGTCCGCCACGTACTGTTTCAGGGAAAGGTTGTTATAGCGCAGGTCGAACAGGTGGACTTCCTGGAACTCCTCCGCCAGGAAGGGGGCCAGGGAGTCGGCGTAGGAGTCCCGGATTACCAGCAGCTTCCCGCTGGCGGCGTCGGGATTTTTGATGACGCACAAGGGCTGGTTGCCCCCCAGGAAGTAGGCGTACTTGTCCTTGACCTCCAGCTTTTCCGGGTAGTACAGCCCGCCCTCGATGGGCGCGCCCTCGGGGTAGCGGGTGACGGTGACGTTCCCTTTTGTGCCCCCCTCGGGTATGACGGTGCAGATGCTGTCCGGCTCCACCCAGCCCGCCCCGGAGGCGGAGTAGGTGGTGCCGTAAAAGCTGCCGCTCACTTCGGTGTAGGGCAGCCCCTGGTAGGACAGCCCGTTCAGATCCTCCGCCGCTATCGGACGGACAAGGTTCATCCCCGACATCAGACGCTGGAACGCAAGCCGGGCTCCCATGGTAGTCCAGTGGTGGTCGGTGCGGTAGAACGCGTCCCGTTCCCCGGTCAGCATAGTCCGCAGGTCGATATACGTTACCTTGTCCCCGCACAGCGCCTGGGCCTCCTCAATGGTGGAGCCGTCGTCCACGCTGGGGGCGTTGGCGGGGAGGAGGTCCGCCAGTACAAAGCTCTTGTCCGGCACCAGGGAGAAATACACCGGCACGACCAGGTTGGCCCCCAGTTTGTTCACAAAGCCAACCTTCTGCTCCAGCGCCTCCCGGGTGGGGGCGGTGAAATGGGCGAAGAGGGTCTGCCCGTCTGGGCTGAAGTAGACCCCGTTGTTCTCCTGCTTGCCCAAGGCGCGCTCGGAGTACGCCTTGAGCTGTACCCACTGGTCCCGCAGGGGGAACTGGTCGGTCACATAGTCCTCAAATTTCTCCATGAACTCCCCGCTGCGCAGGGTTTTCAGCGTGGGGGCCTTGAACTGAGCCAGGTAGCGGTTCTCCTGGTCGGAAAAGTCCCGGCTGGGGGAGAGGATGAGGGCAATCCCAAAGCCGAAGATGAACAGGCAGAACAGCGCGGTGATGAAAGTGGAATATTTTTTGCTCATGCCGACACCTCCTTAGAAGCGGAAATACAGGAACGGGTTATAGGTGCCGTCCACCAGGTAGGCGGTGGTGAATACCAGCCCCGCCAGCATCAGCACCGGGAAGGCGGCCAGCCGCGCCCGCTCCGGCAGCCTGCGCCAGAGGCTTTTGCCCAGCGGCGTGGCGGTCGCGATGGCGATGGCCAGGATGGGCAGGTAGTTGCGCAGATAGTAGAGGAAATCCGCATCCAGCGCCCCCGCCCCAAAGCCGAACATGGCGGCCAGGTACGGCCCCATGGCGGAGAAATCCTCCACGGCGAAGATGGCCCAGCCCACAACGGCGATGACAATGCCGTACACGTGGGCCAGCCACCCGGGGATCCTGTCCAGCGCCTTGCCCAGCCACAGCTTTTCCAGCGTGATCCACACAAACCAGTACAGGCCCCAGAGCAGGAAGTTCCAGCTGGCCCCGTGCCAGATGCCGGTGGCCGCCCAGACGACCAGCAGGTTGAACACCATCCGGCCCCGGCTTACCCGGCTGCCCCCCAGGGGGAAGTACAGGTACTCCCGAAACCAGCTGCCCAGGGAGATGTGCCAGCGCCGCCAGAACTCGCTGGCCGACTTGGAGAGATAGGGGTAGTTGAAGTTCTCCAAAAACTCGAAGCCCAGCATCCGCCCCAGGCCGATGGCCATGTCCGAGTAGCCGGAGAAGTCGAAGTAGAGCTGGAGGGAGAAGGCGGCGATGCCCAGCCACGCCCCCAGGGTGGTGAGCTGGCTGGAGGGCGTGGCCAGATACACATCCCACAGCGGGCCCAGGGCGTTGGCAAGCAAAACCTTTTTACACGCGCCCACAGTGAAGCGCTGGACGCCGGAGGCGAACTTCTCAAAGGTGTGCTCCCGCCGCTCCAGCTGGTCGTCCAGGTCCTTGTACTTGATAATGGGCCCGGCGATGAGCTGGGGGAACAGGGTGACGAAGGCGCCGAAGGTGACGATGTTCTTCTGGCAGCGGGCATCCCCCCGGTACACGTCGATGGTGTAGCTCATGGTCTGGAAGGTGTAGAAGGAGATGCCGATGGGCAGGGTAAAGGGGATGGAGCCGCCGGGCAGGGGGAGGCTGTCGATGACGGGCAGGAAGCCCAGGCCCACCGCCGCCAGGCTGCCGGCGATGAAGTTATAATACTTGAAGAAGCCCAGCAGCAGAAGGTTGAACACCACCGACGAGGCCACCGCCAGCCTGGCCCCCCTGTCATTGCCTTTGGCTTTACACCGGGTGACGATCCGCCCGTGGGAGTAGTCGATGGCGATGGACAGGAACATGATGAGCACATACACCGGCTCGCCCCAGCCGTAGAAGACCAGGTTGGCGAGGAGCAGCACCAGGTTGCGCCAGCGCAGGGGGGAGAGGTAGTAAAGGGTCAATACAATGGGGAAATAGAGGAAGAGAAAATACGGGCTGGAAAAAATCACGGGCTTTCACCTCGCCGGATAAGTTAAGCTGCCCCGGCGCTTGCGCCGGGGCAACATGGGGTTAAAAGAGGGCGTTGAACGCGGCCACGATGTCGTCGCAGTTCTCGTGGACCACCATCATGACGTAATTCCCGTTGGACACCACCCGGGAGTTGTTTTTCCACTGCTCGGTGGGGCCGGGATACCACACGCCGCCGGGGCCCTCGCCATCGCCCGCCATATAGTCGATGCGGGCTTGGAAGATGGCCTTCACCGCCTCCACATCGGCGCTGTCCTCCACCTGCACCAGGCCGAACTCGCCGTTGTTCATGGACATCTGGGTGATATACACCAGGCACTGCTTGGCGGCGATGCCGCTCAGCCCGGCGTAGTAGCCGTCCAGCAGCTCGGTGGAGGCCAGCTCCAGGAAGCCGAACTGATACTGGCCGGTCATGTCCGCGTAGAAGGCGGACAGGTCCACGCCCTCGGCGGGTGCGGGCGTGGGCTCCGGCGCGGGGGTGGCATCCGGGACAGGCGTGGGCGCCGGAGTGGGCTTGGGTGTGGAAGCAGGTTCGGGCGTGGTGGGCAGGGGCTTGAGGGAGGGGTTCTCCACAGGGCCCGCGGACGGCTCCTCGGAGGGCTCCTGGCTGGGTTCTTCAGAGGGCTCCGCGCTGGGGCTGGGGGTGGGCGTGGGCTCCTGGGTGGGGTCGGGATCGCCCAGGGGGCCGTCGGTAACGGCGGGATCGGTGGGGATCACAGTCTCCTGGGCGGCGCGGTCGCTGCACGCGGCCAGCAGGGACAGCGCCAGGGCGGCGCACAGGGTCAGGGCAAGAACGCGTTTCATATGTCACAGAACTCCTTTACTTTTGGTACGATTGCTTATGTCGTCACGCCGCTCAGGAAAAAAGGGCGTTGAATTCCTCCACGATGGCGTCCGCGTCGTCGTGGCACACCAGCAGCACGTAATTGCCGTTGTCCGCCACCTGGGCGCTGCGCAGCCACATCTGCACCTCTTCCGGGTAGTTGCCCGGGCCCTCGGTGCTCTTGGCGTCGACGCGGGCCTGGAAGATCTCCTTCACCTTGGCCGCGTCCTCGGCGCTCTTGGCCTGGACCAGGGCCAGCTCGCCGCCGCTGAAGGAGATCATGGGCAGATAGACCTCCGCCTGGGCCAGTTCCATATCCTTCAGGCCGGGGTAGTTGTTTTCCAGCATGATGGCGCCCAGCTCCTCGTCGGCGGGGTCGGCCTTCTCCAGGGAGGCGAACTGGTGGTTCTCCTGGACGCTCTGGGCAAAGGCGGCCAGGTCCACAGGCTCCGCATCGTGGTCAGGGGCGGGGCCGTTTCCTTCCGGCTTGCCGCCGCAGGCGGACAGCAGGGCCAGGCACAGCACGGCGGCGGTGCAAAGGGAAATGAGCTTTTTCATTGCGGTACTCTCCTTAAATAAAGTGTGTTAGGCGCGCAGGGACAGGCCGGCGAAGCGGCGCTGTGGCCTAGTGTGCCCAGCCGGGAGGGTTTTCTTCCCTAGCGGCTTTCAATGTGGCTTTTAATGCGCTGGGTAATCATGTCCAGCGCCACCAGGTTGTGCCCGCCGGCCAGCACCACGATGTCGGCGTACTGGCGGGAGGGCTGGACGAACTGCTCGTGCATGGGCTTGACGGTGGTGAGGTACTGGGAGATCACCGAGTCCAGGGAGCGGCCCCGCTCCTTCACGTCCCGGAGGATGCGGCGCAGTATCCGCACGTCGGCGTCGGTGTCCACAAAAATTTTCACGTCCATCAGCCCCCGCAGGGCCGGGTCGGCGAAAATGAGGATGCCCTCCACGATGACCACCTTGGTGGGGCGCACCTCCACCGTCTCCTCCGAGCGGTTGTGGATGGAGTAGTCGTACACCGGGCAGCGGATGGCCTCCCCCGCCGCCAGTTTTTTCAGGTCGGCCACCATCAGGGCGGTGTCAAAGGCGTCCGGATGGTCGTAGTTCAGCGCAGCCCGCTCCTCGTAGGTCATCCCCACGTGCTTCTTATAATAGTTGTCGTGGTAGACCACGGACACGTCCGCCCCGAAGGCGTCCTGAAGCCTGCGGGTTAGGGTGGTTTTGCCCGAGCCGGTGCCCCCGGCGATGCCGATAATCATGGTGTCCATACGCTCATCCTCCCCGTTTATGTGCGCCTTTGCGGCAATTGCCGATATTGTAGCACATGCGGGGGGAAATGGCAACCTCTGCCTCCCGGCGTTCCGGGCAAGTCAGCCCGTCCTATTGACAATACCCGCCGCCGGGGCGGGGGGTTGCGCGGGATGATGAAAAATTCCGTCCGTCCCCGGGATTTTGCCCATCTGCTCCTGAAAATTGGAAAATCGAAGGGCTGCTGTTCAATGTGCCAGCAAAAACGGGTAAATTTTTGACAGTTTCGCCACATTTTCTCTTGCCTTTTTTTTGTCAAGCGTCTATAATGTGCATGGTCGAGAGAGAATTTGGGGGAACATATGGTCAATATCGTGCTGGTTGAGCCGGAAATCCCGCAGAACTGCGGCAATATCGCCCGTACCTGCGCCGCCACCCGGTGCCGGCTCCACCTGGTGGAGCCCCTGGGCTTTGACATCAGCGAGAAGGCGGTGAAGCGGGCGGGGCTGGATTACTGGCCTATGGTGGATCTGTCCGTCTACCCCAGCCTGGACAGCCTGTTCGAGAAAAACCGGGTGGACGACCTCTGGCTGGCCACCACCAAGGCCCCCCGGGACTACGCCCAGGCCCGGTTTTCGGAGGGTTGCTGGCTGTTTTTCGGCAAGGAGACCGCCGGGCTGCCCGCGCAGTTCCGCATGGCCCATGAGGACCGCTGCATCCGCATACCCATGCGGGAGGACGCCCGCAGTTTGAACCTGGCCAACTCCGTGGCCGTGCTGGCCTACGAGGCGCTGAAGCAGCAGGGCTTCCCGGGGCTGAGCGGAACGGGGGAGATGGCAGGAAGCGCGGAGCCGCGGTGAGCAGCGCGGATGGACCGGAGCGAGGGCAGGCGATGGGGCCGCAGGCCCCAAAGGCCGGCCCGAGACGGAGGGAAGCCGCGCGCGGCGAACAGGCGCAGCGTGACAGGCAGGAAGCGCGGAGCCGCGGTGAGCAGCGTAATCAACACAATTACTTCAAATTGTAATACTGAAAGGAGCCAGATCACCATGAATTACAACAAGAAGACGGTCAAGGACATCGACGTGAAGGGCAAGAAGGTTCTCCTTCGCTGCGACTTCAACGTGCCCATGGCCAAGGACGGCAGCGGCGTCATCACCGATGACAAGCGTATCCGCGCCGCCCTGCCCACCATCCAGTACCTGCTGGAGCAGGGCGCGGCGGTCATCGCCTGCTCCCACATGGGCAAGCCGGTGGCCACCTTCGACAGCTACAAGAAAAAGCAGCTGGAGAAGGGCAAGGACGAGGCGTCCATCACCGAGGAGAAGTGGAAGAAGTCCCTGGCGGAGCTGCGCATGGAGCCGGTGGCCGCCCGCCTGTCCGAGCTGCTGGGCAAGGACGTGATCCTGGCGGACGACGTGGTGGGCCCCGATGCCCAGGCCAAGGCCGCGGCCCTGAAGGGCGGCGAGATCATGCTGCTCCAGAACACCCGCTTTGAGAAGGGCGAGACCAAGAATGACCCGGAGCTTGCCAAGAAGATGGCGGATCTGGCCGGGGCGGACGGCGTATACGTGTCCGACGCCTTCGGCGCGGTCCACCGCGCCCACGCCTCCACCGCCGGGGTGGCGGCCCACCTGCCCGCCGTGTCCGGCTTCCTGATCCAGAAGGAGCTGGACTTCATCGGCGGCGCGCTGGCCAGCCCCAAGCGTCCCCTGGTCGCCATCCTGGGCGGCTCCAAGGTGAGCTCCAAGATCGGCGTCATCAACAACCTGCTGGAGATCGCCGACACCATCATCATCGGCGGCGGCATGGCCTACACCTTCTCCGCCGCCCAGGGCGGCAAGGTGGGCGACTCCCTGCTGGAGGAGGACTGGAAGGACTACGCCAATGACATGGTGAAGAAGGCGGAGGCCAAGGGCGTGAAGCTGCTGCTCCCCGTGGACACTGTCATCGCCGACAAGTTCGCCCCGGACGCCGACAGCAGCGTGGTCAAGGCCGGCCAGATCCCCGACGGCTGGCAGGGCCTGGACATCGGCCCCGAGACTGTGAAGCTGTACTGCGACGCCGTGGCCGATGCGGGCACCGTCATCTGGAACGGCCCCATGGGCGTGTTCGAGTTTGAGAAGTTTGCCGCCGGCACCAAGGCCGTGGCCGAGGCTCTGTCCAAGACCAGCGCCATCACCATCATCGGCGGCGGCGACAGCGCGGCGGCGGTGCAGCAGCTGGGCTACGCCGACAAGATGACCCACATCTCCACCGGCGGCGGCGCATCCCTGGAATTCATGGAAGGGAAAGAGCTTCCCGGCGTCGCCTGCCTGCTGGACGCTTGATCTGTCACACCCGACCCATCAAACACACCTTTTCTAAATAAAAGAAGGGAGTTCAACAAATGAACCTCAAGTACCGCAAGACGATCATCGCCGGTAACTGGAAGATGAACAAGACCCTCACCGAGACCAAGGCGTTTGCCGAGGCCATCAAGCCCCAGCTGGGCCGCCATAAGTGGTGTGAGGTAGTGCTGTGCGTCCCCGGCGTGAACATCCCCGGCGCGGTGCGCCTGTTCAAGGACACCCGGGTGGCCATCGGCGGCGAGACCTGCCACTACGAGGCCAGCGGCGCTTTTACCGGCGAGGTCACGGTGGAGATGCTCAAGGACGTGGGCGCCAAGTATGTCATCATCGGCCACTCCGAGCGGCGGCAATACTATAACGAAACCGATTTCACCGTGAACAAGAAGGTCCACGCCGCCCTGGAGGCCGGTTTGAGGCCCATCGTGTGCGTGGGCGAGAGCCTGGAGCAGCGGGAGCTGGGCGTCACCAACGAGCTGATCTCCTACCAGGTGAAGGTGGCCCTGGCCGGGCTGAGCGAGACCCAGGTGCGCCGGGTGGTCGTTGCCTACGAGCCTATCTGGGCCATCGGCACCGGCAAGACCGCCACCGCCGAGCAGGCGGGCGAGGTGTGCACACACATCCGCACCATCATCCGCAAGCAGTACGGCGCCCGGGTGGCCCGGGCCGTCACCATCCAGTACGGCGGCTCCATGAACGCCAAGAACGCCCACGAGCTGCTGGCCCAGCCCGACATTGACGGCGGCCTCATCGGCGGCGCGTCCTTGAAGCCCGACGACTTCATGGCCATTATTAACGCGGCCAACCAGGAGTGAGAAGCGCAGGGACGGCCGCGCAGTGAAAGCGAACCGGCTGCGCGGCCGGTCCAAGCGTGACAATGCGAGGTAATTGAATGAAAACACCTACCACACTCATTATCATGGACGGCTATGGCCTGTCCGCCTCCGCTGCGGCGGGGGACAACGCCATCGCCGCAGCAAACACCCCCAATCTGGACCGCATTTTCGCCGGGAACCCCACCTGTAGGCTGTCCGCCTCCGGGCTGGACGTTGGGCTCCCCGACGGCCAGATGGGCAACAGCGAGGTGGGCCACACCAACATCGGCGCGGGCCGGGTGGTGTTCCAGGACCTGCCCAAAATCACCAAGGCCATCCAGGACGGGGATTTCTTCCAGAACCCTGCCTATAAGGACGCCATGCTGGCGGCCAAAAATGCGGGCAAGGCCGTGCACATCTACGGCCTGATGTCCAACGGCGGCGTGCACAGCCACATCACCCACATCCAGGCGGCGGTGAAGATGGCCCATGACCTGGGCTGCGAGAAGATCTTCGTCCACTGCTTCATGGACGGCCGGGACGTGCCCCCCACCTCCGGCAAGGGCTTTGTGGCTGAGATGAAAGGGACCTGCGACCAGTACGGGGCCCAGATTGCCACTATCTCCGGGCGCTATTACGCCATGGACCGGGACACCAACTGGGACCGGGTGGAGCGCGCCTACAAGGCCATGGTGTATGGTGAGAGCGACGCCCGCTTTATCGGCGACCCGGTGGGGGCCATGCAGGCCAGCTACGACGCCGGGGCCACCGACGAGTTTGTGGTACCCGTTATCACCGCCGAACACGCCGAAATTGGGGACGGGGACTCCATCATTTTCATGAACTTCCGTCCCGACCGGGCCAGGGAGATCACCCGCACCTTTGTGGACCCCGACTTCAAGGGGTTTGAACGGAAGAAGGGCTTCTTCCATGTGAACTACGTGTGCACCACCTCCTACGATGCGTCCATGCCTAACGTGGCTGTCGCTTTCCCCAAGGAGAGCCTGAACAATATCTTCGGGGAGTATATCGCCCAGCAGAACATGACCCAGCTGCGCATCGCCGAGACGGAGAAGTATGCCCATGTCACCTTCTTCTTTAACGGCGGCGTGGAGCAGGTGTTCTCGGGCGAGGACCGTTGCCTGATCCCCTCCCCCAAGGTGGCTACCTATGACCTCCAGCCTGAGATGAGCCAGCCCGAGGTTACCGCCGAGGCGGTGGCGCGCATCAAGAGCGGCAAGTACGACGTGGTGATCCTCAACTTTGCCAACTGCGACATGGTGGGCCACACCGGCGTGTTCGACGCCGCCGTCAAGGCCGCCGAGGCGGTGGACAGCGGCGTGGGCCAGGTGGTGGCCGCCACCACCGAAATGGGCGGCGTGGCCATTATCACCGCCGACCACGGAAACGCCGAGCATATGGCGGAGGAGGACGGCTCCCCCTTCACGGCCCACACCACCAACCTGGTGCCCTGCTGCGTGGTGGGCGCGGATGTGAAGCTGCGGGACGGCCGCCTGGCCGACCTGGCCCCCACCATGCTGGACCTGATGGGACTGAACAAGCCCGCCGAAATGACGGGCGAGACCCTGATTGTAAAATAACCACCTGTCCCCGTCCCCTTGCGTAGGGGCGCACACCATGCGCCCGGCCCCCCGGCTATCCCCGTCGGGCGCGCGGTGTGTGCCCCTACAGAGGGGTTTGCACCATTGTGAGATTGCGAAAATTGAAAGGAGCTTGATTCCCATGAAACAGATGCTTGAAATTGTTGATGTCCTTGGCCGTGAAATTATCGACTCCCGCGGCAACCCCACCGTCGAGGTGGAGGTTGTCCTGGAGGACGGCACCATGGGCCGCGCCGCCGTGCCCTCCGGCGCTTCCACCGGCGTGCACGAGGCCTGCGAGCTGCGCGACGGCGACAAGGACCGCTACCTGGGCAAGGGCGTGGAGAAGGCCGTGTCCAACGTGAACACCGAGCTGGCTGAGTGCCTGATCGGCATGAACGCCCTGGACCAGGTGTCCATCGACAAGGCCATGATCGAGCTGGACGGCACTCCCAACAAGGGCCGCCTGGGCGCCAACGCCATCCTGGGCTGTTCCCTGGCCGTGGCCAAGGCCGCCGCTGAGTCCCTGGGCACCAGCCTGTATAACTATATCGGCGGCGTCAACGCCAAGACCCTGCCCGTCCCCATGATGAACATCCTCAACGGCGGCGCGCACGCCACCAACAACGTGGAGATTCAGGAGTTCATGATTATGCCTGTGGGCGCCTGCTGCTGGAAGAAGGCCCTCCAGATGTGCGCCGAGGTGTTCCACCAGCTGAAGAAGACCCTGAAGGACAACGGCACTCCCGCTGCCGGCGTGGGCGACGAGGGCGGCTACGCCCCCAACCTGAAGAAGGATGAGGATGCCCTGAAGGTCATCGTGCAGGCCATTTCCGAGGCCGGCTACAAGCCCGGCGAGGACTTCATGATCGCCATCGACGCCGCCTCCTCCGAGTGGTGGAACGACGAGGAGAAGTGCTATATTCAGCCCAAGTCCGGCAAGAAGCTGACCCAGCAGCAGCTGGTAAACATGTGGAAGAAGTTCGCCGACACTTACCCCATCATCTCCCTGGAGGACGGCATGGCCGAGGATGACTGGGAGGGCTGGGCCATGCTCACCAAGGCCATTGGCTCCAAGGTGCAGCTGGTTGGCGACGACCTGTTCGTCACCAACGTGGCCCGCCTGTCCGATGGTATCTCCAAGGGCGTGGCCAACTCCATCCTCATCAAGGTCAACCAGATCGGCACCCTGACCGAGACCCTGGACGCCATCCAGATGGCCAACCGGGCCGGCTACACCGCCATCGTGTCCCACCGCTCCGGCGAGACCGAGGACGCCACCATCGCCGACATCGCCGTGGCCACCAACGCCGGCCAGATCAAGACCGGCGCTCCCAGCCGTACCGACCGCGTGGCCAAGTACAACCAGCTGCTGCGCATCGAGGAGGAGCTGGGCGACGCGGCGGTGTATCTGGGCAAGGATGCCTTCTTCAACGTGAAGTAATCAGCCCCTTTATGAAGCATCACGGGCGGCGGAGGTATTCTCCGCCGCCCTATCCTTATCATGGCCGCCGGGGAGGCCAAGGTGGACAACCCCAAATACAAGGCCCGGTTTGGGACCGAAGCAAAAATGCTCACCCCCCAGAAGGAGGAGCTGGTGGGTCACGTGGTGGGCGGCGTGTATCCCTTCACCGTCAACGAGGGCGCGAGGGTGTACCTGGACAAGTCCCTCAAGCGGTTTGAGACGGTGTTCCCCGCCGGAGGCAGCAGCAACAGCGCCATTGAGCTGCCCATCCCCGAGCTGGAGCGGTATTTCCGGCTTCGAAAGCTGGGTGGACGTGTGCAAGGGCTGGAGGGAGGCGTGAAAAAGCGGCGCGGGAGAGTTCCCGCGCCGTTTCTCATAGTCCCGTCAAATCGAATTGGGGGATAAAGCCCTCCCCGCAGGATTCCAGCCCTTGGACATAGCCTGCCAGGCCCAGGTTTTCCATGTATGCCCTGGCGGCGCGAAGCTCCGACGGGCGCAAGGGCCGCCCCAGCTCCGGAAAGCCGTCCAGCCCTCCCACGGGGGTGTACTGGGCCATGAGGGAGAACAGCACCGCGCCGGGCGGGAAGCTGTCCGCCACCCAGTCCATCACCCGCCTGGCCTCGGCCACCTGCCCGGGCAGGATGAGGTGGCGGATGAGCACGCCGCTCTTCAACAGGCCGTTTTCCAGCCGTACCGGGCCCCGCTGGCGGAACATCTCCAGGATGGCCGCTTTGGCGGCCGGGGGGTAGTCCTTTGCATCGGAGTATTTTTCCGCCAGGGCGGGGGTGAGGTATTTCAGGTCGGGCAGGTATACGTCCACCTTGCCCTCCAGGGTTTTGAGGCTGTCCGCCCGCTCGTAGCCGCTGCTGTTCCATACCACGGGCAGATTGCCGGGGACAGGCCGCCCCAGCACCCGGGAGAGCACGTGGGTAAACTGGGTGGGGGTGACCAGCTCGATGCAGGAGGCTCCCTGGCCCGCCAGCCGCCCAAAGACGGCGTATAATTCATCCGGCGTCAGCGTTTTGCCAAAATTCTCCCGGCTGATGGGGCGGTTCTGGCAGAACACACAGCCTAGGGTGCAGCCGGAGAAAAACACCGTCCCCGCCCCAGTTTGGCCTGAGATGCAGGGCTCCTCCCAGAAGTGAAGCGCCGCCCGGGCGCACACCGGCAGGGAGGGCATTTGGCAAAAGCCCTCCCTGCGGGTCTTGTCCCGCAGGGCCCCGCACTGCCGGGGACAGAGGGTGCAGAGCATGGCGGCTCTCAGGCGGGGAAGCGGCCAAGGCATTCCCCCGCCGTCCGCTTCTCCGCGCCTCTCTCTGGTCCTAAGTTCCCGGCTTTCCAGTGCCGCCGGCACAGGCCAATGTAGCAGTCGTTGGCCCCCAGTACCACCTGCTCGCCCTCCTTGACCACCTTGCCGCTGGCGTCAAAGCGGGCGTTGCAGATGGCCTTTTTGCCGCACCAGCAGATGGTCTTGACCTCCTCAATGATGTCGGCGCAGGCCAGCAGGGCCTCGGAGCCGGGGAACAGCCGCCCGCTGAAGTCCGAGCGCAGGCCGTAGCAGATCACCGGCACGTTCATATCGTCCACAATCTGCGTCAGGTAGTCCACCTGGGCGTGGGAGAGGAACTGGGCCTCGTCCACAATGATGCACTGGTGGGAGCGGATGGCGTCAGGGGCCATCTGCTCCAGCTCCTCAAACCAGACGCAGGGGAAGCTCAGCCCAATGCGGGAGTTGACCACCCGCTCCCCCTCCCGCTGGTCGATAGCGGGCTTTACCATCAGGGCGCTTTGGCCCCGCTCCTCGTAGTTATACCGCACCATCAGCGCGTTGGCCGACTTGCTGGATCCCATTACGCCATAGCGGAAATACAGCTTTGCCATGTCATGCTCCTCCGTTCAGTCTCTCATTTGCCATGCGCAAAGCCATCTCAAAGGCGCTGGGCACGGCGTATGTTTTGTGCAATTGCGTTCCATCGGCCCACACCCAGCCCCCGGGCAGGGCGTCTGCCTCCGCCTCTGCCGTCCGCAGGGTCATGTGCCACTCGATATGGGTGAAGATATGCCTGGCCTGCCCGGCATACGCCGGGGCCAGGGAGTCAAAGCCCCAGGACGGGGGCGGTGGGCCGTCCCCCGGCTCGTTGGGGAATTCCCACAGCCCGGCCAGCAGGCCCTGGCTGGGGCGGCGGCGCAGGGCCACCCGGTTTTCGTGGAAAATGAGCCACACGGTGCGCCGCTCCGTCCGGCGGGGTTTCTTGGGCGCCTTGACGGGCAGCTCCCCCACCCGGCCCTGGGCCAGGGCGGCGCACAGCTCCCTTGCCGGGCATTTTTCACACAACGGCGCGCCGTTGGGCAGGCAGACCGTGGCCCCCAGCTCCATCAGCGCCTGGTTAAAGGCGCCCGGCGCGTCCACGGGGATGACCCGCTCCAGCGCGTGGGCCACCTTTTTTTTCATCTGGGGGGTGGAGATATCCCCGCCGTCCCCACAGATCCGGGCGTATACCCGCAGGACATTGCCGTCCACGGCGGGGGTGGCCAGGCCCAGGGCGATGGAGCATACGGCCCCGGCGGTGTAGTCCCCCACCCCCGGCAGGGAGCGGATTGCGGTGTAGTCCGGGGGGAACGTCCCGCCGTAATCGGATACAATGACCTTCGCCGCCCGTTGCAGGTTTCGGGCCCGGGAGTAGTACCCCAAGCCCTGCCACAGTTTCATCAGCCGCTCCCCGGGCAGGGCGGCCAGGGCGGATATGTCCGGCGCTTCCTCCAGAAAGCGGGCGTAATAGCCCAGCACCGCCGCCACCCTGGTCTGCTGGAGCATAATCTCCGACAGCCAGACGTGGTAGGGGGTGGGGTCGTCCCGCCAGGGGAGGGGCCGGGCGTTGTCCCGGAACCACTCCAGCAGGGGGGCGGTCAGCTGTTCCAATTTATCCACGGCGCGCCTCCCGGCGGGGCGTCAAATTCCCCGCAGCATTTTAAAGTGCGTCTACTATACCACAAAAAAGGCGGATTTTCAACGGTGGAAAGGGCGGGGCGCCCCGAGGCGCCCTTGTAATTTTGCCGGAGGTTTGGTACAATGGGGAAAACCGCGTTTTTATGGAAAATGGAGCATAGAAGGGGAGCGCATGATGAAAAAACACGTGATGGCCGCGCTGCTGGCGCTGGCATTGGCAATTGGAATGCTTCAGGGGGCGGCCCTGGCGGCCAAGCCGGGAGGGGACCGCGTCCAAGCAGGTCAGGCGGGCAGCCGGCTGACGGGGGTGGATCGGGAGGTGTACCGGGTGCTGCGGGAGGAGGTGGCAAAAATTGCCGGCGGGAGCAGGAGCAGCACCGCCATCCGTATTCCCGATCTGGACGCCCTGTCCTGGGGCCTGAAGGAGCTGGGGGCGGAGGGGAAGGACCAGCAGACGGTGGTGGCCAAGCTGGATGAGAGGCTTGAGCAGGCCCTGGATATAGACAGGGTGTATACCGCCCTGTCGGCAGATTGCCCCTATGAGCTGTATTGGAAGGATTTGCGGTACAGCTGGTCCTATGACCGGGCCGTCCGGGGCAGCCGGGGAGAGATACGCAATCTCACCGTCAGCATCAAGGTGGCCCAGGCATACCGGGGGGACAGCGACACTGTGGTGAGCCCCGGCAAGGCGGCCCAGGCAAAGCGGGCGGCGGACAGCGCCCGGGCCATCGTGGAGCGGTACAAGGAGCTGCCCGATTACGAAAAGCTGGAGGCCTACCGCAGGGAGATCTGCGCCCTGGTGTCCTACGACGCGGACGCCGCCAAGGCCGGCGTCCCCTATGGCGACCCCTGGCAGCTGGTGTATGTGTTTGACGGCGACCCGTCCACCAACGTGGTCTGCGAGGGGTATGCCAAGGCGTTCCAATATTTGTGCGACCTGACCCGGTTCGACGGGGACGTGACGTGCTACACCGTGTCCGGCACGATAGACGGGGGCAGCCATATGTGGAATGTGGTGCGCATGGAGGACGGGCAGAACTACATGGCGGACGTGACCAACTGCGACGACGGCGCGGCGGGGGCGCCCGACAAGCTGTTCCTGGCTGGTGCGTCGGTTGCGGAGGGCGGCCGGGTGCACACGGTGAGCAGGCCGGAGTGCGGTGCGGTATATGCCTATGGCCAGGATCAGCAGGGGCTGTTTGCGGACGGTTGGCTGACGCTGAACGGGGAGGATTATACGTACGACCCCGCCGCCCCCCGCCCGGTTGTGAATACAGGCTTTGCTGACGTGGACTCGGATGCCTATTACGCTGAGGCCGTGGCATGGGCGGTGGGGGATGGGATCACCCAGGGCACCGGCCAGACCACCTTCTCCCCGGCAGATCTTTGTACCCATGGCGAGATCCTCACCTTTCTGTGGCGGGCGGAGGGCAGGCCGGAAGGTCAGGGCTGGTCCCCCATCCCCCTGAGCGGGGAAGAGTTCTACGCCCAGGCCGTGTGCTGGGCGGCTCAGAAGGGGATAATCGGCCAGGATTTTGATCCCGCCGCCCACTGTACCAGGGCGGACGCGGTGGGTTATATCTGGGCGGCCTTCGGTAGGCCAGACGCCCCGGCGTGCGCCTTTGGCGACGTGCCGGCGGGGGAGGCCTATGCCAAGGCGGTGGCTTGGGCGGTGGACAGGGGGGTGACCAACGGCGACTCCGGCGCCACCTTCAATCCGGACAAGACGTGTACCCGGGGGGAGATCGTTACCTTCCTGTACCGGGCGTATCATTAAGGAAGCACTGATTAAATGCACCTTCGGCGCTTTGCAGATATTTTGCACCAGAATTTTGTTGCAGTTTCTTGAAATAAACACAATTATTCCTGCGAAATTGCGCCGCATTCTGGTGCAAAATCTCTCGCAAATCGCTCTTGCCGATTTAGGGCTTGTTTGAAAATTGTCAACACGCCCAATCGGCGGGCCTTTTTCCGCCGAGCTGCGTTGCTTTGCCTTGAAATACACAAAGTATTTCTGCGCCAAATCGCCTTGCCCGGCGAAAAAATTCCTTGCCGCTGGGCATATCGCCAATTTTCAAACGGCGCCTAATCAGTCCTTCCTGAAAAAAGACACGGCAGAGGGCCGGACGCAAAGCGTCCGGCCCTCTGTTCATTTCAGGCAGGCGGCGGCCTGGGCCAGCATAGCCCCGCCCCCCACCCGGTAGCCGCTGGCGGAATAGACTGCCCGGCCCGCGCCGTCACACACCACCGCCAGGGGCGGGGCATCCGGGTCGCAGCCCAGCCGCCGGGCAAAGTCCTCCAGGTCGTAGGCCCAGTCGTCCAGCAATACCTGGGCGGAGGGCCAGAGGCCCAGAACCCCGGCCAGGGTGGGCTGGGCCAGCCCCTCCCAGCGGCGCAGAAGGAACAGCATGTTTACCCCTAGGGCGTTCAGGGCGGGACGCTGGCCGTCCAGCTCAGACAGCAGGTGTTCGGTTGGCTCAGCCCCCTCCTCCGCCCACACCAGCAGCGTGGGGCGGCCGTTGAGGCGGAAGATGTCGTCCACCCGCCCGCCGTCCGGGCTAAGGGCGGGGGTGGGGGGCATGGGCAGGCGGGTCAGCGCCTGGCTGAGACCGAAGGGGCGCAGGCGCAGCTGGGCGTCCGCCGTGCCATCGGGAGGGACGTCCAGCTCCCGCCGGGCGGCCAGCTGGTTGCTGTTGGGCAGGCGGGTGGAGGTGGTAAGGCAGTAACGCCCTGCGGGGAGCTGGACGGCGAGCGTGTCCTCTATCCAGCCCCCGCCGGGCAGGAAAAGCACCTGCCAGCCCTTTCCCGTCCAGCGGGAGAGGGTCCAGTCCTGCCCATAGGCGGGGGGTGCGCCGGGACAGGTAAGGCGCAGCGTCCCCGTCCGCTCCGGGCGGACGGGGCGGAAGGCGCCGTCCCGCCAGAACTCCGGCGCGCCGTCCAAGGGGCGCAGCCGGGCGGGGACGCCCAGGGCGCGCAGGGCGGCGATGAGCAGCACCCGGCGGCTTTTGTCATCGCACCGCCCCGCCCGAAGCGCCGCCTCCGGCGGCCAGTACAGGAGGCGGTAGGAGGCGCTGGGAGGATAGGAGCCCACCCGCTCCTCCAGCCATGCGGCCAGGGCGGCGGGGTCGTCCCCCAGGGGGGGCAGCAGCCCTTGTAATGCCCCCCGCCAGGGGGTCAGCGGCTCCAGGGCCACCCGGGGGCAGGCCAGATACCGCCAGTAGATCTCCTCAGGCACGCCGGGGGGCTGGGGCGGGAGGTTTTGAAGGTGGTCTTCCAAGACGGCGGAGGAGGCGTCCCGCAGGTCCTTGGGAGAGAGGGTGCGGGCCAGCGCCTCCCGGCGGGGGCCGCCGTCCCGGGAGAGGAAGTCGGCGATCTGGCTGAAATTCCCCCGCGCCCCCCGGAGCAGGTCCTCCCGGCCGGGGAGGGCCTGGCCGGGATCGTATTGCTCTGCCAGCCGCTGCTCCCGAAGGGCGGCGCACTGGGAGAGCTCCTCTGCCCGCCGCCGCTTTTGGGCCGGGGCGAGGGGGAGGGCCTTGGACGGCTCCGATTCCGGGGCGTATACAGTCAAGTCCCTCCAGCCCGTATCCCCCGCCGGGAGGGGGGCCAGCTCCAGCACAAGGGAATTCCCATTGCAGTCCCCCTCGGCCATAAGGCCGTCCAGGCGGGCCAGCACGTGAATGGTTCCCAGACCCAGCTCTGCCTGGGCGCAGCCGTCCTCCCCGGCGGTGAGGGCGGCAATGGTGTGGAAGAAGCCATCGTTGAGCAGCTGCACTTCAAACCGGGCCCCGGCGGCGGGCCTGCCGCCCAGCAGCGCCCGGAGGACGACGGGGCGGGTTTTGGCGTATCGGGGGGTTTGATTAAACCAGCCCACCCCGCCGTCCCGGCCCAGGGGCGCGCCGTGGAGGGGGGAGGAGCCGTCCCCGAACAGGCGGCTGTGCACCAGCACCGCCCGGGAGGCGGCGGTGTTGAACCAGCCCCGGTCCAGCACCGGCTCCGGCTCACAGGCCCCCAAAAACCGCCACCGTCCACCGCACAGCGCTTCCACCCAGGCGTGGTTGTCGCCGCAGTGGGCCCAGCGGGGGGCGTATACCTGCCGGGCGGCGACGCCCACGCTGCGCAGGGCGGACACCAGGAAGGCCGACTCCTCCCCGCACCGCCCGCTGCCGCAGCGGTACACCGTCAGCGGGGAGGCGGTGCGTTCGTCCTGGGCCTGGTAGGAGGCGTGCTCACAGCACCAACGGTTGACCTCCAGCACCCGCTCCCCGGCAGTGGCCAGATCCTTTACACGGGGCCACAGCTCCCTGTGGAACAGCGCCCGATGAAAGGACAGGTCCTCGTCGTTCACCCGGGGGAAGAGGACGTAGTGGGCGAAGATTTCCCACTCCAGCTCCCCGCACCAGGGGGCCTCGTCCCGAAGGGCCAGGGCGTGATCCGCAAAGCGCAGAAAGAAGGGGAAGGGGTAGCAGTCCAGATCACTGCATGGCAGGTGGTCTCGGAGAAATTCCATGGCCCGACGCTGCTCCCCGCCCAGAGCAGCCAGTTCCTCCGCCCAGTATTGGTCACGTCCCATCTGCCAGCCCCCGGCACAGCTCGTACAGGGTGGACACCCCCGCCCCGGTGGCCCCGGCGGTCTGGTACTCCCAGCGGGGGCGGTCCACCCAGGCGGTGCCCGCAATATCCAGGTGGACCCAGGGAAGGTTTTCCGCGAACGCGCCCACGAACAGCCCCGCAGTGATGGCCCCGCAACCATCGCTGGACTGGTTGCACAGGTCGGCCACCGGGCTTTCGATCATCTTGTGGTACTCGGGAAAATCGGGGAAGCGCCAGTACTGTTCCCCGGCCCGCTTGGCGGCGTTCATCAGGGCAAGGAACAGCCCCTCGTGATTGGTGAGCAGCCCCGCGGTGGTGAAGCCCAGGGTGGCCACGCACGCCCCGGTGAGGGTGGCGATGTCCACGATCTTCGCCGCGCCCTCCTGACGGATGGCGTAGGTGAGGGCGTCGGCCAGGATCAGGCGGCCCTCCGCGTCGGTGTTGTTCACCTGGATGGTCTTGCCCGACATGGAGCGGATCACGTCGCCGGGGAGGAAGCTGTCCGCCGACAGACGGTTTTCCACCGCCGGGATGACGGCCACCGCGTTCACAGGGATGTTGTTCTCCGCCAGGGCCAGCAGCGCGCCGCACACCGCCGCGCCCCCGGCCATATCCCCCCGGGTGCCCTTGAGGCCCGCGGCGGTTTTAAGGCAGTAGCCCCCGGTGTCGCAGCACACCCCCTTGCCCACCAGGGCGATGGGGGGCGCACCCTTTTTCCCGCCCCGCCAGCGCAGCACGATGAGCCGGGGCGGATGGACGGCGCTGTCCGCCACGGCGTGGTAGGCCCCCATGCCCAGCTCACGGGTGCGGGTCCCGTCCAGAATCTCTACCTCTATGCCCAGTCCCCCGGCGGTTTGAGCCATCCGCCGGGCCATGTCCTCTGGGGTGAGCAGGTTGGCGGGGCAGTTCACCAGATCCCGGGCGAAGCACACCGCCCGGGTCACCGCGTCCGCCCGGGCCAGGGCGCCCTCCAGCCCCTCCGCCCCAGTGAGGTAGAGGGCAAAGGGCTTGTCCTCCCCCTCCTTCCAGCTGGGCTGGCGGTAGCAGGCCAGCTCCGCCCCCTGTGCCAGGGCGGCGGCCCCCTCCGGCCCCAGCGCCTCGACCGCCGGGGCGGCGTCCAGCACGGCGCTGTCCGCCCCCAGTTCCCGCAGGACCTTTACCGCCTTGGCGGCGGCGCGGCGGAGGGTGTTTTCAGTGGGCTGTCCGCCCAGGCAGACGGACAGCACGCGCCCCTCCTTCATGCGCAGGGACAGGGCCGTGCCCTCCCCGTTAAGCTCCAACTCCATCCGCCACTGGGCGGATTCCCCTTGCCAAAGTTTGACCATAGATAGCTCCTCCTCAATTTTATGAATGCTGGATCGGGTAAGGATGTAACAGCTGCCCTGCCGTTTTCCAGGATATCCCCACGCAGCACAGTCCCTCAGCCGCGGTGCCGGGGGATGATACACCCCGCCCCCGGGCCGCACAACGGCATAGCCGCCCGGCCGGATATAAATTCCCTTGTCTGTTATGATGGGCGCCAGATGGGAGAAGGGGTCCTCCTCCCCGCCGCACCGTGCGGGGTCGTACCCCTGGAAGGGGTGCGGCTTTTCATTAGCTTCACTATAACACGCCCATTATTGTATTTTGGCGGATGCCTCGGGCCGCAGGCGGATCTCCAGCACCGTGTCGATGGGGTCGGGCAGCGCCGGATCGGGGCCCAGGTCGGCGAAGGCCAGGCCGGGATAGTCGCTGTGCACCCAGCTCTGGGACAGCTTCACCTCGCTGCCGTCCGCCAGACGGCGGATGGACAAAATGCGGTCCTTATCCATCCCAAACAGGGGGAGAGGGCCCACGGTGTTCTCAAAGATGTGGACGTACAGCCGGTCCCCCCGGCGGGTGTACCGGCCAAAGTCGGGCTTGGGCAGCCCCGCCGGGCCGCAGCCGTAGACGCTCTCCCCGTTTTGGCCCATCCACCGGCCCATCTCCGCCAGCACGGCCAGGGACTGGGCGGGGAAGCGGCCCTGGGCATCGGGCCCCACGTTGAGCAGCAGGTTCCCCCCCTTGGACACGCACTCCACCAGCTTTTTGATGAGCATGGGGGCGGGCTTATAGAAATGGTCCTGGGCGCAGTAGCCCCAGTGGTTGTTCATGGTGACGCAGCTCTCCCATACCAGGGGGCGGCCCTGGGCGTCACGCAGGCCGTCCGGCGGGACGATCTGCTCGGGACTGACGAAGTCCCCGTGGAAGGGGGTGGGGGCGCAGGCGGCCAGGGAGCCGAAGCCCTCCCCGCTCACCTCCAGGCGGTTGTTCACCACCACATCGGGCTGGAGGGCGCGCACCATTTCCATCAGCTGTGTCCCACGCCACGCCTCCCCCCGCAGTTCGCCGTAAGAAAAGTCGAACCACAGAAGGTCCAGTTTTCCGTAATTGGAGCACAGCTCCCGCACTTGGGCGTGCATGTAGTCCAGGTAACGGCCGAAGTCCCGGCCCTCGTTTCCATAGGCCGGGTCGTCCCGCATGGGGTGGTTGCGGTCGCCGAAGTGGGGAAAGTCGGGGTGGCGCCAGTCGATGAGGGAGAAGTACAGCCCGGCCCTCAGACCGGCCTCCCGGGCGGCGGCCAGGAATTCCCGGACGAAATCCCGCCCCGCCGGGCTGTTGGTGGACTTGAACTCGGTGTACGCGCTGTCGAACATACAGAAGCCGTCGTGGTGCTTGGCGGTGAGGACGGCGTACTGCATCCCGGCCCCCTTGGCCGCCGCCATCCACTCCCGCATGTCGCAGTGCCTGGGGTCAAATTCTATCATGAGGGGGTCGTACTCCCCGTTGGGGATGCGTTCCACGCTGCGCACCCACTCCCCCCGGGCGGGGATGGCGTACAGCCCCCAGTGCAGAAACAGGCCGAACCGGGCCCGGGTGAACCAGGCCGTCCGGCGCTCGTAGGCGTCCCGGTCGAATACAAAGGGCATAAAACCGCCTCCTCTTCAAAGCTATTTTACCGGGTTCTTCCCCTTATGACAAGCCCCTGTTGACAGCAGGGGGCGGGAAATATATAATGTCCAGTACATAACAAAAGGGGGACGGGAACATGGGCAGGATTCTGCTTGAGGTATGCTGCGGCAGCGCGGACGACGTGATTGAGGCCCACCGGGGCGGGGCGGACCGGGTGGAGCTGAACTGCGACCTGTTCCACGGGGGGCTGACCACCACCCTGGGCTCCCTGCTGGTGGCCAAGCGGGAGACGGGGATGAAGATCATCGCCATGGTGCGGCCCCGGGAGGGGGGCTTCTGCTACACCCAGGCGGAGTTCGCCGCCGCTGTGGAGGACGGGAAGCTGCTGCTGGAGCACGGGGCGGACGGGCTGGCCTTCGGCTTTCTCCGGGAGGACGGTACGGTGGACGCACAGCGCACCAGGGTGCTGGCGGAGCTGTGCCGGGAGAGGGGGAAGGAGCCGGTGTTCCACCGGGCCATCGACGTGACGCCGGACTGGCGCGCGGCGCTGGACGCCCTCATGGAGCTGGGGGTGGCCAGGGTGCTCACCAGCGGGCAGCAGGCCAGCGTGCCCCTGGGGGCGGACACCATCCGGCAGATGGGGGAATACGCCGCCGGGCGCATCGAGATCCTCCCCGGCGGCGGCGTCAACGCCCGGAATCTGGAGTGGGTGGCCGCCCAGACCGGCTGCACCCAGCTGCACATGTCCGGCCACACCGTCCGAAACGACCCCTCCGCCCGGAACGGCCGGGGCATCCACTACGGCGGCTGCCTGTATCCCCCCGAGGACAGCTATAAGGTGGTGGACGGGGCGTATGTCTCCGGCGTGGCGGCGGCGCTGAAAAATAAGGCTTGACAATCCCCGCCAAAAGGGATATACTTGGCAACGCTGTAAAAATTTTTTGAAAGGAGGCGCGCGATATGTTGAATCAGCTGTTTTTTGGCAAGAAGAATACAGGCAGTGTGGGACTGTTGGGATATTTGCGCGCCTTGGGGATGGACTAATCGGGCTTCCATTCCCGGTCATTTTGTGGTATGCGGCGTCCCTTCTGTCCAAGAAGGGGCGCTTTTTGCGTCCATTGGAAAGGGGTAGAGTATGGAATCACAGACAAAATTGTCCCGGCGGGAAAAGACCGGCATGATTGTGCGCTATCTGCGGGGGTGCTGGGGCTTCTTCGCCGGGGCCGTTGTGCTGGCCTGGATGAACACCGCCTGCAATGCCCTAGTGCCCCAGATCATCAGCTTCACCGTGGACTCAGTGCTGGGGGGCGGGCCCCCCGACCTGCCCGGCTTCCTGCGCCCGCTGATCCCCGTGGATCAGCTGCGGGCCGAGCCCTTGTCCTTTTTGTGGCTGGCGGCGGGGGCGGTGGTGCTGGCGGCGGCGGTGCGGGGCGTTTGCATCTACGGCATGCGCATCAACCTGGCCAAGGGCTCCGAGGGCTTTGTGAAGGGCCTGCGGGACGGCCTTTATAGCCACATCCAGCGCCTGAGCTTTGCATGGCACACCGCCCACGCCACCGGCGACATCATCCAGCGGTGCACCTCCGACGTAGAGGTCATCCGTACCTTTGTCTGCAACCAGCTGATGGAGGTGGTGCGCACGGTGTTCCTCATCGTGCTCTACTCCTCCATCATGGTGGCGATGAACTGGCGCCTGGCCATGGTGTCGCTGGCCTTCATCCCCATCTCGCTGCTGGCCTCGTGGGTGTTTTACGGCAAGATATCCACCCGGTTCAAGGCCGCCGATGAGGCGGAGGGGGAGCTGACCACCTGTGCCCAGGAGAACCTCACCGGTGTGCGGGTGGTGCGGGCCTTTGGCCGGGAGCGGTTTGAGATCGACCGCTTCGGGGAGAAAAACGACCGGTTTTCCGCCCTCTGGGTGGAGCTGGGCAAGCTGCTCAGCATTTACTGGGCATCCGGGGCCTTTCTCACCTGCCTTCAGGTGATGGCGGTGGTAGTGGCCGGAACGGTGGCGGCGGTGGAGGGCGGGCTGTCCTTGGGCGAGTTCCAGGCCTTCGTCATCTACAACAGCGCCATGGCGTGGCCGGTGCGGTCACTGGGCCGGGTGCTGTCCGACATGAGCAAGGCGGGGGTGTCACTGGACCGGGTGGGCTACATCCTCCAGGCCGGCGAGGAGAAGGACGGTCCACAGGCCAAGACCGTCCGCTTGTCCGGCGATATTGCGTTCGACCACGTTACCTTTGGCTATGAGGGGCAGGAGGTCCTCCAGGACGTGTCCTTCACCATCCCCTGGGGGTCCACCTTCGCCATCCTGGGGGGCACTGGGTCGGGCAAATCCACCCTGGTCCACCTGCTGGACCGCCTGTATGACCTGGGAGAGGGGCAGGGGAGGATCACCATCGGCGGGACGGACATCCGGGACATCTCCCGGGAGGAGCTGCGCCGCCAGATCGGCCTGGTGCTCCAGGAGCCCTTCCTGTTCTCCCAGACCATCCGGGAGAACATCGCCGCCACAAGGCCGGACGCCGCGGAGGAGGAGCTGCGCGCCTGCGCCCAGACCGCCTGCGTGGACGAGGCCATCACGGAGCTGGCCGATGGCTGGGACACGGTGGTGGGCGAGCGGGGGGTTACCCTGTCCGGCGGACAGAAGCAGCGGGTGGCCATCGCCCGGATGCTGCTGCAAAACGCGCCGGTGATGGTGTTCGACGATTCGCTGTCCGCCGTGGATGCGGAGACGGACGCCAGGATCCGCGCCGCCTTGAAGGAGCGCATGGCGGACGCCACCGTCATCCTCATCTCCCACCGGGTGACCACATTGATGCAGGCCGACCGCATCCTGGTGCTGGACGGGGGACGGGTGGCGGACGTGGGCTCCCACGCCCAGCTCATCTCCCGGCCGGGCATTTACAAGGAAATCTATGACATTCAAATGAGCAGCGATGACCGGGCGCTCATTGAGAAGGGGGGCGGGGCGTAATGGCGGCCTTTGACGAGAAAGAGTATACCAAAGCCTTTGACCTGAAGATCTGGAAGCGGCTGCTGCCTATCCTGGCCCGTTACAAGAAAATCATTGTGCTGATGGTGGCCATCAACGGCCTAACCGCCCTGATGGACGTGATCCTTCCCCTGTTCCAGAAGTACGCCATCAGCCACTTTATCGAGCGGGGGACGCTGGACGGCCTGCCTGCCTACACAGCGGCCTATCTGGGGGCTATTGCACTGGAGGCGCTGATGGTGGTGGGCTTTGCACGCCGGGCCATGTACGTGGAGATGTACCTGGGCCGGGACATGAGAAGGGATCTCTTCGGCCATTTGCAGACCCTGTCCCTGTCCTTTTACAACGTCACCCCAGTGGGCTACCTCATCACCCGGGTGATGAACGACACCAACCGCATCGCCGGCAACATCGCATGGAACCTGACGGACATGGCGTGGGGGATGCTGTATGTGCTGAGCAGTTTTGCAGCCATGCTGGCCCTGAACTGGCGGCTGGCGCTGGTGGTCATCCTCATCGTGCCGGTGGTGGCGGCGCTGACGGGCTGGTTCCAGCCCCGCATCCTCCACTGGAACCGCAAGGTGCGCAAGCTCAACTCCAAGATCACCGGGGCCTTCAACGAGGGTATCACCGGGGCCAAGACGTCCAAAACCCTGGTGATTGAGGATCAGAGCATCCAAAGCTTCCGGGAGCTCACCGACACCATGCGGGGTTCCGGTGTGCGGGCCTCCCGGCTCAACGCGGTGTATATTCCGCTGACGCTGTTCTTCTCCACCCTGGCGGTGGCCATCGTGCTGCTGCGGGGGGGCTACCTGACGGCGGAGCAGGCGCTGGATATCTCCACCCTGGCGGTCTTTATCTCCTATGCCATGGGCATCTTTGAACCCATTCAGGTCACCGCGGCCAACCTGGCGGAGTTCATTGCCCTCCAGGCGTCCATCGAGCGGGTCACCGACCTGCTCAATGAGCAGCCCCAGATCACCGATACCCCCCAGGTCATAGAAAAATACGGAGACTCCTTCAACCCCAAGCGGGAGAACTGGGAGCCCCTCAAGGGAGAGATTGAGTTCAAGGACGTGACCTTCCGCTATCCCGACGGCGGGGACAATGTGCTGGAGCACTTCAGCCTCCATATACCCGCGGGCACCACCGTGGCCATTGTGGGGGAGACCGGGGCGGGCAAATCCACCCTGGTCAACCTGGCCTGCCGGTTCTTTGAACCAACCGAGGGACAGATTTTGATCGACGGCCGGGACTACCGGGAGCGCAGCCAGCTGTGGCTCCACTCCAATATCGGCTATGTGCTGCAAAGCCCCCACCTGTTCTCCGGCTCCGTACGGGAAAACATCCGCTATGGCCGGCTGGACGCCACCGACGCCGAAATTGAGGCGGCGGCCAGGGCCGTTTCGGCGGACCAGGTGGTGGCCAAGCTGGAGCAGGGCTGGGACAGCAACGTGGGCGAAGAGGGCGACCGCCTGTCCACCGGCGAGAAGCAGCTGATCTCCTTTGCCCGGGCGGTGCTGGCCGACCCGCGCATCTTTGTGCTGGACGAGGCCACCTCCTCCATTGACACCCAGACTGAGCAGTATATCCAAAACGCCATCGACCACCTGCTGCAAGACCGTACCTCTTTCCTCATCGCCCACCGCCTATCCACCATCCGCAAGGCGGATCTGATCCTGGTGGTGCGGGACGGCAAAATCGTGGAGCAGGGCACCCACCAGACCCTGCTGCGGTCCCACGGCTACTATCACGCCCTGTACAGCAAGCAGTTCGCCGAGGAGAACGCGGCCAAGGTGCTGGGGGCGTAGCCTGCCTGTGGATGCGGCGGTTTACGGGGAACGGAAAGGTTTATGACAGCGTAAAACGGCCCTGCCGGAACTCCGGCAGGGCCGTTTTCTGTCCTGTCTGTCATGCCTGTACGTTGACCTGGGGGGCCTCCATGGGGGCGTCCACATCTGCGGCGGCCAGCTGGACGCCGGCGGAATAGCCCTGGAGCGCGGCGTCCACCGAAGCGATGGAGCCCAGCTGCTCGGCCTGGTGGCGCAGCTCCATTTTGGTGGCGGTGAGCTGGTCGGCATGGCGGTTGGCGATGTCGGTCTCCCGGAAATATCCCGATTCCCGGACGGCCCGCATGGCCTGGCTGCGGCGCAGCTCCTGCTTGATGCGCTGTTCCTCCCGGCGCTTGTTTTCCCGGGCCATGCGCTTCTGGCGGGCCCGGGACAGCTGCTCCCGGGTGAGCTCCAGCTTCTTGCGCCCCGCCCGGCTCGCCGCCTTGCGCAGCTGCCCCACGGCGGCTTTGATCTGGTCGGCGTGGTCGGGGTCGGACCGCTGGGCGGCCTCCAGCTGGACAATGCGGCGGCGGGCGTACCCGGCGGCGGAGCCGGCCTGGGCCGGGGTGCGGGCGCGGCTCAGCCGGGCGTAAGCCTCCAGCGGGGCGTCGCCGTACCGGGGGGAGATCTTGACCAGCTTGAACTTTTCCCGTTGGGCGTCCGCCTTCTCCTTGGCGTCGCGAATCATTTCGGTGAGGGAGGTACGGCTCTCCTCCTGCTTTTTCAGCGACTGGGCCAGCAGGCTGCTTTGCTGCTGTTCCTCCCCGTCCTCCCGTCCCACGGCAGCGATGGGCTGGATGGCCATAGATTACCCCCCTTTCCAGTTTCTCTACCCTTTATATCGGCCAAGGGAGGGGAAAAGGAAAGGGGGGCGGGATCATTTTTTCCCAGTTCGGGGGGACAGGGGGGTGCCCTCCGCTGCCATGCGGCGAAACAGGCGGGTGAGAATGGCCGCCGCCGCCGCGGCCAGCACCACCTCCGCCACGGTCTGGGCGCAGGCAAGGCCGTAGAGGGGGGAGAAATAGTTGAGGATATACAGGGCGGGGATCTCCAGCACGATCTTGCGCAGCAGGGCGAACACCAGGGAGTACTGCCCCAGGCCGCAGGCCTGGAACACGCCCACCGCCAGGAAATCCAGGCACAAAAACGGCTGGGCCAGGCACATGCACCGCAGGAACCGGGTTCCGTAGGCCACCACCGCCTCGGTTTTCATGAACAGGCCGATGAGGGGGCCGGAGACAAAGAAATAACCTGCCGACACCACAACCATGAAGGATAGCGAGATTTTTGCCGCGAACAGCACGGCTTTTTTCAGCCGGGGGGCGTTTCCGCCGCCATAGTTGTAGCTCACCAACGGCATCAGGCCCTGGGACACGCCCATGGCGACGTACATGGGGATCATGTTGATTTTGTAGGCAATGCCCATGGCCGCGATGGCGTCGGGGCCGTACACGGCGGTGAAGTTGTTGAGCACCGTCATACCCGTGACGTTGAGCAGGTTTTGGATGGAGGCGGGCACGCCCACCCCGAACACCCCCCGCACCAGCTCCCGCCGGGGCCGGGCCATGGCGGGCAGAAGGCATACGTAGGTCGCGCCCCGCCGGACGAAGAGCAGCACGAAGAAGTACAGGCAGGCAAAGCAGTTGGACAAGAAGGTGGCCAGCCCGGCCCCCGCCGCCCCCATGTCAAGGCCCCAGGGGAGGATGAAAATGGGGTCCAGCACGATATTCAGCGCACAGCCGCTCATGGTGCCGATGCTGGCGTGGAGGGTGGCCCCCTCCGAGCGCACCAGATAGGCCAGCACCACATTGAGTATGGCGGGCGCCGCGCCGAAAAAGACGGTCCAGCGCAGGTAGCCCAGGGTGGCCTGGGCGGTGGAGGCATCCGCCCCCAGCAGGGACAACAGGGGCGCGCGCAGCGCGGCGGTGAGCACCGAGAACAGCACGCCGCACAGCAGGGCGCAGTAGAAGCCGAAGGCGGAGCTTCTGCGCACGGTGTCGTAGTCCTTTGCGCCCAGGGAGCGGCTCATCATGCTGGAGGAGCCAACGCCGAACAGGTTGTTCACCGCGTTGAAGGCCAGCAGCACCGGCGCGGCCAGGGTGACGGCGGAGTTCTGGATGGGATCCTGGAGCTTACCCACGAAGTAGGTGTCCGCCAGGTTATAAAGCACCATCACCAGTGAGCTGAGCACGGTGGGGACTGACAGGGTGAGCACCGCTTTGGGGATGGGGGTGAGCTCAAACAGCTCCGTTTTTTTCACGTCTTCCATGGGTGTCCCTCAATTTCGTAAAATAATCAGTATAGCTTCTGATTATATCACCAAAGGGAAGGGAAGAAAAGGCGCACTTTGAACAAGAAAAAGTCCGCCCGGAGGTGGACTTTTTCAATACGTTCCCGGAAAGCGGACCGCCAGCGTCAGCCGCCCGGCCCTGTACCGGGCGCTGATAGTTCCGCCCATGCGCTCCGTGAGGGCCCGCGCGATGGACAGCCCCAGTCCGGTGGAGCCGCGCACGGTTTCCACAGTATAGAAGCGGTCGAACAGCCGCCCCACCTGCACCTCGTCCAGCGCCGGGGCGGTGTTGGATAGGGTGATGGCGCCGTCCGGCGACAAAACCACGTCCAGATCCCCGGCGCTGTACTTCAGCGCGTTGGTGAGCAGGTTGCCCAGCACGCGGGACAGGGCCGCCCGGTTCAGATTGCGCGCCACCCGCTGCGCAGGGAGGGAGACGCGGGGGATTATGCCCGCCGCCACGAACGCCCCGTAGAGGGCGGCCACCGCCTCTTCCACCGCCCCGTTTAGATCCACCGGCTCCAAATCCAGCCCGCCCTCCATCCCGGAGGCCAAGGAGTAGCGCAAAAGCTCCTCGGTCAGCTGCAGCATGGCCTCCGCCCGCCCGGCAATCAGGGCAAGGTAACGGGCCTGCCGGGGGGACTTGTCCTCCTTCTCCAGCAGCTCCAGATAGCCGCAGACGGCGGTCAGCGGAGTGCGCAGGTCGTGGGAGACGTTGGTGACCGCCTCCTTCAGCTCCCGGTCGCCGTTTTCATACCGCTGGCGCTGGCGGCGCAGCTCCTTGAGCTGGACATTCAGCGCAGCCGCCAGCTTCCGGGCGTGGGCATCCCGGGTGGGGAGGAAAATAGGGTTGTTGGTGTCGGAACACAGCCGCTCCCCCAGCTGGTCCGTGATGTCGTCCAGGCTTTTTTGGAGCAGACGGACGCGGATAAACAGGGCCAGGGCCAGAGCGGCAAACCCGCCGCACAGCAGCCAGGGGAGCATGGAATCGCCTCACTTTAAGTCTTTTTTGCGGAACAGGAGGATGCCGGCGGCGGCCAGCGAGTACAGCGGCATCCAGTGTAAATATTCCGTCTACAGGCTGGCGTACTCCGCGGCCTGGCTGCTGGGCAGCAGGGCATAGAGGAGCTCAAAAACGGCCCGCTGTGCGCCGCCCAGGTATTGGGGATTGGGTGTGGGCCCGCCTGGGATGGATTCCCCCTTTGTGTTCCAGACCCCATTCAAACAGCAGGCTCCAAAACAGGGCGCTCCTTCGCAGACGGAAGAGGTTTGCCGCCAGCAGATTCCCCATCCCACCCACCTATTTCAAGTCCTTCCGCCGGAACAGCGCGGCTCCGGCGGCGGAGAATACCGCCGCCACCAGCGCCGACAGCCCCATCAGCTTGGCCGGGTCGGTGAAGCCCAGCGTGGTGTATTGGAGGGACTGCCCCGTGGGCAGCAGGTCGTAGAGGAACTGGTAGACCTCCCGCTCCAGCCCGGTGAGATAATGGGGGTTGGGCTCCGGTACGGCCTGCGAGATTTCCCCGCCGACAGACAGCTCGTAGCCGCTAATGAACTCTGGGGCCTCCAGCCGTGCATTGAGATACACGGCGGCGAACAGCAGCACAAACACCCCCAGCAGGCAGATCACCGCCGAAGTGGACTTTTTGGAGCAGTTCATGGAGGCAAAGGTGAAGATGGCGCAGAACGCCGCCAGCATTACCACCGAGCCGAAGATAGCGCAGAGGAGCAGGGGGGCGGGTTTGGTGAACCAGCCCAGCAGGGGCGCGCCCACCGCAAGGCAGGACAGCATATAGCCCGCCATGCACAGCAGGGAGGCGGCAAAGCCGGTGATGAGGTTGGCGAAATAGATAGACAGCCGGGACCGGCCCACCACAATCTTGTTTCGGATGGCTCCGTCGCTGTACTCGGTGCCGATGAACAGGGAGATGAATTCCGCCGCGAGTATGCCGATAAAGGCGGCGTACTCGAAGAACTGGCCCTCCAGCAGGGCCTTGGCCTGGGCCACCTCCGGCAGGCTCAGGTCGGCGCCCATGCCCACCTGGAACCGGAACTCCCCCAGGGCCGCCAGCGCCCCCAGGCCCACGCATACCCCCAGGGAGCACCAGAAGGTGTTGTTTTTCCACAGCCGCAGAAGGTTGGCGCTGAGCAGCTTAGTCATGGGAACCACCTCCCACCAGGTTGACGAAATAACTCTCCAGGCTCTCGTCCCGCTCCTGGGCGCTCAACAGCTCGCAGCCCTGGTTGTCCAGCGCCTTGGACAGCTGGGAGATGTTCACCTGGGCGAACACGTCCGCCTTGCCGTCGTCCAGGATTTTGTACTCCACGCCCATGCCGTCCAGCACACGGGCCAGGGCCCGGGTGTCGGTAACCTCGATGCGCAGGCACTTGCGGCAGGCAGCCTCCAGCTCCCGGGCGGACAGCTCCTTGACCATGCGGCCCGAGTCGATGAAGCCGTAGTGGGTGGCCAGCCTGGACAGCTCGTCCAGAATGTGGGACGAGATGAGCACGGTGATGCGCCGTTCCCGGTTGAGCTTGAGGATCAGCTCCCGTATGTCGATGATGCCCTGGGGGTCCAGGCCGTTCACCGGCTCGTCCAGCACCAGAAAGTCCGGGTCCCCCGCCAGGGCCACGGCGATGCCCAGCCGCTGCTTCATGCCCAGGGAGAAGTTGCGGGCCTTTTTCTTCCCTGTGTCCTCCAGGCCCACCAGCTCGAGCAGCTCGCCGACACCCTCGTCGGAGGGCACCCCAAGCACCCGGAACTGCTCCTTCAAATTGTCCTGGGCGGTGAGGTCGAGATAGATGGACGGGGTTTCCACCACCGCGCCCATCCTCCGGCGGACCTTGGCGATGTCTTTTTGGGCGCTGTCCACGCCGTAGAGGGCGTAGGAGCCGCCTGTGGGGGATTGCAGGCCGCAGATGAGCCGGATGAGGGTGGTTTTGCCCGCGCCGTTGCGGCCCACAAAACCGTAAATGCTGCCCTTGGGCACGTGCATGGTGAGACTGTCCAGCGCCTTGAAATCCTTGTAGTGCTTGGACAGGCCCTGGGTGACCAGTACATATTCCATAAAAAAGCCTCCGTTTCCTTGGATGCCCCCATGGTAGCATGGAACCGTCCAGAAAGCGGTCAAGGAAACCGTTGAGAAATGGTTGAGATTTTGCGGCCGCAGGTTTTGCCCCGCGTGGGAGAGAGCTGGCTGGGCTTCACTTCAGCTGGTCGCTGAACGCCTTCAGCGCCCGCTTCCTGTCCGGGGGGAGGCTGTTGAACTCCACGCCCCGAATGGCCCCCTCCAGGGCGTAGAGGTGGACCAGGCAGACCTGGGGGAATACGGCTTTCAGCCGGAAAAACGCCCCCTCGGCCCCCTCCGCCGCCAGCTGCTGGGGGGTGTGTATGCCTGCGGCGGCCAGTTTTCGGGCCATCTCGGCCCCAATATTCACCATGGAGGTCAATTCTGCCATGGTTTTCCCTCCTGTTCTGTGCGCATTTTGAACCCGATCCCCCATACGGATTCGATGGGGTCGCCCGCCCCGGCGTCCCGGAGCTTGCGGCGCAGGTTGCTGACGTGGGTTTTCAGCGAGCTCTCGGTGCAGTCAGGGGTGTCCTGGCCAATCTCGTCCAGCAGCCGGGATTTGGTGACCACCTGGGCGGGGTTTGCCATGAGCAGTCTTAAAATGGCGTATTCCGTCCTGGTGAGGCGCACCTCCGCGCCGTCTATGCAGACCGAGCGGGCGTCCGGCTCCAGCCGCAGGGGGCCGAAGGCGAGGGGGCTTCCCGCCCGGGCGGGGGCCTCCCGCAGCCGCACCGCCACCCGGGCCAGCAGCTCCCGCAGGGCGAAGGGCTTGGCCACGTAGTCTGCCGCGCCCTCCAGCAGCAGGGCGGCTTTGCTGTCCACATCCGCCTTGGCGCTGACCACGATGACGGGGACACCGGCCAGCTTGGGCAGAACGGCCTCGCCGGACAGGCCGGGGAGCATCAGGTCCAGCAGAATGAGGTCGGGCCGTCCCCGCTCCAGGGCCAGCACCGCCTCGGTGCCGGAGTAGGCGCGGCTCACCCGGTAACCCTCGGATTCCAGCGCCTCCTGAAGAAGGTTTCCGATGCAAATGTCGTCGTCGACGACCAGGATGTGGCTCATATCCCGCACTCCGTTTCCTGTTTTTTTCTATTATACGGACAGCGGGGGAGGGACGCAAGGGAAAAGGGTTGAAGAAATTCTTAAAATGGCGTATACTGAAAATAACCCAAAGGATGGAGGGATCAATTGTGTCTGTTGAAATTGGAATGAAGGGCCGCGCCGAAGCGGTGGTAACGGACGGGGATACCGCCCAGGCCATGGGCTCCGGCTCGCTGCCCGTGCTGGCCACGCCGCGCATGGCCGCCCTGATGGAGAGGGCCGCGGTGAACGCGGTGCAGTCCGTCCTGATACCGGGGAGCACCACGGTGGGCACCCGGCTGGACGTGACCCATGACGCCGCCACGCCGGTGGGGATGAAGGTGGAGGCGTGGGCGGAGGTCACCGCCGTAGAGGGGCGTAAAATCACCTTTGCCGTGTCCGCCTGCGACGGCAGGGGGAGGATCGGCGGCGGGGCCCATGAACGGTTCATTGTTGAGGCGGACAGGTTTCTAGCCAAGGCCCAATCGAAGTGAAGCGGAAAAATTCCCGGCCCACGCCGGGAATTTTTTTGTTGACAAAAGCCCACTACTATGATAGGATGACACTACCCCCCAGGGGGGTGTATAGAAGGCGAGGAGGGACTGACCATGATGGCAGACCAGAAAGCGGTGCTGCGGCTGCTGAAAACCGCCCGGGGCCAGATCGACGGCATTATCAAAATGGTGGAGGACGACCGGTACTGCATGGATATCTCCCAGCAGGTCACTGCCGCCGACGCCATGCTGAGGCGGGCCAACCGGGAAATCCTCACCGCCCACCTGAAGCACTGCGTGGAAAATGCGCAGGACGGCAGGGAACGGGCGGAAAAGATCGACGAATTGGTAAATGCATTGGGAAAAATACTATAGCTGTGTTTTCAATGAGGTGAATCGGATATGAAACAAAAATTCAACGTCACGGGCATGACCTGCTCCGCCTGTTCCGCCCATGTGGATAAGGCGGTGCGGAAGCTGGACGGCGTGTGCGAGGTGAACGTGAACCTGCTGGGGGGCTCCATGACGGTGGATTGGGAGGGGGGGCTTACCCCGGAGCAGATTGTGTCGGCCGTGGAAAAGGCGGGATACGGCGCGTCCCTACCCGCCGCCCCGGGACAGGGCGCGGCACAGAACCAAGGGAAGCCCGCCGCCAACGCCATGGAGAATGAGCTGAAAAACATGAAGGCCCGGCTGGTCTGGTCCTTTGTCTTTCTCATCCCCCTGTTTTACCTGTCCATGGGTCACATGATGGGTTGGCCCATCCCCCATTTTTTCCACGGAGCGGAGAACGCCATGGTCTTTGCCCTCACCCTCTTTTTGCTCACGGTGCCTATTATGGTCATCAACCAAAAGTATTACCGGGTAGGATTTAAAACCCTCTGGCATCTCTCGCCCAACATGGATTCCCTGATCGCTGTGGGCTCCGCCGCCGCTGTGGTGTACGGTGTGGCCGCCCTGTACTGCATCGGCTGGGGGCTGGGCCACGGGGACAT
Source organism: uncultured Oscillospiraceae bacterium (assembly GCA_910588105.1). Lineage (GTDB taxonomy): Bacteria > Bacillota > Clostridia > Oscillospirales > Oscillospiraceae > Enterenecus. The sequence continues at coordinate 44,482 of CAJUQD010000005.1, read as the reverse complement.
GGCTCTGGTGGAGCACTACTCCATGGATTTGTACTTCGAGTCAGCGGGGATGATCCTCACCCTCATCACTCTGGGCAAGTATATGGAGACCCGCTCCAAGGGCAAAACGGGGCAGGCCATCGCCCGGCTCATGGACCTGACCCCCAAGACCGCCGCCGTCCTCCGGGACGGCGGGGAGGTGGAGGTGCCCGTGGAGCAGGTTCAGGTGGGGGACATGGTGCTGGTGCGCCCGGGAGCCTCGGTGCCGGTGGATGGCGTGGTGGTGGAGGGGGCGTCCAGCGTGGACGAATCCGCCCTCACCGGCGAATCCATCCCGGTGGACAAGGGCCCCGGCGACACGGTGATATCCGCCTCCATCAACAAGTCCGGTGTGCTCACCCTTCGGGCCACCCGGGTGGGGGAGGACACCACCCTGGCCCAGATGATCCGGCTGGTGGATGAGGCGGCCTCCTCCAAAGCCCCCATTGCCAAGCTGGCGGACAAGGTGGCGGGGGTATTTGTCCCGGTTGTGATGGCCATCGCCCTGGTCACCGCCGTGGCCTGGATGCTGGCCTCCGGCTCCATTGAGCGCGCGCTCACCTCCGGTGTGGCGGTGCTGGTGATCTCCTGCCCCTGCGCCCTGGGGCTGGCCACCCCGGTGGCCATCATGGTGGGCACCGGCAAGGGGGCGGAGCACGGTATTCTGGTGAAGTCCGCCGAGGGGCTGGAACACCTGCGTGCCGTCACCACGGTGGTGCTGGACAAGACGGGCACCATGACGGAGGGAAAGCCCCGTGTCACCGACCTGTACCCCCTGGGCAAGACCACCGCCGAGGAGCTTTTGTGCGTGGCCGCCTCCCTGGAGAAGCCCTCCGAGCATCCCCTGGGCGCGGCCATTGTGGAGGAGGCGGCAAGCCGGGCCATCCCCCTGGCCCCGGTGGAGCGGTTTGAGGCCGTCCACGGCAAGGGCGTGCGCGGAAGAATCCAGGGTGCGGATTATCTGGCGGGCAACTCCGCCATGCTGGCGGACGCCAAGGTGGAACTGGGCCAGGATGCCATGATCGCTGATGAACTGGCTAAGCAGGGCAAGACGCCCCTGTTCTTTGTGGAAGACGGCAGGCCCATCGGCATCATTGCCGTGGCGGACACAGTGAAGCGGTCCAGCCGTGCGGCCATCCAGGGGTTCCAAAAGCTGGGGTTGAAGGTGGTCATGCTCACCGGGGACAACCGGCGAACCGCCGAGGCCATTGGCAGGGAGCTGGGCCTGACCCAGGTTGTTTCCGAGGTGCTCCCCGCCGACAAGGAGCGGCAGATCGCCGCCCTCCAGGAACAGGGGGAAAAGGTTGCCATGGTGGGGGACGGCATTAACGACGCGCCCGCCCTGGCCCGGGCGGACGTGGGCCTTGCCATCGGCGCGGGGACAGACGTGGCCATTGAGAGCGCCGATATCGTGCTGATGAAGTCCGACCTGGCAGACGCGGTGACGGCGGTGGAGCTTTCCCGGGCCACCATCCGCAACGTGAAGCAAAACCTGTTCTGGGCGTTTTTCTACAACGCGGTATGTATCCCGGTGGCGGCAGGGGTGCTGGCCATCTGGGGCGGGCCCCAGCTCAGCCCCATGATCGCCGGGGCCGCCATGAGCTTCAGCTCGGTGTGTGTGGTGGCCAACGCCCTGCGGCTGCGTTTTTTCAAGCCCAGCCTCCAGCCCCATTCCCATGTGAAATCCGGCGGGGAACCCGCCGTTGAAGTGAAAGGAGTTCAAAAAGCTATGGAAAAGAAGGTCGTTATTGAGGGCATGATGTGCCAGCATTGCCGCGCCCATGTGGACAAGGCGCTCAACGCCATCCCCGGCGTGTCCGCCACCGTGGACCTGGACAGCAAGACCGCCGTGGTCACGGGAGATGTGACCGACGAGGCCATCCGCGCCGCCGTGGAGGGGGCCGGGTATCAGGTAGCCGGCATTTCCTGAGCGGGGGAAGAGGAAAGCCCCGGCCCAGTCTCAAGGACTGGGCCGGGGCCTTTTTACAGGATGAAGGTGATGATGGTGGAGCCCAGGTGGCACAGGGTAAAGCCGGCCGCCGCCAGCAGGGCGGGGGCGTTGCCGCGTGCCAGGGAGAAGAGCAGGAACGCCCCGCAGGGGGCGAGGCAGAGGGTCAGGATCACGCCGGCGCTTGCCGCCCCGGCGTAATAGCCCGCCCACCCGGCGAAGTACAGCGTGGCGCACAGGGCGGCGCCCGCGGCAAAGCCGCGCTTTATGGGCCTGTCCCGGGAGACATTGACCAGCAGGCACAGAGCCGCCACCATGATAATTTGCAGGCACTGCCCCAGGCCGTCAAGCAGGGGCGCGGCGGATTCAGCCCGCAGGATATCGTTGGGGGCGGGAAGTGCGAACCACGCCAGGTTGGGCAGCATGATGAGCAGGAACAGCCCCAGCCCCCATGGGTCGAACCCGAACCTGTAACATTTTACGCTCCACATGGCCTGCTCCAGCGGCGGACGTACATCCGGGAAGGGCAGGTGTCCCCGTCCCCCTGGGCCATGCACAGAAACCGCCAGCCGTACCGCTCATAAAAGGACGTGTGGCCGGTGAGCAGGTACAGGGTGCCTACCCCCAGCTCCGCCATGTCCGCGCAGGCGTGCTCCAGCAGCGCCCCGGCGACCCCCCGGCAGCGGTATGCCTCCTCCACATAGACGGCGCACACGTTGGGGGCGAGGTCCTTGCGGTTGTGAAAGTCGTTTTCAATCACCCCGAGGCCGCCGGTGATTTGTTCCCCGTCCACGGCGACATACCACTGGGGTACGGAACCCCTGTGCGCCAGGCACTGCCCTATGCTCTCCCGATAAGCGTCCAGGGGGACGCCCCATTTGGCATGGAACCACGCCGCCGCTTTGTCCCGCAGCCCGGGGTGCTCCCTGATGTTTAAAATTTCGCAGGCCAAACCCCTCACCCCTCTGGAAAGTATTCGCGGACAAAATCCACATCCTCCACCGCCCACTCCCGGCCGTTCAAATGCTCCAAACACCCGGCGTCCGTGGTGAACTGGAATTTCAGTTTATAGGAGTACAGCGCCTGGAACCTGCGGTCAAAGTGCTTGCCGTCCCGCTCCCGGCCATACTTGCCGTCCCCCAGCAGGGGATGGCCCGCGGCGGCGAACTGGGCCCGGATCTGGTGGGTGCGCCCGGTGATGAGGTCGCACTCCACCAGGGACAGCCCGCTGCGGGCTGCCAGCGTGCGGTAAACCGTCACCGCCGTCTTGCCGCCGGGGACAGGGTGGCCGAATACCTGTACCTGGGCCCTGCCCTCATCTTTCAAAATATATCCCTTCAGCTGGCCTGCCCGGGGGGACATCTCCCCGTGTATAACGCACAGGTACAGCTTTTGCAGCTCCCGGTCCCGGATTTTCTGGTTCATCACCCGCAGGGCCTCGGCGGTTTTGGCGGCGATGACAATGCCCCCGGTATTGCGGTCGATGCGGTTGCACAGGGCGGGGGCGAAGGAGCTTTCCCACCGGGGGGACCACTCCCGTTTCTGGTACAGGTAGGCCTGGATGTGGGTGATGAGGGTATTGATCTGTTCCCTGCCGTCGGGATGGACCACCATGCCGGGACGCTTGTTGAGCAGCAGCAGGTGCCCGTCCTCGTACAGAATGTCCAGCTGGGGCCGTTCCACCCGCAAAAAGGCGTTGTCGGGGGTGGGGGTTTCAAAAAATTCATCGTTGACGTACAGCTGGAGGACATCCCCCTGCTCCAGCCGGGCGTCCCGCTTGGAGCCCCTGCCGTTTACCTTCACCCGCTTGAGCCGGATGTACTTTTGGGCCAGGGCGGCGGGGAGGAGGGGGACGGCCTTGGCCAGCCAGCGGTCCAGCCGCTGGCCCGCATCGTTGGGGCCGATGGTAAATTCCTTCATGGCGCGCGCCTCCTCCGGGGAATTCAGATTCCCGGGCATTGTAGCAGAAACCAGGGGAAAAGGCAAGGCGGTAAAAAAACACCCGCCGTAAATAAGTAAGCGTAAAATAAGCCAGCTCAAAAGAGAACCGCAGGGCTGAGGGGAATCAGCGCTGCGGTTCAAAAGAAATTTGTAGTTCGGCAGGACACAGACGTATTAGCTGGGAGCAGCAGCACAGCCCAACCCTCCACGGTACGATCTGGCTTTGGAGGACAAGTTATGGATCGTTTTAACGGGATTGGCTCGGCAGACTGTCCCTGCTGCGGTAATGTAGGGAACATTGAGGAGGAAGACGGCGATAAAACGCAATTCCTACTCCTTGTTGGATCTCCAGAGGTATATTGAGATTACCATGAAGGAGGCATCGAAAAAGAAGAACGACAATTTTCAAACGGCGCCTAATGATTGACGACTTGTATCACGCCACTATTTTAGCACTGCCCAAGCCGAAATATATATTTCCAAAATAACCGAAATATTGTCTCTATTTTTCTAGAAAGCAAAAGTGTCTCGCCCTCCGTTTGACATCCGAGGGTCAAACCTTTAGACTAAGGCGATTGGTACAGCCTCTAAGGGCGGACACGTCGGCACCGGTAGCTGCTGCCAGGAATAGGATGTGGTATCCAGGCAAGTTCAACAGGAGGATGATTACCTTGGAAATATATGTTGTAAAGAGCGGAGACACCGTCCATCAAATAGCCCGCCGACATTCCACACCGGTGGATAGCATTATCGCAGTCAATCAGCTGCAAAACCCCGATGTACTGTCGGTAGGGCAGGCGCTTGCGATTCGAAACAATGAAAACCGCCGCACAGTGAGCCGCGGCGATACCCTGCATTCTATTGCGCGCAGGTATGGTGTAAGCTTTCCGCATCTCATGGCGGCGAATCCTCAGATTGCCAATCCCAACCGTATTTATCCCGGGCAGACGGTCGTTATTCCCACCGATGTCCGGCAAATGCGGGAGATTATCGTCAACGGATATGTAACCGATGCCTTGGACAGCACGCTGAACGCAGCGCTGCCCTATCTGACGTTCCTCTCGCCCTTTTCCTACCGCTCCGACCTCTTTGGAAACCTGACGCCGACTTTCAACGTAAATGTAACGGTCTCTGCCGGACAGCGCACGGCAAACCTGCTAACGCTTACAAACCTGCTGGAGGCGGGGGGGTTCTCCGGCCAGATCGCCCACGCCATTCTGACCGACCAGGACATACAGGATAAATTTTTGGAAAACGCGGAGGAATTGCTGCGGCAGGGCAGCTGGTACGGTGTAAACTTAGACTTTGAGTATATCTACCAGTTTGACCGGGACAGCTACAATCAATTTCTGCGCCGCCTGGCGGAGCGGATGCACCAGTTGGGCTACATTGTGGTGACTGCGCTGGCGCCAAAGCTCTCAGACAGCCAACAGGGACTTCTGTACGAGGCCCACGACTATGCCTTCCACGGGCAGACTGTGGACTACGTTGTCCTCATGACTTATGAATGGGGCTATACATACGGCCCGGCCATGGCGGTGGCGCCGCTGGATAAGGTGCGCCAGGTGCTGGACTACGCCACGCAGGCCATACCGGCGGGGCATATTCTCATGGGCATGCCCAACTACGGTTATGATTGGACGCTGCCCTTTGCGCAGGGCACGGCGGCACGCTCCCTCTCCAGTGTTGACGCGGTCACGTTGGCTGGACAGGTGGGGGCAGGCATCCAGTACGATCAGGCCGCGCAGTCCCCCTTCTTCCGCTACTACGACAAAGACGGGAGACAGCATGAGGTCTGGTTCGAGGATGCCCGCAGTCTCCGGGCCAAATATGGACTGGTGAACGAATACGGTCTTGCAGGCGTGAGCTTTTGGAACCTGAACAACCCTTTCCACACAAATTTTATCGTCTTGGAGTCCATGTTCAGCGTGGAAAAAGTGCTGTAACCATCAATCTAATAAAAAGGGAGGGCCGGGAAAATGATGAGGTTCCGTAACGATGGTTCCCAATCTCCGCCAGTAGTTGCCCATACCATTTCCGCAAATGGCTGGGTAATAGCACCGGCCACAAGGTTGATCTTATCCTTGCTGATCTCGCCAGTGGGGAGCAGGATGCCCCTGCCCAATAACGTGTTTTTCATGCTGCCCTCCAATAATTTTTTGGTGCCCAAATGGTGCCCAACCTTACAAAATCACAATATGAGGACGTGCGGGAAGAAATAAAGAGTAGCGCAAAACCCTTGTATTTCAACCGCTTTTGCCAAAAGTGGTAAACAGTTATGCGGCTTTATGCGTAGTTTTGCGCTTCAAAAAATTATTTGAAAGAGGTGCTGATCCCTACCCTCCGGCCAGGTGATATTGTGGTCATGGACAATCTCAGGACTCACCACGTCCAAGCGGTAGGCGAGCTGCTCCGTGATGCTGGAGCAAAATCTCTCGTAAATCGCTCTTGTCGATTTAATCAGTCCTTCCATAAGGTAAAAGCCACTTTGAGAAAGCTTCGGGTCCGTTCTCCTGATGCGCTTGATACTGCTATTCAATTTGCCTTCCGTCCCCAGATGGTGGAGCCGGACGAAGGCTGGATGGGTGATTTGGCCGCAGGTTGGTTCAGCGTGATGGCAGACTTGGAGCGTGATGCCGACTGGCAGTTCCCTACACCGCCCACATGGACAGAGAGCAAACAGCGCCGGCGGGAAGCGCAGAAAAAGCTGGCCATGGGTCAGAAGTTCGGTGGCAGTGAAGTGCACAATTTTGAACTTGCCCTGTGACCCAGGGAGAAAGGGACAATATCCGCAGGTACTACTTTTTATCCCCCTGTCATAAGCTGAACCGAAGGGGGGCGGCAGCTTCACCGTGAAAAAGCAAGCGTTGAATTATCGGTTCCATAACCCTAACACGGCAGAAGCCACTGCCGACTGCATCGTAAAAATCCTTCTGGAAGCAAACCGGGGAAAGGTGGAGCAGGCCATCCAGGCCGACAGCCGGCAGTCCCGGCAGGAGGGGGGGATCCGGCCTGTGTGATCGCAGGCCGGGTTGTTTTTGCTGCTATTCCCGCAAGAGTGTGGCACAATACCGTTGCAACAGAGCGGTTTAAAATCTAACGGAGAGGTACACATATGAACATTGCCGCCTACTGCCGGGTATCCACTGACAAAGAGGATCAGCTTAATAGCCTGGCGACACAGAAGCAGTTCTTCGCTGAGTACACCCAGCGCACAGGGGATACCCTGGTACGGCTCTATGCCGATGAGGGGATTTCGGGCACAAAAATCAAAAACCGTAAAGAATTCCTACGGATGATGCAGGATGCGGAACGGGGTATCTTCGATATGGTGGTGGTCAAGGATATCTCCCGGTTCGCCCGCAACACGGTGGATCTGCTCCAGAACATCCGCAAGCTGAAAGCCCTGGGCATTGAAACGCAGTTCCTCACTGCCAATATGACAAGCATGGGTAACAGCGAATTTGTGCTTACTATTTTTGGCGCCCTGGCCCAGGAGGAGAGTGCCAACACCTCCAAGCGTATCAAGTTTGGGAAAAAAATGAACGCGGAAAAAGGCCGGGTGCCCAACATCGTCTACGGTTACGATAAGACTATCGGGGACTATTTCAACCTGGCCATCAACCAGAAGGAAGCCGCCGTCATCCGCCAGATCTACCAGTGGTATGCCCAGGAAGGTTATGGTGCGGCAAAGATTGCCAATATGCTCAATGCGCAAGGTGTGCGTACCAAGCGCGGCTGTCAATGGAGCCAGAATGCCACCTGCCGCATCCTGACCAACGAGTTGTATACCGGCAAGATTATCAACGGTAAACAGGAGATCACAGACTTCCTTACCGGCCAGCGCACCGACAGGGATGAAACACAGTGGATGGTGGTGGACAGGCCCGACCTGCGGATCATTAGGCCTGAGGTATTTGAGCTGGCACAGCAGATCATGGCAGATCGTGGGCAGGCATTCAAAGTGGATAAGGAGCGCCAGAGCAACAAACACCTGTTTTCCACCCTTATCAAATGCAAAGAGTGTGGTTGGTCGTTCCGCCGCACTGTCCGCACCTACAAAAACACCTATGTCCGCTGGGTATGCTCCGGGCACAACGGGAAGGGGGCAGATAACTGCCCCAATTCTGTTACGGTGGATGAGGAGGAATTGATACAGGCCCTTCAAAACTACTTTACCCAGGTGCTCCAATCCAAAAAGAATGTGATACACTATGTGGTGGGGGAGTTCCAGCGGGTCTATAAAGCCAGGGATGAAAACCTCAGCTATGAGAAGGAACTCACCGCACAGCTGTCCAAACTGCAAAAAAGCCGTCAGAAGTACATGGATATGTATACCGATGACCTGATCTCCCGCGAGGAGCTGAACACCAGGCTGGCCGGGACAAGGCAGGAAGTGGAACGGCTGGAGAATGAGCTGAAACTGGTAGCCAGCCGCCTGACGAAAGGGGAACAGTTGGAAGATATCCTGAACCGGACTTTCCGGGAAATCGAAGATATTACAGATGTCCACCAGATGACCAACGCCCAGTTAAAGCGCATTATCCAGAAAATTGAAGTGGATAAGGATGGGAATGTGGACATCTGCCTGCGGCTGCTGGGCGATTTAGGGATAGACAATACCGCTCTAATTCATGATGACTATACATAAGGACCTGAGTGAACGTCTGCCTGCCATTAACCGGGGGCTGTACCAGCAGGTGAAGGCGATCCTGAACGAAAACAAGGCGGAGCGCCACATACGTGGGGGCATCGCCACCAGGAAAAAGTACAAAGGGGAATGACAAAAGGGCGGGCCTTGGAAAAGGCCCGCCCTTTTTGAGCAAAAAATCCTGTTAGTGGTGGCAGCTGCGATGACCACCGAAAGATGCGGAGACGCGGTAAGCGGGGCAGCTGCCGTCGCAGAATCCGCACGCATGGTGGTTGCCGCAATAGGTGACGCCATCGTGGTCGTGACGGCCGGTGAGGGTGCAGTCTTCCACGTCGCACAGGGCGAGGCAGGCCCCGTCACAGTATCCGCTTTCGTGGCAGTTGCCGCAGTAGGTCACGCCGTCGTGGTCGTGGCGCCCGGTCAGCTCGCAGCCCTCCATATCGCACAGAAGGGCGCAGGAGCCGTCGCACAGGCCGTTCCCGTGGGTATGGCCGCAGTACAGCGCCCGGTTGTGATAGTGCCATCCGGCGGCGGTACAGTTCTCCACCGCGCAGGGCTGGGCGGTGCGGGCGCGCCCATGGCAGCCTCCGTGGGCAAAGGCGGCGGGGATGAGCAGGGAGACGGCGCACACGGCCGCTGCGGCGGAAATCAGGAGCTTTCTCAGAGACATGATGGTTCTACCTCCAAAAAATTGTGTTCCAAAATCTGCAAATGGTTATCTCTTCCATCAGTATAATACAGCCGGGGGTGGAATGCAAGCCTCATCCGAAAAATTTTAAGCAGCTGCTCCAAAAGCGGCATACCCCGGCTATTGGCACAGCTGCTAGGCGTCACATCCCGGCGCCCTGTCGGACAGGGGCGGTGACGTCGTTGATCCACTTGCCACTGAGGAACCGGCGGATGCCCAGGATTCCCTTGACCACGTTTTCGCTCATCATGGACAGGTACACCCAGAATATACCAACTTTGAATACCAGGCCGGAGAGAACCGCCAGGGGCAGCGCCACCACCCACAGGGGGGTGAGGTCGATCAGGGTGGCCATTTTCACATCCCCGCCCCCTCGGAGCACCCCCACGATGTTGGTGCACTCGAAGGAGCGCAGGGGCATCATGGTAAACACCACGGTGAGCATCATGGTGCAGATATCCCCCGCAGCGGAGGACAGGCCAAACAGGGGGTAAAGCACCGGGATTACGAACCAGTGGAGCAGCCCTAGGAACAAAAGCCCTGCGGCAAGGCCGAACAGGAAGGCCAGCGCGTTGAGCAACGCGCCCAGAGAATACACCCGGTCGGCACGGCCCGAGCCGATTTCCTGGCCGATGAGGATGGCGGCGGTGCCAGAGATGGCGAACACCCCCACGGTGCACAGGTTGGTGATGTTGCCGGCGATGGCGTAGGCGGCCAGAATCTCCTGGGAACCCTCCATGTGGCCCATGATGGTGGGGAACAGGGAGGTGCCCAGCCCCCAGAAGGTCTCGTTGCACATTACGGGGGTGGAGAAGCGGATAAACCGCCGGGTCATCTCCCGGCCGGGCCGGAAGAGCAGGGCGGGAGAGAGCTTGAAGCGCTTGTCCAGCATGGCCCAGCCCACGGCGATGGAGCAGGACAGCACCCGGGCCAGCAGGGTGGCCAGGGCCGCGCCCTCCTCCGCCAGCCGGGGTGCGCCCAGGTTGCCGAAGATGAACACCCAGTTGAGGAAGGTGTTGCTGGCCATGGAGGCGCCCAGGATGACCAGCCCCCGGCTGGGGTTGCCCATGGCCCGGTGGACGCCGATGTAGACCTGGACGAAGCTGTCGAAGAAATAGGACCAGCCCACGATGCGGGCGTATCGGGCGGCGGTGGCTACCACGGCGGCGTCGCTGCCGAACAGGCCCATGAACTGGGAGGGCAGAAAGCCCATGATGAGGGCGAAGGTGAGGCCGATGGCCCCGGCGGTGTACATGCCGATACCCATCACCCGATTGATGGCCCCCATGTCCCCCTTGCCCCGGTACTGGCTGATGAGGACGGAGGAGCCGCTCTGGATGCCGAACATCATCAGCTGAACCACGAAAACGGGAATGTTGGCCAGGGTGACCCCGGCCAGGGGGCCCTCCCCCATGGTGCCCACCATAAAGGTGTCAACCAGACCAAGGGAATTGGTGATGAGGTTTTGCAGCAGAATGGGCAGGGCCAGAGAGATCAGCTTGGGATAAAAGCCCGGATCCCGCCGGAATAGCTTGAACATGACGGTGGATGCTCCTTTGCTTGATTTATGAAAGTGTGGTGAAGAGACTGTCCGCTGCGTCCCGGAGGGCGGCTGCCAGCGTGTCCGCCTCCTCCCGGGTGGAATCCGGCGAGAAGGACAGCCGGAGCGCCCCGTCCAGCCAAGGCTTTGGCAGGTTCATGGCGGCGAACACGTGGCTGGGCCGGCCCTTGTGGCAGGCGGAGCCGGAGGAGACGCACACCCCCCGGTCCCCCAACACCCGGACCACTACCTCGCTTTTGTAGCCGGGAAGGGTAATCGCGCAGATATGGGGAACGTCTCCGGCGGAGATGACCTCCAGCTTGGGCAGGGCCTCCTTCAATTTGGCCAGGGTGTACTCTTTGATGGCGGCGGTGCGCTCCAGCCGGGCAGAATCCGCAGCGCCGGCCCGGACGGCAGCGGCAAAGGCGGCAATCTGCGCCGTGGCCTCGGTGCCCGAGCGCAAACCCTCCTCCTGCCCGCCCCCGGTGACCAGGGGGGGCAGCCGAACGCCCTTTTTGATGTACAGCGCCCCAATCCCCTTGGGCGCGCCCACCTTGTGGCCGCTGATGGTCACAAGGTCCGCCCCCAGCTTTGCCAGGAGCTCCGGCGTTTTCAAAAAGCCCTGCACCGCGTCGCAGTGGAAGAGGATGGCCGGATTGAAGGACTTCACCGCCTTGGCGCAGTCCGGCACGGGGAGGATTGCGCCGGTCTCGTTGTTCACCAGCATCATGGACACCAGGGCGGTGTCCGGCCGCAGGGCGGCGGCCAGCTGCTCCGGGGCCACGCGGCCCGCCCTGTCCGGCTTGAGGTATGTGACCTCGTACCCCTGGCGCTCCAGCTCCTTGCAGGTTTCCAGCACGGCGGCGTGCTCGATGGCGGTGGTGACAATGTGCTTTCCCCGGCGGCGGTTGAGCTCCACACCCCGGCGGATGGCCCAGTTATCGCCCTCCGTGCCGCAGGAGGTGAAAAACAGCTCGGAGGGGGAGCAGCCGAACGCCTCAGCGACGGCGTCCCGGTGCTCTTTCACCCGCCGGGCGGCTTCCCGTCCGAATTCATACCGGGAGGAGGGGTTGCCGAATTGGCCCAGGGCGTCCAGCATGGCCGCTATGGCTTCCGAACGCACCGGGGTGGTGGCGGCGTAGTCGAAATAGATGAGATTGTCCATGGCGCTCCCCTCCTAAGCCTTTATAGTCCTTGTATTGTAATGGTTGGCAATCCAAAAGTCAAGGAACCTCCGGCCAAATCGGCAAAGCGCCTAGGCGCGGCTGATTTAATGGTTCTTCAATGTGGGGATTGACAAGAAGGGGAGGGGAGGTATATGATTCCTCTATTATTATAAAAAGGAGCTGTTTGCCATGACCCCCACCCCCGAACAGGCATGGGAACTTTTATGTGAATTCAACGAGGGCGATTTCCACCGCAGGCACGCCCGTACCGTGGGCGACGTGATGAGCTGGTTTGCCCGGGAGCTGGACTATGGAGACCAGGCTGATTTGTGGGAGACGGTGGGCATCCTCCACGACCTGGACTTCGAGCGGTGGCCCGAGGAGCATTGTGTAAAGAGCCAGGAGCTAATGCGCCAGCGGGACATCGACGAGGCCGTCGTCCGCGCCACCGCCAGCCATGGCTATGGGGAGTGCGTGGACATCCCGCCGGAACACCAGATGGAGAAGGTGCTCTTTGCCGTGGACGAGCTGACAGGGCTGATCGGTGCGGTGGCCCTGATGCGGCCCTCCAAGAGTGTGTCCGACCTGGAGGTCAAGTCGGTGAAAAAGAAATACAAGGACAAGAAGTTCGCCGCCGGGTGCTCCCGGGAGGTGATTGAGCGGGGAGCGGCTATGCTGGGCTGGGAGCTGGACGAGCTTATTGGAAAAACCATCCTGGCCATGCGCGCCAGCCCTAACGTGGACTGATGGAGCCCGTTGCCCACATCCGCTCCGACTTTTCCTCCAAGTTCGGCGTGCCCAGGCAGGCTGGGCTGGTGGAGGAGCTCCGGGCCATTGTGGTGTTTGAACCGCCGTGCCGCATGGCGGAGGCCCTGCGGGGCATTGAGGGCTTTTCCCACCTGTGGCTCATCTGGGAGTTCTCCGAGAACCGGGACAGGGGTTGGTCGCCCACTGTGCGCCCCCCCAGGCTGGGGGGAAACAGGCGGATGGGGGTGTTTGCCACCCGCTCCCCCTTCCGGCCCAACCCCATCGGGCTGTCCTGCGTGAGGCTGGAGGGGGTGGAGTGGGATACGCCGGAGGGCCCGGTACTTCACGTGTCCGGGGCCGACCTGGTGGACGGCACGCCGATCCTGGACGTCAAGCCGTATATTCCCTATGCCGACTGCCATCCCGAGGCGGCGGGGGGCTTTGCCGGAAGCGCGCCAGAGAGGGCTCTGGCGGTGGAGTGCCCTCCAGGGCTGCTCTCGCAGGTTCCGGAGGGACGCCGGGCGGCGCTGCTGGGGGTGCTGGGCCAGGATCCCCGGCCCTCCTACCAGGACGACCCGGGGCGGGTGTACGGTTTCGGATTTGCTGGGCTGGAGGTGCGCTTCACCGTCCGGGAGGGTGTGCTGACGGTGACGGACATCGGGCCGTCCGGGCCATAAACAAAACAGGGGCCGCCCCCGCCGTACCGGCAGGGGCGGCCTTGACAAACCACGGGAAGGGGGAAGCTGCTGTGACACAGGTATACGGTGCGGCGGGGGAGGACGGGCGGCTGCTGGCCTGGCCGCTGCTGGCGGCGGCGGTGGGGTTGTGCTGGGGATGGGCGGCCCTGCCGCCGGTGGAGCGTTCCCCCCGGGGCAAGCCCCTGTTCGCGGGGGACGGGGGACATTGGTTTTCCCTGTCCCACAGCGGGGGGCTGGCGCTGTGCTCCCTGTCCGACGCCCCGGTGGGGGTGGACGTGGAGGTGGTCCGCCCCCGGCGGGCAGGCCTGCCCGGCTATACCCTGAGCGGGGCGGAGCTGGAGGAATTTGATGGCAGCTGGGAGGATTTTTACCGGCTGTGGACACGGAAAGAGAGCTGGTGCAAGCGGGAGGACGCCCCCCTTTACCCTCCCAGAGAGGCGGTCCCCCCGCCCGGCTGCTGCGCGGGCTTTGCCGGGGAGGGCTGGCGGGGGGCGGTGTGCTGCCATGGCGCGCCCCCGGAGGGGGTGGTCTGGCTGTCCCCGGGGAGCCTGCCGGAGCAGGGAAGGGCCTAGAGCCTGTTAAAATCCATCAAAACGCCATTTGCCGGCTCTTTTCCCGCCATGCTTTGTTGGGATTTCTTAAATAAACACAATTATTTCTGCGAAATCCTGCCTCGCATGGCGGGAAAATCCCTCGCCGCTGGCATTCTTCGAGATATTAAACAGGATCTTAAGGAATCCTTAAAGAAAACCCCACCAAAACGTAAGGGGTATCTGCGTTGAAATTGAAGATTTGTCCTCTATAATCGGTACTGTCAAAAAGCAAGCCGCAATGTTCCGCCGGGGCCGCGCATGAGCGCCGTTCGGCCCTGGTGGGAAGAGGAGGAATTTTCATGAACATTCTGATTTTAACGGGGAAATTCGGCATGGGGCATCTGTCCGCCGCTAACGCCCTGCGAGAGCAGCTGGGGCAGGACGGCCACCGGGCCGAGGTTGTAGACCTGTTTGAATATGCCGCCCCCGAGCTGGCCCAGGCCATGTACTGGTGGTTCAACGTGCTGGTGACCTACGGCGGGGTGTTTTATAATATTTATCACGACCTGACGGTGAACGACTCCGGCGACAGCAGGGGGGACAACCTGCTGGGCGGGCTGGATCGGCTGCTGGACGAGTATGAGCCGGATGTGGTGGTGTCCACCCATCCCATCTGCTCCGCCGCCATGGCGAAGTACAAGGAGGAGGGGCCGTCGGACATCCCCCTGGTCACCTGCGTAACCGATGTGACCTGCCACAGCGAATGGCTCCATCCCGCCACCGACTGCTACCTGGTGGCGGAGGAATCCGTCCGGCAGGGGTTTATCGCCAAGGGCGCCGATCCGGATGCCGTTGTGGTGTCGGGCATCCCTGTCAGCGGGCGGTTCCAACCCGCCCGCAAAGGCCCTTCCCAGCGGCGGGAGCTGCTCATCATGGGGGGCGGTTTGGGGCTGATGCCTCGGCGCGACAGCTTCTACCAGGCGCTTAACGGCCTGCCCGGTGTGCATACCACCATTCTCACCGGGCGCAACGACAAGCTGTTCCAGCGCCTCAACGGCAGGTATGAGAACATTGAGGCGGTGCCCTTTACCACCCAGGTGGACAAGTACATGGCCCGGGCCAGCCTCATGCTGTCCAAGCCGGGCGGTATCACCTGTTTTGAGGCCATTGCCGCCCGGCTGCCCATCCTGGCCTGGCAGCCTTTTCTGAAGCAGGAACAGGAAAACGCCAACTTCCTTGTGCGGCGGGGCATGGCCCGCATCGCCGCCAAGGAGGAGAGCGCCTGCCTTGCCGCCATCCGGGAGACCATCTGCGACAGCGGGGCCCTGTCCGCCATGGAGCGGGCTATGGATGACATGGCGGCCGACATCGGCCGCACCGCCGCCTGCGCCGTGGTGCGCTCGCTGGGCCGGGAGGGGAGGGTATGTGCGTGAAAAGCCAGTGGAAAAGCATCCTATGCACCGGGGCAGTGTGCGCCTTGATGGCCTGGACGGTGTATACCATCTTTCAGCAGCAGACCCCGGGGCAGTTGGCCGCCGCCCTGCTCAGCGCCGACTGGCGCGTCCTGCTGCTGGGTCTGCCGCTGATGGCGCTGTTCATCTGCTGCGAGGCCAAGGCCACCCATTCCATCCTCCGCGCTCTGGGCAGCGCCCAGCCCTTCCGCCGGTGCGCGTATTACTCCTGCGTGGGCTTCTTCTTCAGCACCATCACCCCCTCCGCCACCGGCGGCCAGCCCGCCCAGGTGGTTGCCATGGGCAAGGACGGTACCCCCGCCGCCACAGGCGCGCTGGACATGCTGCTGGTCACCATCGGCTATAACACGGCGGCCATGGGCTGGGGCATCTTTGCCCTGACCGCCGCGGGCGGGCTCACCGAGCGGCTTGGCGGCCAGGTGGGGCTGCTGCTGGGCTTTGGGCTGGCGGTGTTTGCCGTGCTGGACATCGCCATGTTCCTTTTCCTGTTCCTTCCCGGCCCCGCCAAAAAGCTGCTGTACGGCGGCATTGCCCTGGGGGCCAGGGTGTGGCCCGCGCTGGATAAGGCGGGGCTGGAGGCCAGGGCGGACGAGCATCTGGCGGAGTACCGCCGGGGGGCGCAACTCATCCGCCGCTCCCCGGAGCTGCTGGTCAAGGTGGTGGGGCTCAGCGCCCTCCAGCTGGCCTGCTCCTACGCCATGCCCTACGTGGTCTACCGGGCCTTTGGGCTGTCCGGCTTCTCTTTGTGGGAGGTGATGGCCCTCCAGGCCCTGTGTGCCATCGCCGTGGGCTACCTGCCCCTGCCGGGGTCCGCCGGGGCAGCGGAAAACGTGTTCCTCCGGGGCTTCCTGCTGGTGTACGGCCAGGGCCTGGTGGCCCCCGCCATGATCCTGAGCCGGACGCTGAACTGCTATCTGGTGCTCATTGCCACCGCCGTTGTGCTGGCCGTGGGCCGGGGTCTGCGCCGGAAGGGCGCGGAGGTTCGGGAGGGCGGACAGGCGGCGCCTGCCCGCCGGGCCGGGCAGGCCAAAAAGGCCGCGCCGCTGTAGGGACGCGGCGAGGCGCGCAGAAAACATCGAAAGGCGCGGAGGCTTATGCCTCCGCGCCTTGTTTTGCGAGGTTCCGTGCGATTCAGGCCTTTTCAAAGACGTCCTTCCCCATGCCGCACACCGGGCAGACCCAGCTGTCGGGGACCTGCTCCCAGGGGGTGCCGGGGGCGACGCCGTTGTCGGGGTCGCCCGCCGCGGGGTCGTACTCGTAGCCGCAGGGGCATACGTACTTGTCCATTTTCTGCTCCTCCTATGGGCCGGATTACTTGAAGTACCGCTCCAGCAGGCCCTTCAGAGCCTTGCCGTGGCGAGCCTCGTCGCGGGCCATCTCATGCACGGTGTCGTGGATGGCGTCCAGGCCGTTCTTCTTGGCGCAGGCGGCCAGGTCGAACTTGCCCTGAGTGGCGCCAAACTCGCAGTCCACCCGCCAAGCCAGGTTCTTGGCGGTGCTGGCGGTCATGTTGGGCTCCAGCTCCGCGCCCAGCAGCTCGGCGAACTTGGCGGCGTGCTCGGCCTCCTCATAGGCGGCCTTCTCCCAGTACAGGGCCACCTCGGGGTAACCCTCCCGGGCAGCGATGCGGGCCATGCACAGGTACATGCCCACCTCGGAGCACTCGCCGTTGAAGTTGGCCATGAGCTGCTCCAGGATGTACTTCTTGTCCTCGTCGCTGATGTCGGGGTTGTTCTTCACAGTCTTGGCGAAGATGCCGTACTCGTGCTCGGCGGCCAGCTTCATCTCACCCTCCTGAAGGGTGAACTTGGAGCCGGAGACGTGGCAGACGGGGCACTCGGCGGGGGGATTCTCGCCTTCGTAGACGTAACCGCAGACAGGGCAGATCCATTTTTTCATGATAGTTTTCCTCCAATGTTTAATTTTGGCCGTCAGGCTGCGTGGACGCGCACCCGCGGCACAGGCCGCGGACAATGAACTCGCAGCTTTCCACCTGAAAGCCATATTGCACGCCGACGGAATCCAGCCAGCCCTGCCCGGGAGAACGTTGGGGCAGGTCCAGAATGGCGCCGCAGCGGTTGCAAATGAAGTGGGAATGGGGGGAGAGGGTCCCGTCGTAACGCTCCTGCCCGTTTACCGGGCCCACCCGCCGGATCAGCCCGTGGCCGCACAGGTGGTTGAGATTGCGGTAGACGGTGCCCAGGCTCAGGTCGGGATATTCCGCCTTGAGCTGCTGGTGCACCCAGTCCGCCGGGGGGTGACAGGTGGTTTGCCGCAGCAGGGCCAGCATAGCGTCCCTTTTTTTACTTTGACGGACGTTGTTCATGGCCGCTCCTCTCCTGCTGTAAGCACTAATAGGAATCATTACTGTTAGTACGGTAACATAGTTTGCGCCGTTTGTAAAGGGTTTTTTTCAAAAAATCAAGAAAATTTTTCCGCCGGCGGGTTTGGCGGGGATATATCGGGAGAGTTGGAATTGATTTGCGGAAGGCGGGATGGTATACTGGGTATCATTACGAAGTAAAAACCTGCATTCACAACCTCTAAACGCCGTCCGAGCGGGTCTGTCCCCGCCATACTGCGTTGAATTTTCTTGAAATACACCAAGTATTCCAGCGGAAATTCGCCTTGTCTGGCGGGAAAAGCTCTCGCCCACCCGGCATTTTCGGCTGTGAATACAGGTTTTAAGGGTGGGGGAGCGGTGGCGAAGGTAAAGACGGTCATAACGGATCTGGACAAAACCTTACTGCGGACGGATGAAACGGTGTCGGAATACACCCGGGCCGTGCTGGACGCGTGCCGGGGGCGGAGGGCGCCCTCACAGAAGATGCCTATCTGACCGTGGCCAACGGGGAGCTGCTCCAGATCATGGACCGCGGGGCGGCCAAATGGAACGGCGTGGCCCGGTGGATTGAGGAAAACCTGCTTTAGGCGGAATGCAGAGGGAGCGCCATGCTGAAAAAACTGCGCTGGAAGTTTATCCTTATGATTACGGCGCTGCTGGCGGGGATGCTGGCGGCGGCGCTGGCCGTTCAGACGGCTTCCACCGCCCGGCAGTACCAGGAGGAGACGGAACGGGTGCTGCGGGCTGTGCTGGACCGGGGGGAGGCGGCGCTGGATCCGCTGCGCCCCTTTGCCGGGGGGAGTATGGGCCAGGATGACGAGCTGCGCACCGGCATACCCGCTTTTTATGCCGTGGCGGACCGCTGGGGACAGGTGGGGCTGGCCCTGGGCTTCAACGCCGTGCTGGATGAGGGGGCTGTGGTCCGGGCGGTGGGGGAGGCGCTGGCCTCCGGGCAGGAGTCCGGGCGGCTGGACGGGCTGAACCTGCGCTTCCTGATCCGGTCCAGGGGAAGCAGGATAGAGCTGGGTTTTGCCGGGCTGGATTGGGAGCGGGGGGCGGTGCGGCGGCAGGCGCTCACCGCCGCGCTGATTTTTGCGGCGGCGCTGCCCGGCTTTTTTGCGGTGAGCGCGCTGCTCTCCCGGTGGCTGGTGCGGCCGGTGGAGGAGAGCTGGAGAAGACAGCAGCAGTTTGTGGCGGACGCTTCCCACGAGCTGAAAACGCCCTTGACGGTGCTGCTGGCCGACGCGGATATCCTGCTCAGCCGCCCGAACGACACCATTGAAAACCAGCGCCGTTGGGTGGAGCACCTGCGGGACGAGGGGCTGCGGATGAAGGGCCTGGTGGAGGACCTGCTTTTCCTGGCCCGGGGGGATGCCGGGGAACGGGGGCGGCCCAAGGGCCGGGCGGATCTGAGCCAGGTGTGCGAGGAGTGTGTGATGTCCTTTGAACCGGTGGCCTTTGAGGCGGGGCTGATGCTGGAGAGCAGGGTTGACCCCGGCGTGGGCGTCACCGGGGACGGGGAGGAGCTGAGGCGGCTGTGCGCTATTTTGCTGGACAACGCCTG
Source organism: uncultured Oscillospiraceae bacterium (assembly GCA_910588105.1). Classification (GTDB taxonomy): domain Bacteria; phylum Bacillota; class Clostridia; order Oscillospirales; family Oscillospiraceae; genus Enterenecus. The sequence goes on along the minus strand of CAJUQD010000005.1, from coordinate 25,172 downwards.
CAAATACTGCCAGCCCGGCGGGACGGTGCGCGTGACCCTGGAGGGGGGCGGGGCGGCGGCGCTCACCGTCCACAACACGGGGGAGCCCATCCCACAGGAGGCCCAGGCCCACCTGTTTGAGCGGTTCTACCGGGCGGATGCCGCCCGCAGCAGGGAAAAGGGCGGGTACGGCCTGGGGCTGTCCATTGCCGCAACCATTGTGGAGCGGCACGGCGGAAAAATTGCCGTACACAGCGTAGATGGGGAGGGAACGGCGTTTTCCGTTACCCTGTCGCCGGAAAAAGGGGGTTGACAACCCCCCTTTTTTGGCGTATATTATTTCGAAATTCAAATATTTCATATATCCGAATATTTGAAGTACGCAGGAGGGAATGCCGTGAACGAGAGCCAACGGGAAGAGCTGAATTATTTTTTCGTCCATGTGTTCAACCAGATTTTAGCCTATGAAGAGCAGGCGCTGAACGGCATGGGCGCGGGGGATCTGTCGGTGAAGGAGCTACACGTGCTGGAGGCGGTGGGCGGGCTCACGGCGGCGGGCCGCAACACCATGACCCAGATTGCCGACGCGCTGTCCATCCGGGTGAGTTCCCTGACTACGGCGGTGAACACCCTGGTGCGGAAGGGTTATCTGGCCCGGGGCGGGGAGCCGGGTGACCGCCGGGTGATCCGGGTGCTGCTCACCCCCAGGGGGGAGGAGGCCAACCGTCTCCATGCCCAATTCCACGCCCGCATGGCGGACAGCGCCGCCACCAGGCTGGAGGAGGGGGAGCTGGACGCGCTGCTGCGATCCCTGCGCCGGCTGGATCGATTTTTTCATGACATAAGCCGTCAGAACCAAATGTGATAAGGAGGATCAAGCTATGGCCATCTACATTTTGACAGACAGCACAGCCGATTTCACCCCGGAGGAGGCGGAGCGCAGGAGGATCTGGGTAGTGCCCCTGAAGGTCCAGTTCGGGGAGGAGGAGTTCCCCAATGTGCTGGATCACGCCGCCTTTTTCCGGCGGCTGGCCGAGGCAAAGGAGCTGCCCACCACCAGCCAGGCGGTGCCGGACGATTTTCTCCCTTATTTTGAGCGTGCCAAGGAGAGGGGGGACAGTGTGATTTGCCTGCCTATGGCAGCCTCCCTGTCCGGCACCTGCCAGAGCGCCCTCATTGCCCGGGATATGTGCGGTTACGGGGATATCCACGTGGTGGATTCCACCCAGACGGTGCTGGGGCTGCGGCTGCTCATCGACCTAGCCTGTCTGCTTCGGGACCAGGGGCAGGACGCCCCGGCCATCGCGGCGGAGCTGGAGCGGGCGAAGGGCCGGGTGAAGCTGCTGGCCGTTGTGGACACGCTGAAGTACCTCCACAAGGGGGGACGGCTGCCTGCGGCGGTGTCCATCGCGGGGGAGCTTTTGAAGGTGAAGCCCATCATCACCCTGAAGGACGGCCAGCTGGGGCTGGCGGGCAAAGGTGTGGGCGCCAAGGGGAGCCTAGCGGCCCTGGTGAAGCTGGTGGGGGAGGAGCTGGCTTTTGACCAACGCCTGTCGGTGTATTATGGCTACACCGCCCATGATGAACTGTGTCAAAGTCTGATGGCGCTGACCCGGGAGACCTTTGGCCCCCATCCAAGCGAAGTGCACCCGGTGGGCGCGGTCATCGGCACCCACGTGGGGCCTGGAGCGGCGGTGATGGTATACCTGGAGCGGGAAAAATAGGGCGGCAAAAGGCCCGGGGGGCCTGGAGCGGCGGTGCGGAACCGGAATAAGGCCGGGGCGCGCCGCCGCTCAAAATTTTTTTGGAAATGGGCTTGACAAGGGACGCTCTTTGAGTTAACATATGAGCAGATGTTCATATGTTTGCCAAATGAGAGGAGAGCGCTATGACTGACAACAATGAGATCGAGCGCTGCGGCTGCCTGTTTGTCCACGAGGACGCGGTGAGCGAGGTGCTGGGGGGGATGCCGGACGATGAGACGCTGTACGACCTGGCGGAGCTGTTCAAGGTGTTCGGCGACTCCACCCGGATTAAAATTCTCTATGCCCTGTTCGAGGCGGAGCTTTGCGTGTGCGACATCGCCCAGCTGCTGGGACTCACCCAGTCGGCGGTGTCCCACCAGCTGCGGGTGCTCAAGGGGAGCCGCCTGGTGAAATTCCGCAAGGAGGGTAAGACCGTGTTCTACTCCCTGGCGGACAGCCACGTGCGAAAGATTATTGCCCAAGGGATGGAGCACGTGAACGAATAGCGTCCGAGCTGTCGTAAGCAGCGCGGATAACCCTATTGGCCCCCTGCAAAGCCGCCCTTTAGCTTTGCGGGGGGAGGAGAAGCAAGGGAGCGAATGAAGTTTTCACCGCAGGCGGAAACGAAGTGGAGTGGACTTTGCTTCGATGAAAGCCGCGCGTCGCGAACAGGCGAGGCGTGAATGGAAAAATCTAAGAAAGGATGTATCACTATGAAAAAGACCTTTAAGCTCATTGACCTGGATTGTGCCAATTGCGCCGCCAAAATGGAGGACGCCGTCAAGAAGCTCCCAGGCGTCACCGGCGCGACCGTCAGCTTCCTTACCCAGAAAATGACTATTGAGGCGGACGACGTGGACGCCGTCATGAAGGATGTGGTGAAGGTCTGCCGCAAGGTGGAGCCCGACTGTGAGATCGTGCTGTGAGCCGGACCTTCTGGGACCGGGTCGCCGGGCTGTATGACCTGTTTGAGTGGAGTAACCGACAGGTAAACGCCGCCGCCAGGACCCGTGTGGGGGAGCTGGTTCCCGCCGGGGCCCGCGTGCTGGACTGCGCCGCCGGGACGGGGGAGTTTTCCCTGGCCGCGTCGAAACGGGCGGGCTCGGTGCTGTGCACCGACCAATCGGAGGCCATGCTGGCCCGGGCCCGGAAAAAAGCGGCCAGGCGGGGGCTGTCCAACCTCCAGTTCGCCCGCCGGGATATCACTGCCCTGTCCGACCCGGACGGGAGCTTTGACGCGGTGATCGCCGCCAACGTGCTCCACCTGCTGCCCCAGCCGGAAATTGCGGTGCAGGAGCTGTGGCGGGTTGCCGCCCCCGGCGGACGGCTCATCCTGCCCACCTACCTTCAAGGGAAAGCGGGGGCGGCCTACGGCTCCATGATTAAAATTTATCAGGGCGTGGGCTTTCACTACGAGCACGCTTTTACCCCGGAGACTTATCGGGAATTCTTGGAGCGCCTGAAGCTGGCCCCGGTGGCGTTGGAGGTCATTCCCGGCGGAGTGCCGGAGGGAATCGCCGTGCTGGAGAAGTGTTGAGCTGCCGTAAATGCGGCTTTTTATGTGGCCCCGCAAAGCCGCCCTTTGGCTTTGCGGGGAGAGGAGGCACAACGGAACGGATGAGCTTTTTCCGAAGGGAAAAGCGAGTGAGTGGAGTTTGTGCCGACGAAGGAGTTGATTTGTTATGACCAAAAAACAAAAAAAGATGCTCATCCGCATCATTGCGGCGGCGGTGCTGTTGGCGCTGGCGGCGCTGCTGCCGCCGGTCCGGGTGCCGTTTGGTATTCCGCTGCTCACCAGCCGGCTGGACGGGGATCTATTTGCCCTGGCTCCCATCTGGCTGTACCTTGCCGCCTATTTCACCATCGGCTGGGATATCCTGTGGAAGGCCATCCGCAACATTGGCCACGGGCAGGTGTTCGATGAGAACTTCCTCATGTGCGTGGCCACCGTCGGGGCGCTGGTGCTGGGGGAGACCTCCGAGGCGGTGGGCGTCATGCTCTTCTACCAGGTGGGCGAGCTGTTCCAGAGCGTGGCCGTGGGCAGATCCCGGCAGTCCATTGCCCAGCTGATGGATATCCGGCCCGACACGGCCAACGTGGAACGGGACGGGCAGATCATTGAGGTTGACCCCGACGAGGTGGCGGTGGGCGAGGTCATCGTCATCCGTCCCGGCGAGAAGGTGCCCCTGGACGGCGTGGTCATTGAGGGCGCGTCCTCCCTGAACACCGCTGCCCTCACCGGCGAATCCGCCCCCCGGGACGTGGGGGTGGGCGGGGAGCTGCTGTCCGGCTGCGTCAATGTCACGGGGCTGCTGAAGGCCCGGACAACCCGCGCGTTCGGACAGTCCACTGTGGCGAAAATTCTGGATTTGGTGGAGAACGCCGCCGCTAAAAAGGCCAGGGCTGAGAACTTTATCACCCGTTTTGCCAAGTATTACACCCCCTGCGTGGTGTTTGCCGCCCTGGCCCTGGCGGTGTTCCCCTCCCTGCTCTTCGGGGAGTGGGGGGTGTGGGTTCACCGGGCCCTCACCTTCCTGGTGATTTCCTGCCCCTGCGCCCTGGTGATCTCCATCCCCCTGTCCTTCTTCGGGGGGATCGGCGGGGCTTCCGCCCAGGGTATTCTGGTGAAGGGCGGCAATTATCTGGAGCTGCTGGCCAGGACGGAGACCGTGGTGTTCGACAAGACCGGCACCCTCACCCAAGGGGTGTTTGAGGTGTCCTCTCTGGAGTCCGCCCCCGGCGTCACCCAGCGGGAACTCCTGGAGGCCGCCGCCCTGGCGGAGCGTCATTCGGGCCATCCCATCGCCCAGTCCCTGCGCAGGGCTCTGGGCGGGGAGGCTGATCCGGCCCGGGTGACGGAGGTGGAGGAGATACCTGGCCATGGCGTGTCCGCCCTGGTGGATGGCAGACGGGTTCTGGCGGGCAATGAGAAGCTGATGGAACGGGAGAACGTGGCGTTCCAGCCCTGCGCGCAGGCGGGCACCGTGGTCCATGTGGCCCGGGAGGGACGCTACCTGGGCTGCGCCGTTATTGCTGACCAGATCAAGCCCACCGCCCCTGCCGCCGTCAAGGCCCTGAAAAGCCGGGGCATCCGCACCGTCATGCTCACCGGGGACAGCGCGGCCGTGGGCGAGACGGTGGCCGGCCAGCTGGGGCTGGACGAGGTGCACGCCCAGCTGCTGCCAGGGGACAAGGTGGAGCGGCTGGAGGGGCTGCTGGCCCGAAAGAGCGCAAAGGGTGTGCTGGCCTACGTGGGCGACGGGGTGAACGATGCGCCGGTGCTCAGCCGGGCGGACGTGGGCATCGCCATGGGGGCCATGGGGTCGGACGCCGCTATTGAGGCCGCCGACGTGGTGCTCATGGACGACGATCCGGCCAAGCTGGCTAAGGCCATGGACATCGCCCACAGGTGCCTGCGCATCGTGAAGGAGAACATTGTGTTAGCCCTGGGGGTGAAGGCGCTGTTCCTCATTCTGGGGGCGTTGGGCAGAACCTCCATGTGGGGAGCGGTGTTTGCCGACGTGGGTGTGGCCGTTATCGCTATCCTCAACGCCACGAGAATGCTGAAAACAAAGGCGTCCGATGGGCCGCGAACAGGCGGGGCATGAAAAAGTCCTTCCCCCGTATCAGAATATACAAAGCCCCCCTGGGAAGGGGGACTTTTTTTGCCCTTCTGGGCATTGACAGAATGGGGGCGGAACACATATAATGAATATAATACGCTAAAGCGATAAAATGCAAGGCAGGATATCCTGGCCGCAAAGGGCCGGGTAAAATAAAGGAGGAAGAGATATGGGAAGCCAGCGCGTCTACAATTTTTCTGCCGGTCCGTCCATGCTGCCCCTGGAGGTGCTGGAGCGGGCGGGGAACGAGATTGCCAACTACCAGGGCTCCGGCATGTCCGTGATGGAGATGAGCCACCGCTCCAAGGTATTCCAGAAAATCTTTGACGACACCAAGGCTAATTTTATCCGGCTGTTCCATGTGCCTGACAACTACAAAGTGCTGTTTTTGCAGGGCGGGGCCTCCAGCCAGTTCTCCATGGTGCCGTTGAACCTCATCGGCAAAACGGGGAAGGCGGACTACGCCGTCACCGGCAACTTCGCCAATATTGCCTATAAGGAGGCCAAGAAGTACGGGGAAATCTCACTGGCCGCCTCTAGCGAGGACAAGAACCACACCTACATCCCCCGGCAGGACCAGCTCAAGCTGGATCCCCAGGCCAGCTACTTCTACTACTGTGCCAATAACACCATCTACGGCACCGAGTGGCAGTACGTGCCCGACACCGGGGACGTGCCCATCGTGTGCGATATGTCCTCCGACTTCCTGTCCCGCCCGGTGGACGTGAGCAAGTACGGCATCATCTTCGGCGGCGCCCAGAAGAACCTGGCCCCGGCGGGGCTGACCATCGCCGTTGTCCGGGAGGATCTGGCGGGCCATGAGCTGCCCTTTACCCCGCTGATGATGAACTACAAGACCATGATCGACAAGGACTCCATGTATAACACCCCGCCGTGCTGGTGCATCTATATGCTGGGACTGGTGCTGGAGTGGCTGGATTCCGAAGGCGGCGTGGAGGGCATGGAGAAAATCAAGCACAGCAAGGCGGCGCTGCTCTACGATGCGCTGGACAATTCCCGGCTGTTTACCTGCCCCGCCCAGCCGGGCTCCCGCTCCGATATGAACGTGACCTTCCGCTCCGCCAGCGGGGAACTGGACGCCAAGTTTGTCCAGGAGGCCGCTGCGGCGGGCTTCACCAACCTGAAGGGCCATCGGAACGTGGGCGGTATGCGTGCGTCCATCTACAACGCCATGCCCGTGGAGGGCGTGGAGAAGCTGGCGGACTTCATCAGGGAGTTCGACAAAAACAACTGAAGCAAATGCAGATGCCGGCGCCGGCCACGCCCGACAGCCCGCAAAGCGGGCCGCGCATATGGCGCGTACAAGTGTTTTGCGAAGCAAAACCTTGCCGCAGGGCGAATTCATTTCGCCCGAGGATGTAAAATCTGAGGGGCCCCCACAAAAGCGATCGCTTTTGTGGGGCGTGGCGTGGAGAAGCTGGCGGACTTCATCAGGGAGTTCGACAAAAACAACTAAATCGAGGTTTTTGCCATGTTTAATATCAAGACCATGAACAAAATTGCCCCGGTAGGCCTGGAGCGCCTGCCTGGGGAAGACTACGCCGTTGGCGACAGTGTGGAAAACGAGGACGCCATCCTGGTCCGCTCCGCCAAGCTCCACGACTACATGTTCCCCGAGAAGCTTTGGGCCATCGCCCGGGCGGGGGCCGGGGTGAACAATATCCCCATCGAACGCTGCTCTGAGGCGGGTATTGTGGTGTTCAACACCCCCGGCGCCAACGCCAACGCCGTGAAGGAACTGGTGCTGTGCGCCATGCTGCTGGCCTCCCGGGACGTGATCGGCGGTGCCCAGTGGGTGAAGGAGCAGGCCCGCATCCCCGGCGTGGATCTGGCCGCCGCCGTGGAGAAAGGAAAGTCCGCCTTTGTGGGGCCTGAGCTCTACCGCAAGACCCTGGGTGTGGTGGGACTGGGGGCTATCGGTGCGCTGGTGGCCAATATCGGGCTGAGCATGGGCATGGAGGTGTACGGCTACGACCCCTACCTGTCGGTGGACGCGGCTTTGCGGTTGGATCGGCACATCAAGGTAGTCAAGGAGCTGGACGCGCTGTACGCCAACTCCGACTATATCACCCTCCACCTGCCCTACATGGAGGCCACAAAGGACACAGTCAACGCCGCCGCCCTGGGCAAGATGCGGGACGGGGTGCGGATCATCAACATGGCCCGGGGGGGACTTGTCAACAACGCGGATCTGATTGCGGCGCTGCAATCCGGCAAGGCGGCCCGGTATGTCACGGACTTTCCCGACAATGAGATCGCGCTTGTGGACGGCGTGGTGGCCATCCCCCATCTGGGGGCCTCCACACCGGAGAGCGAGGAAAACTGCGCCGTCATGGCGGCCAACCAGCTCCGGGACTTCCTGGAGAACGGAAATATCAAAAATTCCGTCAACTTTCCCAACGTCATCATGGAGCGCTCCGGCGCGCAGCGGCTGTGCGTCATCCACCGAAACGTGCCTGCCGTTATCGCCCAGATCACCACCCAGCTGGGGGCCGACGGAGTGAACGTGGAGAACATGACCAACAAGTCCAAGGGTGAGTACGCCTATACCATGGTGGACGCCGGATCCAAGGTGGACGAGAGCATAATTGAGGACATCCGCAGGGTGCCGGGCGTCATTCGGATGCGGGTGATCTGACCCCGGCGGCAATCAATAAAAACGGCGGGCGCGGCTTCCGGGAGAGGCCGCGCCCGCGCTGTTTTGTCCTGCTGTCAATACCGCAGGATAAAATAGATTACATATACCCAGCTCATCAGGCCGTGGACAATGGCCCAGCCCACCGAGTGCCAGGTGGTGTAGCTGATGACCATGGCCAAGGCGCTGCCGAAGGAGATGCCTGCCTTTGCCACAGTGCCGCCATTGAAACTGCCTTTGTGTTCGTCCATAAAATTGTTTCCCCCTTTCACAGCAGGATAACCCCGGCCTCCCTGCACGCCTGGATGGTGCGGGGGTCCCAAATGCTGGCCTGTACCTCGCCGATGTGGGCCTTGCCCAGCAGGTACATGGATACCCGGCTCTGGCCGATGCCGCCGCCGATGGTGAGGGGCAGCTCCCCCGCCAGCAGCGCCCGGTGGAAGGGCAGCTCCCGCCGGTGGCCGCACCTGGCGGCGGTGAGCTGCTCGTCCAGGGATTCCGGGCTCACCCGGATGCCCATGGAGGAAATCTCAAACGCATGGTTCAGCAAGGGGTTCCAAAGCAGGATGTCCCCGTTCAGGCCCCAGTCGTCGTAGTCCGGCGCCCGGCCGTCGTGGGGCTTGCCCGATTTCAGCGCCCCGCCGATGCCCATGAGGAAGGTGGTGGGATGGTCGCGGGTCCAGGCGTCTTCCCGCTCCTTGGGGGATAGCTCGGGCCACCGGTCCTCCAGCTCCTGGGCGGAGACGAAGGACACCTCCCGGTCGATGAGGGGCAGGACGGAGAGCTGGGGGTACACTGAGCGCAGGGTGGCCTGGGTGTTGGCCAGTGCGTTGACGATGATGGATACCACCGATTTTAAGTAGTCCACATTGCGGTCCCGGGGGGCGATGACCTTTTCCCAGTCCCACTGGTCTACATAGACGGAGTGGAGGTTGTCCAGCTCCTCGTCCCGGCGGATGGCGTTCATGTCGGTGTACAGCCCCTCGCCCACCGAGAACTGGTAGCGGTGGAGGGCCAGGCGCTTCCACTTGGCCAGGGAGTGGACCACCTGGGCGTCCCGCCCTGCGTCGGGTACGTCGAAGGACACCGGGCGCTCCACGCCGTTGAGGTCGTCGTTCAGGCCGGTGGATGCCTCCACAAACAGGGGGGCGGACACCCGGCGCAGGTTGAGCGAACCGCCCAGATCGTCCTCAAACAGGCGCTTTAAAAGGCCGATGGCTTTCTGGGTGTCATACAGGTTGAGCAGGGGGGCGTACCCCTGGGGGATAACGGTGGTCAGCATTGGTTTTGCTCCTTTACTCCACTAAATTAGCGCTATTATACATCCTCCCAGAAAAAAAATCAAATGGAATTGTGTTTTGCGATTTGATATGGTATAATTTCCATATATGCACGGGCAGGACAGGAAGTTTCCGGCAAAGTGACTAGGGCTTGTTTGAAAATTGTCAACACGCCCAATCGGCGGGCCTTTTTCCGCCGAGCCGCGTTGCTTTGCCTTGAAATACACAAAGTATTTCTGCGCCAAATCGCCTTGCCCGGCGAAAAAATTCCTTGCCGCTGGGCATATTGCCAATTTTCAAACGGCGCCTAGCTAAAAGGCGCTTAAGCCGCCGCAGGCGAGGCGTGACAACTTATCCAAAAGGAGATTAACCCAATGGTGAAAGATTTTGAAGCGAAGCTCAGCGAATACGCCCACCTGCTGGTGGAGGTGGGCCTGAACGTCCGGCCGGGGCAGACCCCCAGCATTGAGAGCCATATCGAATACGCCGCCCTCACCCGGCTGTGCGTGGCCGCGTGCTTCGACTGCGGAGCCCGGAACGTGGCGCCCTACTATGGGGACGACTTCACCACCCGGGAGAGCTTCCTCCGGGCGGACGCCGCCGTGTTCGAGGAATACCCCAGCTATATGAAGGCCCGGATAGACTGGTATCTGGAGCACAAATGCCCCCGGTTGTCCTTCACCGGCTCCAATCCGGAACTGCTGAAGGGGGTGGATCCCGCCCGCATCCAGGCCCGCCGCAAGGCGAGCAGCGGGCCCACCAAGCCCTACTTTGACGCCATGATGGCTAACCGCTTCCAGTGGTGTGTGGGGGCCCATCCCACCCCCGCCTGGGCGGAGAAGGTGTTCCCTGGTAAGAAGGGGGAGGAGGCTGTGGACGCTTTGTGGGACGCTATTTTCTCCGTGTGCCGCATCACGGGGGACGGCAAGGCTGTGGAGCGCTGGCGGCAGGTGGTGGACACCATCGCCCGCCGGGCCAAGATTCTCAACGATTACCAGTTTGCCAGCCTGCACTACGCCAATTCCCTGGGCACCGACCTGAAGGTGCGCCTGCCGGACGGCCACGTGTGGGCCGGGGCCACCGCCCACACCACCGATGGGGTGGAATACCTGCCCAACATCCCCACGGAGGAGATCTTCACCTCCCCCCGCTGGGACGGGGTGGACGGCAGGGTGTACTCCACCTTGCCCCTGGCCATGGATGGGAACCTGATCCGCGACTTTTACTTCGACTTCAAGGACGGTCGCATTGTGGACGTACACGCGGCGGAGGGGGAGGAGTTCCTGCGCCGGGGCATTGAGCTGGACGAGGGCGCCCGCTGCCTGGGGGAGGTGGCGCTGGTGCCCTACGACTCCCCTATCCACAATACCGGCATTCTGTTTTACAACACCCTGTTTGACGAGAACGCATCCTGCCACTTCGCCTTTGGCGCAGCCTACCCCGGCTGCGTCAAGGGCGGCGAGGAGATGGACGGGGCTGCGCAGAAGGCCGCGGGGCTGAACCAGTCCATGACCCACGTGGACTTCATGGTGGGCAGCCGGGATTTGTCCATCGTGGGGACCACCCGCGACGGGCGGGAAATTCCTGTGTTTGTCAACGGCAATTTTGCGTTTTGATTTTTATAAAGGAGGACGAATCCAATGGACTACAAAGCAAACTATGAGCTGTGGCTCAACTCCCCCGCCCTGTCTGGGGAGGAAAAGGCGGAGCTGGCCGCCATCGCCGGGGACGAGAAGGAGATCGAATCCCGCTTCTTCTCCCAGCTGGAGTTCGGCACCGCCGGGCTGCGGGGCACCATGGGCGTGGGATTGTACCGCATGAACATCCACGTCATCCGCCACGCCACCCAGGCGTTTGCCAAGGTCATCCTGAACGAGGGGCCGGAGGCAGTTAAAAAGGGCGTGGCCATCTGCTTCGACTGCCGGAACAACTCCGACGTGTTTGCCCGGGAGGCCGCCTGCATCATGGCCGCCGCTGGCATACCCGTGCGCCTCTTTGAGTCGCTGCGCCCCACTCCCGAGCTGTCCTTCGCCATCCGGGAGTACGGCTGCATCGCGGGCATCAATATCACCGCCAGCCACAACCCCAAGGAGTACAACGGCTATAAGGTCTACTGGTCCGACGGAGCCCAGCTCCCCCCCAACCACGCCGACCAGGTGGCCAAGATCATGTCCGAGTCCGACGTGTTCGATGTGACCGTGGCCGACTACGGCAAGGCGGTGGCGGACGGCCTCATCACCATCATGGGGGAGGAGACCGACGAGAAGTTCCTGGCCAATGTGATGGCCCAGGTCAACGACCAGGCGGCGGTGGACGCGGTGGCGGACACCTTCAAAATGGTGTACACCCCCTTCCACGGCACCGGCTACAAGCTCATCCCCGAGGCGCTGAAGCGGCTGGGCATGAAGCACGTGATCTGCGTGCCCGAGCAGATGGTCATCGACGGCAATTTCTCCACCGTGGCCTCCCCCAACCCGGAGAACCCGGAGGGCTTTGCCCTGGCGGTGGAGCTGGCCAACAAGGAGGGCGCGGACTTCATCCTGGGCTCCGACCCCGATGCCGACCGGGTGGGCCTGATGGTCCGGGCGGGGGACGGCTTCAAGGTGCTCACCGGCAACCAGACCGGCGTGCTGCTGCTGGATTACCTCATCGGGGCCAAGCGGCGCACCGGCAAAATGCCCGCCAACCCCGTGGCGCTGAAAACCATCGTCACCACCGAGATGGCCCGCAAGGTGGCCGAGGTGAACGGTTTGCAGTGCTTCGACACCTTCACCGGCTTCAAATTCCTGGCCCAGAAGAAGGACCAGCTGGAGGGCAGCGGCGAGGGGAACGTCATCATGTCCTATGAGGAGAGCTACGGCTACATGCTGGGCAGCTACGTCCGGGACAAGGACGCGGTGACCGCCGCCGTGGCCATGACCGAGATGGCCGCCTACTACGCCGGCAAGGGCATGACCCTGTACGATGCCCTCATGGCCCTGTACGGGAAGTACGGCGATTACGGCGAGCGTACCCTGAACCTGGTGATGCCCGGCCTGGACGGGCTGAAGAAGATGGCGGCGCTGATGTCCGGCCTGCGGGCCAATCCCCCCAAGGAGATCGGCGGCGAGAGCGTCAGAACCTGGAAGGACTACAAGGACGGCAGCGTGGTGGACGCGGCCACTGGGGACAGGATCCAGATGGAGCTGTCCGGCTCCAATGTGCTGCGCTACGAGCTGGCGGACGGCACTTCGGTCATCGTGCGGCCCTCCGGCACCGAGCCCAAGGTGAAGGTGTACATACTGGCCCAGGGGGCCAGCCGGCAGGACTGCGCCGACAAGGTGGCGCGGTACTCCGCCTGGGCGGAGGGGCTGAAGAACTGAGCACAGGTGTTCAAGTAAAGATTTTATAATTTCCAGCCCTAACTCTGGGCTGTGCAAGATGCCGGAAAGATTGACGCTTACGGGGAAAGTTTTTTACTCCCCGTTGACTGGGGCCTGCGGACGATTTTTTGGACCTAAATAGTGAAGCCCAAGCTATGCCTATAAGCAGCGGGGCTCAAAGCGCCCAGGGATAGCTTGATCCTATCCTCGTTATACCATCTTATATAGTCGTCTACATTGCGTATAAATTCAGGAACGGATATGCCCTCCCAAGATCGGCCATAGAACATCTCGTTTTTCAGCCGGCCGAAAAAGCCTTCGCAGGCCGAATTATCCGGCGAGCAGCCCTTTTTAGACATGGAACGGGTCAGGCCGGCCTGTTCCATCCGCCTGATCCAGCCGGGCCAGCGGTAGTGCCCGCCCCGGTCCGAGTGGACGATGGGATGTTCGTTCTCCGCTAACTGGCGGACTGCCTGATCCAGCATGGAATTCACCAGGTTCGCATTGGGGTGCGTTCCGATCGTCCAAGAGACAGCCATGCCATCAAAACAATCGATGATGGGGGACAGATACACCTTTCCGGCTGGGATATCGAATTCTGTGATGTCGGTCAGCCATTTCACGTTGGGCCTGTCCGCGTGAAAGTCCCGCTGGATGATGTTTTCCACGGCTGGGCTGATCTCGCCCATATAAGAATTGTATTTTTTCCGTCTCTTATGGAGCACCACCAGCTGCGCCTTTTTCATGAGCCTGCGGATCACCTTTTCCGATACGGTTCGGCCCCGCGCCTTCAGTTTCGCGTGGATCCGCCGGTATCCATAGCACCCTTTCCCTGCCTGGAATTCTTCACGGATCGTGCGCCTCAGCTCCTCGTATTTGTCCGAAGCCTGATATTCATAGCTGCTTTTGGCAATATCCAGCAGTTCCAAAAGTTCTTTCAACGAATATTTATTTCTCAGGGCGCCGATCACCGCTGCCTTTTCCCGGCTGCTCATCCTCCTTGGATCGGCGCCCTTCTCTTTTTTAGCACTTCCGCCACCTTTTCCAGCACATCGCATTCCATCCGTACCCGATACAGCCTTTTTCCGTTTCTTCTAACTCCCTGCGTGCCCGCTGAAGCTCCCTCACCAATTCCGCGTTCTTCTCCTCAAGGGCTTTCCTTTCCTCGTCTGTCCCAGGCATCGCCATGTCCCCCTCCCTGGCAAGGAAGTGTCTCCTCCACTTGTAGACAGCCGGCCGGCTCACCCCATATTCTTCCGCGATCTCCTGTCCTGTCTTCCCCCGCGTGCACAGTATCGCCGCCACGGCTTCTTCCTTTTGCTCCTGGGTGCATTGTACCAAAGGCATCGGCCGTTTACAATTCAATTCCCGCTCCGGCTCAAATTCCTTGATCCAATTGCGAAGTGCGTCCCGTTTTATGGGCAGCGCCAGTTCCCGGATCGTTTTCATCAGGCTCATCCCGTGGGCAAAATAGTACTCCACTGCCTCTCGCCGCTGTCCCTCGCTGTATTCCCTTGCTCTCTCGAACTTTTCCCTGTGCCGTCCTGTCCGTTTCACTTCCCAGTACCAGTTCACCAATGTTGGCCGTGTTGGATACCCCAGCTCCTTCACCATCTGCCTTGCGTTGCATCCATTTTTCATGTATGCCTCTACTGCTTTCTTCCGCTCCTCGTATGAATACATCCCTTCCCCTGTCCCTTCCCGGTCCAGCTTTTTGTCCGCACCCCCCTGCCCTAGCCATCCCGGTACCAGCCCTTTTCCAGAGTGACGGTGCGCCGCATGATCCCCGCGGGCCGCATCAGATACTCCAACTGCCCGTTCAAGTCCCGCAGATTGTCCGGCAGTTCCTGGGGTTTCACGCCGTAGTATCAAAGAATTTACCGATTCAGTTGCGCGATATCGGTGCAGAACATGTTCCGAAGGAATGCCGCTCATTTTGTCATCGGCGCGGACACCTCATTCGTGGAGCCGCCCCAAGATCAAAACCGCCCTCATATTGCACAGTCCCGGCGCATATACATCTACCTGTGAGAGACCACAACGGGGAGTGTTGTTTTTGTGAAGGGGAACATGGAAGAGCGCGCCCAGGAGCTGGCGCTGTACATCATTGAGAACAAAACCACCGTCCGGGCCGCCGCCAGCCGCTTTGGAATCAGCAAATCTACCGTACATATAGAAGTAACAATATAAAGCGGTTTGTGTGGGCAGTACAATAAGCAGCAAATATAATATAGTCAGGCGGCAAGGCCAACACCAGAAATGAGCTGCAAGCGTAACCCCTCCCAACGTCTTGCGCCAGGCAGAGCAGAGTGCGAAAATACAATAGAGACCAGGGTCTGTTTGAAAAATCAAGGAAGGTGTGCTAAAGCAACAAAATAGCGAAGGAAGCCAAGTAATCAAAGGCGAGAAAAGAAGCGTCAAACTTGTCATACTTGGTGGCAATTCTGCGAAACCATTTGAGCTTTTGGAAAAAGCACTCAACCAAATGCCGCTCTTTATATAACCACCAATCAACCGGCCATGGCTCAGAAACATTGCTCTGAGGCGGGATCACATAGCTGGCTCTCTGTCGGGCTAGGCAAAACCCAGCTGGCCTCCGCCCTGGGCCTTGTGGCAACCCAGCACCGCTTTTCCACCTACCCGGCTGTATAACTGGGACAAGGAGCAGGCCGACCAGCCCCAGGGCCAGGAGAGCATCATGGGCTTCTTTTCCAGGCGAGGCAGGACACCGCCACAACTTCCCAATATGCCAAGGTCAAGGCCCTAGGGCTTGTTTGAAAATTGTCAACACGCCCAATCGGCGGGCCTTTTCCGCCGAACCGCGTTGCTTGCCTTGAAATACACAAAGTATTTCTGCGCCAAATCGCCTTGCCCGGCGAAAAAATTCCTTGCCGCTGGGCATATTGCCAATTTTCAAACGGCGCCTAAAAGCGGGCGCAAATCTGTTTATGGAGGGTTTGATTGAAACAGAACCCCAGAGCGTGGGCAGCGAACATGGGAGGGACAGCGTTAAATTGCGCTGTCCCTCCCATGTTCGGTCAAATCAAATTTTGCAAAGTCCGCCTGCTGTATATGATCCGGCGCACCTCCATGGTGTTCCCGATTGCCACATAGAAAATCGTATAATTTTTGACCTGGATGAGGTAATACGGATACCTGCGCTCCCGGTTGGAGCGGTAGGGCTCAAAGGACCCGGCACAGTCCAGCCGCTCATCAATGGCCCGTTCCACCTCGTCAATCAGGTTTTCTGCGGCCTGCGGATTGCGCAGACGGCAGGTGATATAGTCTACGATCTCATTTAAATCATCCTCAAACAGCGGAAGGATGCTCAGCTCATAACGCTTTCCGTTCACGAATGCGCCTCCTCGCCCGGCTGAACACCTCTTTGCCGGAATGGCGTGCATCGGACAGCTCCGCCGCCTTGTCCGCCTCATCCAGGGCCAGTTCCACGTCATCCGTCAGGGCGGCGTACTGCTCCAGGCTGAGCAGCACCATGGAACCGTAGCCTTTTTTGGTGAGGTAGACCGGCTCCCTATTGTTTAGGACGGTAGCCTCGATCTCGGGAAATTTATTTCTCAAATCTGACACAGGCCGAATATGAAGCATAAGAAGCCCCCTTTTTTTATCTCTATTTTATCATAATTTTAAGACCAAAACCAACCATTTGGATGAATAGTTGAACTTGATTATACTCCATGCCCAAGAAGCCAAGGTTTGACTTGTGGGCATGGGGTATTTACTATTTTAAGATAGGAGCATCAAATATGAGAGAAGGCATTTTAATTCCCGATATGCAAAGCGGTCGCGCCGATATCCGTTTCAACAGCGATGACTGCTATGGTGGTCTTCATTGCGGTACCACAATGGATATTTGGCTGAACGAGCAATGGATACCCACCCGCATTGAGATGGACAGCCGCGGCTGGTTTCTGGTCGGCGTTCAGATCGAGACACTGTGGGGACAGAGGGTGCGCATCCGCTGGTGATCAGACGGCAGCACTCTCCAAGGCTGGCTGCAAAGCTGTCAACTTTGCCGAGGCCATTCCAGTATCATGGAGCCAAGGCACCACTTCATCATCCGTCAGCAGGACCGGCATCCGGTCATGAACATTGATGATAGTGTCATTGGGGGCAGTTGTCAGAATTACAAACCGTTCCTCCCCCTGAAAAGTGTTCCAGAGCCCGGCCAGATACAGCTTGTCCTGCCCCGGCAGCCGAAAATGGTATTTCCTTTTTTGACCATCCCATTCATAGAAGCCGGTCGTAGGCACGATACATCGCCGCTCCAGCAGGGATCGGCGAAACATCGGTTTATCCAGCGCCGTCTCACCCCGTGCGTTGATGATGACCCCCTTGCCTTTGAAGCTGGGAAATCCCCAGGTCATCGGCTTGGGGGTCATTTTTTGTCCGTCCGGAAGCAGGACAGGTGCGGCGTTGGTAGGAAATATCTCCCCGGTATGGATGCTGGCAGCCCCAAACCGCGCCTGCACCTCGGCCACAATCTGGGCGATTTCCTTGGACTGCTCCGATGCTAAACTGTATCTTCCGCACATGCTGCTTACTCCTTTCGAGGATGAAGGCCGGACTGCCCTCATATACTGAGGACATGAAGCCTGTGATTTTGCATTCGGATATGAACAATTTCTATGCCAGCGTGGAGATCCTGTATGATCCCACGCTGCGGGACAGGCCAGTGGCGGTGGCTGGAGACGAGGAGGTCCGCCACGGCATTGTGCTGGCCAAAAACGATATTGCCAAACGGTTCGGCATCCGCACCGGGCAGGTGCTGTGGGAGGCCCGGCAGCAGTGCCCCGGCCTGGTCTGTGTCCCTGCCCATTACGAGCGTTACCTCGCGTTCTCTGCCCAAGCCAGGGGCATCTATACCAGTTACACGGACCAAGTGGAGTCCTTCGGTCTGGACGAGTGCTGGCTGGATGTTACCGGCTCTGTGGGACTGTTTGGGGAAGGGCCGGCCATCGCCGATGATATCCGGGGCCGCATGAAGCGGGAGCTGGGGCTGACCGTATCGGTAGGTGTGTCATTCAATAAAGTATTTGCCAAACTGGGCTCAGATATGAAAAAGCCGGACGCCACCACGGTCATCACCCCGGAAAACTATCGGGATAAGGCTTGGAGCCTTCCTGTGAGTGACCTGCTTTATGTGGGCCCTGCCACCACCCGGAAGCTGAACCAGTATGGGATCACCACGATTGGGGAGCTGGCCCAGGCCAATCCTGATCTTCTGTACTGGCTGCTGGGCAAAAACGGCATCATGCTCCACCAGTTTGCCAATGGGCAGGACCACTCCGGCGTCCGGCGCTATTATGCCGTACCGCCCATGAAGAGTATTAGTAACTCCACCACTGCACCCCGGGATTTGGTCAGTGAGGATGATGTAAAGATTACCCTCATGGCCCTATGCGAAAGCGTGGGAGCCAGACTCCGGGAGCAGAACTGCCTTTGCTCTACCGTAGCTCTGGGTATCCGGGACAACCGCCTGCTGTCCTACGACCGGCAGGCCAAGCTGAACCGTCCCACAGCGAACACATTGGACATCTGGGAAACGGCCATGGAGCTGTTCCGAAGGCATCATACCGGCAGGGAGCCTGTGCGCAGCCTGTCGGTGAAAGCCAGCGGGCTGACGCCGGCGGACGGCGTTGTGCAGTTGTCGCTGTTCCCGGAGGAGCAAAAAGCCCAGCGCCGGGCCGACATCGATCGGACGCTGGACAAAATCCGAAGCAAGTACGGGTATCATAGCATCCGCCGGGCCATTGCGCTTGCAGACCCAGCTCTGGATCTGGACGCCAAAGAGGAGCATATCATCCATCCCATCGGCTTTTTGGGGACACTCCATGAATAGCGGCTCAGCAGTTTCCAGTGTAGACATGAGACAGATATTCCTGTGCTGCCTCAGAAAGCCGGTAGACCTGCTCTACGGGCGTCGGCAGACGGTCTACCATCTGGTACTGGGGGAAGAACCGGGACAGGTGCAGAGGGATTTCCGGGCTGATTGAGGCCAGCCAGCGGGCCAGCTCCCGGATTTCCTCCTCGCTGTCGTTTTCTCCGGGAATGAGCAGGGTGGTCACCTCCACATGACACCGCTCTGCCGCCAGGACAATGGAACGCTTGACCGTCTCCAGGTCCCCGCCCAGCCGCCGGTACCATGAGGGTGTAAACCCCTTCAGGTCGATGTTGGCGGCGTCAACCAAGGGCAGCAGCGCCCGCCAGGGTTCCTCCTCAACCGTCCCGTTGGTGACCAGCACATTGACCATGCCCTGCTCATGGACCAGCGCGGCGCAGTCCCGGACGTACTCATAGCCGGTTAACGGTTCGTTGTAGGTATAGGCCACGCCGATGCTCCCATGGGGGACAAGCTCCGCCGCTTGGGCGGCCAACTGCTCCGGGGACACCTCCACAGTTGGTATCCCACTATCTCCAGCCATAGAAATTTCATGGTTTTGGCAGAAGGGGCAGCGCATATTGCAGCCGAAACTGCCCACAGATAAAATAAGGCTTCCGGGATGGAACCGGCGCAGAGGCTTTTTCTCAATGGGGTCCAGGGCCAGGCTGGTCAGTTTTCCATAGTTCAGGGAAACGATTTTGCCGTCTTGGCAGGCCCTGGCCCGGCACAGCCCGGTCTGTCCTTCGTCCAGCGCACAGTGGTGGAAGCACAGCTCACAGAGTGCTTTCATGTGTGCCGCACCACCTCGAACCGCTCCAGAGTGTATTGCTCCCGGCTGCTGATGCCGCCCTTCTGGCGGGCGATGTCAATTTGCTGTTCTATCGTGTCCACACCCTCCAGGTCGGGCAGCAGCAGGCCCCGCCTGCCGCCGCAGGACACAATGACGCCGTACCGCTTGATATCCAGCTCCGCCGGAGAGGAGATGTCCTCCGGTTCCCCCAGAACGTCCACGCTGTACTCCAGACTGTTCAGCTCGTTCGCCCGCACCGGCGCAAACCGGGGGTCCCTGGAGCAGGCGGAAACGGCATTCTGGACGATCTCCCAGGCCACGCTGTTTGTGGTCGGCCCTGTGGTTCCGATACAGCCCCGCAGCTGGCCGTGGGCATGTAGAGAGACAAACGCACCGGCGGCTCTGCTTGTCATCTCGCCGGGCAGACCGTCCGGCAGTGTGTCCAGCTGTTTTCCTGTGCGTACATAGGTCTCCAGCGACAGCCGGGCCAGCTTAACCCAGGGGTCCTCGGCCGCCTTACGCTCTGCCAGACGGGCGTGTTCCAACTCCTCGCACTGCCGCGCAAAACGGCGGTTCTCGTCCGGGCCGGTTACTGTGAAGACGGCCACGCCGTAGCCCACGCCGAAGGTTCCCTCGTAGCTGAGCAGGGCAGGGGACACAGCCAGACCGTCCAGCGCCCCGGCCATGATTTGGAAGGAGCGCAGGCCGCATTCCGCCGCCTGTTCGCAAAGTCCGGCATCCATTGTGAGGAATTTCAAAAAATCCCCGTCCGCCATGGCCTGGGTCACGCGGCGGTCAAAGACCGGGCCCTCCGGGGCGTAGCCGTAGGGGCCGTCGTCTTTCAGCTTGTGGGACAGGTCGCCGCTGGCCACGAACACCGCTTTGCGGCCCAGCTTGTCCACTGCTTTGGCGATGCACTGGCCCAGCCGGTAATGCTCCAGAGGCGAAAACCCGGACAGCCCGATGCGCAGGATGGGACAGTTCACCCCCGCCTCCTGAAAGAAGTACAGCGGGAGAAAGGTGCCGTGATCCAGGGAGGGATCCTTTTCCCCCAGGGTTCCAGCCCGGATGCCGGCGTTTTCCACCTGGTGGATGATCTCCTTCCGCAGTTCCATGTCATATTTCGCCGTCAGCCGGGTTTGAGCTGCGCCGAAGGCGGACATATCGCCGGACGCGCCCTTGCCGGGTGAGATGTGGAAGTAATCGGCGTACATGACGGTGTGGGGAGAGGTGACAATCAACACCTCCGGCTCCCATGCAGCGGCTTGTTTGGCAGCGGCGCGGTAGGCGTCGATGGTGTCCTGGACTTCCCGTTCCTGGCCGCGCCCTACAGTGGGGACGATGATGGGCGGATGAGGAAGGATGATAGAACCAAGGATGGTCATAAAAGCTCTTCTTTCTGAATATTTTTTGATTGCATTCGTAGAACAAATTAATAGTTGTCATATTCAAATCCATCAATGTGCGCACCGTAATTTTTGAACCATGAATTAAGCTGATATTTGTAAATCGGATGATCAGCGTTTGGATTGATAAAAACCCACATACGACAGTTATTATAGTTCCATTTATCAGTTACATCTAAAAATGCAATTTAGTTTAGCACGGAGCTGGGCTTTTTTCAATCCATAACAAAGAAGGAGGCCAGCCAGGTGAAGTGCCTATTAAAGTACCAATGGGTAAAGCTCCCCCGCAATCAAATGCCGGCCGGAAAAGGTATCATGGGTACCTGGGCGCGGCTGGCTTCCAGAGCGGCCGTCCGAAACGGACAGGCCCGCTATTGCAGATATGTCAATCAGGTCACCATCGGCTCCTGGGCAGGCGATATCGTAGGGCTCAAGAGCATTTTGGGCATCAAGAACCGGAACAAGGCCCTGGAGATGATGGACAAGTTGGTCCAACTGAGCTACATAGGCTATGAACTGAATCCAAAAACAAAGAAACTCACTTATCAGATTAAGAATTGGGTGGTCCAGTGCTTCGGTGAACCCTGCATGGGGACCGAGGCTGTCTATACTACCCCGGGCTATGGCTTCCTGTGCCTGCCCAGAAACATCACCCAGCGCCTCGTGGAGGCGCACGATTACTTTGATGAGGCAGACGCATGGCTGGATCTCTGGTGCCACACGGTATGGCAGGATCCCGGCAATGCGTTTTCTCATATAGCGCCTGCAGTCCAATATGGGAAGTATGGTGCTGTTTTGACCCTGGAAACCCTTGGCTGTCGTTGGGGATGGGAAAAGACAAAGGTCTGGCGCTTTTTCAAAAAACATGCGGATGCCTTCCCGCTGTATAAGCTGCCCGGCTCTTTTGGCTGCCTGATCTTCAACACCGGCTACCCAGCAGGAACCTCTTTCTCTCTCCCAGAATCTAGGGCTTGTTTGAAAATTGTCAACACGCCCAATCGGCGGGCCTTTTTCCGCCGAGCTGCGTTGCTTTGCCTTGAAATACACAAAGTATTTCTGCGCCAAATCGCCTTGCCCGGCGAAAAAATCCCTTGCCGCTGGGCATATTGCCAATTTTCAAACGGCGCCTAATCAGATTAAACGTATTTTGGAGGAAATACGCATTTGGGGCGAAAAAACTCATTCCAAAAGCGGCAGTGACCATGAGCGGCTGAATCGGTGGATTACCTGGTACAGCCGGAAGGTCATACCGTCCATGCTGGAACAGCCTCAGCCTGCTGTCCCGGCAGAGCAGCGCCGTATTGCAGTTTCAGATTGCTATATAACGCGCGCGTATTTTTCTCCGTGTAGGTATTATAAGAGTTTCATAGAGGACTGCCAAGGTAAAGAGGGGTATTCCCCGGTCGAATCTGGACATTTGCCCAGAGCCGATCAAAAAACCGGCCCGCCATTCGATTTTGGAGGTATTGACTATGGCAGATTTGAAGGCGACCCTTTGTGGTGAATTGCCGCAAAATGAATTTTCTCCCCAAACGGAACAGCTGATTGCGCTGCTGGAGCGCCGGGGGATCGTGGAAGACCCCAGCATTGTAAATGAAAAAGCCCGTCAGGCGGAACAGGCTCTGCGCCGCAATATGTACCATAACACTCAGATGATGCTCAAGCACTACCGGGACATCGTCTGGGCGCTGGAATGCTTCCCGGAGCAGGTGGCAGAGGAGCTGGACCGCCCGCTGAAGGACTTGGACGCCCTACTCAGCATGGTGGATACTCAGCTGGCCATGGGGAACACCCGGCTGGAGCATCGGATGTTGAGTATCAAACAGTCCCGGCTGCTGCTGGACCGGATCAACGATGCCCTGACGGTATTGCGGCAGAAGCCGGGGAACGGAGAGATGATGTATAATATCATTTTCCAGACCTTTGTCACCCCGGACAAGCTTACGCATCAGGAGATCCTGTACCGACTGGACATCTCGGACCGGCACTACTACCGGCTCCGACAGCAGGCGGTCAACATCCTCTCCATCCGGCTCTGGACGGCCCCAGCGGGGTGTCTGGACGCATGGCTGGAGATTCTGACCTTACTGGAGGGAAACTGATGGCAGAAAAATGGCAGGAAAATTGGCAGCGCTGCCGCTGATGACATGGGGAGTGTAAATGTGGTATGATGGTAGCGTCCAAAAGTGGGCACGGGCAGTGCGCCGGTCCCGCAGAGAGCCTTTGGCTTCCCTGCGGCCCGGCGCTTTTTGCTGCCCAGATTATCAGGAAGGAGGAACCTGTATGGCGGAAAAAGAGTACGAGAAGCACACCATCAGCCCCAGATCGGCAAGGCTGCAGCGCCGGGTACAAGCGGCAGCGTCTGCCTGCTACATGATGCTGCTGACCGCACAGCCTGCCGCAGCAGCCGACACCATGTGGACCAGCTTTTCCACGATCATTGCGGACGTCTACGGCCAGCTGGTGGGCATCTCCACTATCGTGGGCGTGACAGCCGCAGCTGTGGCGCTGCTGGTGCGCATGATCTCCCGCAACGAGCGGGCGGTTGCCGAGGCCACCAGCTGGCTCAAACGGATCGTGGTGACGTGGATCGTCCTCAACACGCTGGGATTCGCGGTGGCATACCTGCAGCCGCTGATCCAGGGCGGACAGTACACCCCCTGAGCAACCGCAAATGAACCACACAACCCAAAAAGGAGGAAACGCCCAATGAAAAAAAGGTTCATTTCCCTGTTGGTATCGCTTCTGGTGCTGACGACGCTGGTGCTGCCCGCCGGGGCAGCGTCTGTAGATCTGGCGGACCCGGAGGCCCTGCTGCCGGTGGACATCATCATCGACCAGGATTCCAGGGAAATCCGCAAGGTCTATGACCTCTCGCCCAACATGGACCTTGCTACGCTTCCCATGGAGGCGTTTGAGCGGGACGGGTCCAGATATGAATGCACCGACATTCTGCGGGAGGTGATCATCGGATCCGAGACCCAGACCATCACCCAGACGGAAACTGTGGACAGTGCCAAGAAGGACATGGAAACCGTCCTTGAACTGCTGCCCCAGGAGAAGGAGACCACTACGGAGGACGGTTTTACCGGCACCCTCCATTTGGTGCTGGACAGCATCAAGACCGAACCTGCCGGGTATGGCAGCTCCACCAAGCCTGTCACAGCCACCCGCAGCTATCCCAACCTGGCCAGCGCCGATGCCAACCATCTGCCCAAGACCATTACAGAGGGGGGCCGGACGCTGAAACTCCAGGACATCCAGTGGCAGACTGATAATACCTATAATGCCGATGACTACGAGATCGGAGACCGGTTTACCGCTATCTGCACCTACGGCGGCAGCAAGTCGGTCAGCTATGTCACCGGCTACACGACTACCGCCAATTACACTGGAGAGGTGTACCGTACCGGCGTGACGGTCATCCGCTATACCGTCATCTTTACCGGTACCCCTATCGCCTCTGTTGATCCGGAGCCTGTGGCGAAGGAGGACCAGCCGCAGGCCGGAGCGGGGCGGCCGGTTATGACAGTGCTCGGTTTGGCCGCCCTGGCCGCCGGCGCGGGCGGAACCTGCTTTGTGATGAAACGAAAGGAGCGCATGAGCTATGAAGAAACTGCTGACGATGGCCGGGGTGGCGCTGATGCTCACCATGGCGATGGCCACGTCGGCCCGTTCGGACTATACGGTGACCTCCAGCAACCCTGCCGTCGCCCATGTGGCGGAAGTCCTACTGTCCCGGCGGAGCTGCCCTGCGGCGTACTGGATGACAGCCTGGAGGAACGGGATGCGTGCCGGGAGCTGATGGGCCTGCTGGACCGGGCGGAAGCAACGGCCACCGGCACTACGTGTAGTTCTGGATAGCAAAAAAAGTCGAGCAGTCTGGCGCTGGACGTGGTAAGATGTGAGGCGCAGGTGGAGGTGATTGACTTGAATCAACAGCTTGAAGCCGTCCAGCGGATGCAGGACTTTATTGAGGTCCATCTAGACGAGGAGATCACGTTGACAACTCTCTCCGAGGTATCGCTCTTTTCTCCCTGGCACTCTTACCGTCTCTTTAAGGACTGCGTGGGACTCACGCCAGCGGAATATATCCGCCGGATGCGCCTGTCCCGTTCCGCCATGCGTCTGAAGCGTGAGCAGTGCTTTGTCACCGACGCGGCCTATGACTGCGGCTTTCAGAGTGTGGACGGGTTCACCCGCGCCTTCCACAGGGAATTTGGATGCAACCCCGGGGACTATGCAAAGGACCCCGTCCCCATCCGGCTGTTTATCCCCTATGGTGTGAAATTCAAGGAGCTGAGAAAGGATACCGTCGATATGGAAAACCTACAGAGCGTCTTTGTCCAGGTGATCCGCAAGCCGGAGCGCAAAGTCATCCTCAAGCGCGGCGTCCGGGCCGAGGACTACTTCACCTACTGTGCGGAGG
>CAJUQD010000004.1 GCA_910588105.1 uncultured Oscillospiraceae bacterium | reverse complement strand
ACGGGAGGAACTGCATATGATTACCGTTCAAACCACCCCTGTCCGCTGGCAAAACAGCGGCTTTATCCCCGCCCAGGGCCCCCAGGGCCGGGAGGGCTCCATGGCCCACGCCATCCTCATGGCCCACAACACCTCCAATGACCCGGACCGGCTGTCCATCCGCTTTGACGCCATGGCCTCCCACGACATCACTTACGTGGGCATCATCCAGACCGCCCGGGCCTCGGGGATGAAGGAGTTCCCCCTGCCCTACGTGCTCACCAACTGCCACAACTCCCTGTGCGCCGTGGGGGGCACCATCAACGAGGACGACCACGTGTTCGGACTGAGCGCAGCCAAAAAGTACGGCGGCGAGTTTGTCCCCGCCCACCAGGCCGTCATCCACTCCTACATGCGGGAGCGGTACGCCGCCCCCGGCCGGATGATCCTGGGCTCCGACTCCCACACCCGCTACGGGGCTTATGGCTGCATGGCCATCGGCGAGGGCGGCCCCGAGCTGGCCCGGCAGTTGCTTCGCAAGACCTATGACATCGCCTACCCCAAAATCGTCGCCGTCTACCTCACCGGGGCCCCCCGGCCCGGCGTAGGGCCCCAGGACGTGGCCCTGGCCCTGGTGGGTGCCACCTTTAAAAGCGGCGCGGTGAAAAACGCCGTGCTGGAGTTCTTCGGCCCCGGCGTGACCTCCCTGTCCATGGACTACCGGGCGGGCATCGACGTGATGACCACCGAGACCACCTGTCTGTCCTCCCTGTGGCAGACCGACGGGCAGACCAAAACTGCCCTCACCCTGCTGGGCCGGGGGGACAGCTACCGGGAGCTGTCCCCGGTGGAGGGCGCGCGCTATGACGGCCTGGTCACCGTGGAGCTGGACAGGGTGGAGCCCATGATCGCCCTGCCCTTCCACCCCTCCAACGCCTATACGATCAAGGAGTTCAAGGCCAACATGGCCGACCTGCTCCACCAGGCGGATGTGGACGCGGCGGAACAGCTGGGGGTGAAAAACGCCCCCTCCCTGGTGGAGAAAATCGTGGACGGCCAGTTCCGGGCGGACCAGGGGGTTATCGCAGGCTGCTCCGGCGGCACCTACCAGAACCTGAAGCGTGCCGCCGAGATCCTCAAGGGCTGCTTCACCGGCTCCGGGGCCTTCTGGCTGTCCTGCTACCCCGGCTCCATGCCCATCAACCTGGAGCTGACCCGCCAGGGCTATGTTGCCCAGCTCATGGCGGCGGGGGCTTCCATCCGCTCCTGCTTCTGCGGACCCTGCTTCGGCGCGGGGGACGTGCCCGCCAACGGGGCCTTCTCCATCCGCCACTCCACCCGGAATTTCCCCAACCGGGAGGGCTCCAAGCCGGGGGACGGCCAGATCTCTTACGTGGCCCTCATGGACGCCCGGTCCATCGCCGCCACCGCCCGGATGGGGGGCGTCCTCACCGGGGCGGACGAGCTGCCGGACGTGCCCGCTGACCGGGCGGATGAGCAGTGGAGCTACGACGACACCCCCTACCAGTCCCGGGTCTACTTCGGCGTGGGCCGGCCCCAGCCGGATGCCGGGCTGGTGTTCGGCCCCAATATCGCCGACTGGCCGGAGCAGATCCCCCTGCCGGACAACCTGCTGCTCACCTGCTGCGCCGCCATCTACGACCCGGTTACCACCACCGATGAGCTGATCCCCTCCGGCGAGACCTCCTCCTACCGCTCCAACCCCCTGCGGCTGGCCGAGTTCACCCTGAGCCGCAAGTGCCCCGGCTATGTGTCCAGCGCCAAGGCCGTCCAGGCGGAGGAGCTGAAGCGCCGGGCCGGACAGGATCCGGATTTCCCCGCCGACACCGGCATCGGCTCCTTCGTCATGGCCCTCAAGCCAGGCGACGGCTCCGCCCGGGAGCAGGCAGCCTCCTGCCAGCGGGTGCTGGGCGGCTGCGCCAACGTGGCGGAGGAGTACGCCACCAAGCGCTACCGCTCCAACGTGGTCAACTGGGGGATGCTGCCCTTTGTGGCGGACGGTGTGCGCACCTGGAACCTCCAGCCGGGAGACTCCCTCTACATCCCCGGCATCCGCGCCCTGCTGGAGGGGGACGGCGAGGAGATCGAAGCCCTGCTGCTCCAGGGCGGCGGCGAAGAAAAAACACAGACCCCGGTGAAGCTCCGCCTCCCCAGCCTGACCCGGGAGGAGCGGGACATCATCTTGGCGGGCTGCCTCATCAACTACTACGCGGAGGGCTGATTATGGAGCTGGAACTATACGTCCCTACGCTGGACGAGCTGTGGTTCTACCAGCAAATGATGTCCGACCCCGCCACCATGTCCTATAACGCGGGGTATGACCCCTGGCCCGGCTACCACCGGGACACAGGCTGCATCGACTTCCCCCGTGAGGAGTGGGACGGATGGTATACCCAATGGGTGGACCGGGAGCCGGAGCGGTTCTACGCCTACATCCGGCGCAAGTCCGATGGGGAGTGGATCGGCGACGTCTGCTTCCATTACACGCCGGACAGGGGCTGGTGGGACATGGGCATCGTCATCTACGCCCCCTACCGAGGCCAGGGCTATGCCGAACCCGCCCTGCGCCTGATGCTGGACCACGCCTTTCAGGAGTGCGGCGTAACCCGCATCCACAACTACTTTGAAACCACCCGGGACGCCGCCTGGAAAACCCATCTGGCAGCGGGCTTCCGGGATTTGGGCGTCTCGGACGGCATGCATCGCCTGCTGCTCACCAGGGAGGAATACCTGGCCGCCCAGGGCGGATAAACCGCCCTGGCGCGCCGCCTCCCACCCCCCCAGACCGCCTCTCGTCAAAAGAGGCCAGCCGATTTCCCGGCTGGCCTCTTTTTTTAGGTTTTTCTGGTTCAGCCTCTGTCCGCCGCTCAGCTCATCTTCAGGAAGGTCTGGCAGTAGCGGGTCAGCATAGCCGCCGCCTGGAAGCGGATGGCCGTGCCGTTGGGGCTGAGGGTGGTGTTGCTGGTGCCGCTGATGATGCCGTTGCCCACGGCCCACTGCATGGCGTTCAGGGCGTAGCTCTGGACATAACCCCGGTCGGTAAACTGGCTCAGGTTGGAGGTGTTACCGGCGCCCAGGCCGCGGAAGTTATTGTAGTTGTACAGGATGGTGGCAAACTCCTGACGGGTGACCGCCGTGCCGGGGTCAAAGACGTTGCCGGGACGGCCGCTCACGATCTTGTTGGCGGAAGCCCAAGCCACAGCCTGGCTGTACCACGCGTTGGCGGGCACATCCTTGAAGCCGGAGTAAGAGGACACCGCGGGGCTGCCGGACAGCCGGTACAGGATGAGCACCAGCTGGGCGCGGGTGACGTTGCCGTTGCCGTTGAAGATGTAGCTGCTGCCGTCGCCCTGCATCATGCCGTGCTTGTAAACGAAGTTCACATACTGCATGTAGAAGTTGTTGGCGGGCACATCGGTGAAGGGCACGCCGGTGGTGCCGCTGACGGCAAAGCTGGGCGTGATGGAAACGGTGGTGGCGCCCGCAGGCACGGTAAACGTCCAGGTGTTGGCGCCGGTGTTGGTGGCGTTCACGCTGGTGCCGTTGCTGAAGTACACGCTGACGCCGGTGGCGCGGTAGCCCGCGTTGGGCACCGTGTACACGGTGACGGTGCTGCCCGGGGCCACCACACCGGAACCGCTGACAGTGGCGGTGCCGTTGGCTACGCTGTTCACGTTGACGACGGCCTGGCCGCTGCCGTTGCCGAAGCTCGGGGTGACGGTGACGCTGCTCACGTTGTCGGGCACCTTGAAGGACCAGCTGGTGCCGGAACCGCTGACGCTGATGTTCACGTTGTTGCTGCCCACCGCGGACACGCCCAGAGTGTAGTAGCTGCCGTTGGGCCGGGTGGTGATGGTCACGGTGTCGCCCGCCTTGGCGCGGGTGACGCTGGCGCTGGCGTTGCCGTTGGGCACGTCCCTCACGTAGATGGCGACCGTGCCGGTGTTAACCTCTCTGGACAGCTGAACCGTCCACAGGTTGCCCGTTTTGTCCGGCATCATGGTGAAGTTGTTGCTGGCGCGGGTGATGGTGGTATTGCCCTGGGTATTGATCTTGAAGATACGGGCCAGGCCGGTGACGTCGATGGAGTCGCTGGCCTTATAGCCGTTCATCACGGTGATGATATCTTCCGCTTCCGCAGGCTGGGGCAGGGTGTCGTTCACCGCGGCCTGGAGGCTGTTGTAGTAGGCGGTAGCGCCCCCGGCGATACGGTCGGTACCGTTCGGCGCGCCAGCCGAACGGGTCAGGGCCACCAGCGGAGCGGTCTGGTTGATGACGATGGTGCCCAGGCCGCTTCTGCCGCTGTGACTGATGGTAAACGCACTACTGCCGTTCATTTTGTAGACATAGGTGTCATCCTGGCTCATGTAGGCGTTGTTGCCGATCACATTGTTCAGCTTGCTGCCGAACTTCACGACGACGCCGGTGCCCAACTCCTCGCCCAGGTTGCTCATGGCCCGGCCCGCCTGCACCTCAATGGGGTTCTGCCCGGGGTTCGTGCTATGCACCTCTACGCGGTAGTACACGCTCAGGGCGGCGGTCAGGGTGCCGTTCTGGTTAAAGTTGCTGGCGGTCACGTTCAGGTAGGGCACCAGGACGACCTCGGTGTAGTACTTGGAGGCCTCATCCGTGGTGTACTTGTCCTTTGTGGGGCTGCCGGCGTAGGTGTTCTGCCACGCCTTGCGCTGGGCCTGGTCACGCCAGTTCTGAATCTGGCTGCTGGTGATCCCGGCCTGGACGGCGTTCACCGCCTGTTTGACGGCGGTGCTGTTGCTCCAGTTGAAGGAGGAACCGTCATTTTCAATCAGGTCGGCAACATACTGCTTGGTGGAGGCGTCGCCCTGGCCGGTATAGGTGGCCTTGACCTTGCCATCCGTATCCACAGTTGTGGTGAAGTTCTCGTCCATCACCCGCAGGCCGGAGCCGTTGAGGGTATAGTAGGTGCTGCCGTCGAACAGGGTCAGCCTGGAGCCGTCGGCGTTGACGGTCAGGCCGCCGGTCAGGGTGTCGTACTGGTTGCCGAAGTAGGTGCGGCCGTTCACGCTGTCGTAGTTCACCCAAACGGGGATTTCAACCTGCCTCTGGTTGTCGTCCACCAGGTCGGTGAGCAGCTTCAGCTCAAAGCTGGCGATGCCGCCGATGGGGTTCACCGCGCCGGACAGGGTGATCACGTTGCCGTTCAGGGAAACCGTGATGTTGCCGTTAACGCCGCTCGCCTTCACGCCGTTAATCTTGGTGACCACCTGGCTGGCGCCCTGGGTGGTCAGGGTCACATTGCCGCCGCTCTGGGGCACATCGTAACTGCTGCCCGCGTTATAGGTCCTATTACTCTTGTCCGTCCATGTGGCCACCGGGGTGCCCAGCGCCTTGTTGGGCAGCATGGGGATGGTGGTCACGCCATAGTAATTAAGCTCGCCCGCCTTGTTGGTGCCGCGCATGAAGGTGATGACACCACTGGGGCTGCTGGTGGTCGCCTGGCCCACGATGGTCAGCGTGCCGCCTTTGGTGGCCTGCTTGTACAGGCCGTCGGCCAGCTGGGCCGAGGTGTAGAAGGTGGTGACCTTGCTGCTGTCAGTGGCCTGATAAATCAGCGCCTCATTGCCGGAGTTGGCCAGGGCGTCGGCGGTGGGAGCGGTGCTCGTATAGGTGCCGCCCTTGATGCCGTGGCCCTTGTAGCCGTCCAGGCTCACAGCGCCAAAGGTGTTGCTGATCTCGGCGGCGATGTCCACCTTCAGGCTGGTGCCGTTGCTGGCGTTGACGCTGGTAATGCTGTTGCCGGTGCCGGCCACCTTAAAGGTGGTGTTGCCGGTGCCGTTCAGGTTCAGCGCGCCCAGCCTGGCGCTGGGGCCGTTGACCGTCAGGGTGCCGCTGGGCAGGGTGATTGCGCCCGTGCTGCCCTGGTTCACCGTAATGTCCGCGCCGTTCACAATCGTAATGGTGCCCACAGAGCCGTTCTCACCCACGGTAATCTTGATGTTGCTCTTCAGATCGTCGGCGGTCTGGGTGATGGACTCCACCTGGCCCTGGCTGATGTTCACGGTGGCGTTGGTGCCGGTGTCCTTGAGCTGGCCGCTGCTCAGGGTCACGGCGCCCACCTCGGAGATGATGCCGTTGACAGCCAGCTGGGTGCCGGTGCCGGTGAGGTTCAGCGCGCCCATCTCACTGCTGGTCACGGACACCCGGGTGCTGTTGCCGGTGAGGATCACGGTGCCGGTGATCTCGCTGTGGTTGTCCAGGGTGACGTTCTGGGCGTTGGCGTGGGTGGTGGCGTTGCCGCTCATCTCAACGCTGCCGTACAGCTTGGCGTAGTCCTTCATGGAGATGGTGTGGTTGGCGTAGTTGGTGAGCCGCACACCGCCGCTCAGCTGGCCGCCGTCCCGCAGGGTGAGGGTGAAGGTCTGGGTGCCGGTGCCGCTGTTGACGATGTTCCAGTTCACCGCGCCCTGGTCGGCAGACCGACCCGCCTTCATGGCGGCGGCGTACTGGGAGTCCTCCACGATCAGGGAGGTCACCTTGGTCATGTCCGCAATGCCGATGGTCAGGGTATGGCCGTTGGTGTCCACGGTGAGGTTCCGGCTCAGGCCGCTGATGGACTCATTGCCCAGCAGGGTAAAGCTGGCCTGGCCCTTGTCCAGGGCGGCCTGGGCGCTCTCATACCAGGTGCCGCTGGTGCTGGTGCCGGTAATGACGCCGCCGGTGACTTGCTCGTAGCGGGTCTCTTTCCGATTGTTGCCCACATCCATCTGGAACTGGTAGTACCAGCCGGGCCCGATGGGGGAACCGCCCTTGTCCAGCAGGGTGGGCTGAATCTTGTCGTAGTATTTGACGTTGGTCTTGCCGCTTTCGGCAGGCGTCGCCGCGAAAGCCGTGGCGGGCAGTAATGCCAGCACCATGACGAGCGCGAGCAGGGCTGACAAAATCCGTTTCTTCATGTACGTATTCCTCCTGTTCTGGTTTAGATCTCTCTAGGGAGTGCCTGGGTCTCGCCGGTCTGGCCGGCTCGGGTTGTCCCGTTGCGGGGTGTGGCCGGGCATTCGGCCCTCCTTCCATCGGAATGATTGGCTGACGCCTCCGACGCCACAGTTATACGGCTACTATTATACTATATCGGCAAAAATTTGCAAGGGATTAGCGGAACTTTTTAGAAAAATTCTATGGAAGCTGTTCCACCCCCTTCCAGAGGGGGGCCGCGCTTGCATTTTTCGAAAGGACATGTTAGAATAAAAATAAGCGCTGTCGTATAAAAAAGGCGGTTGGCCACTCCCTTGCGAAAGGGGGTGGGGCAGATGGGAAATGGGCGCGGGGCCGCGGTTCTGCGTATCCTGATATGGTTTATCATTACGCTTTTGCTGATGATTTACATATCCCCAAAAGCTTATTGACCGCTCGGCTGGCACCCAAGCGGTCAATACAGAACGTTTGATTTTGTTTGATCAGTGAGGGCTGACCGCCTGCGGCAGCGCCCCTATATGCCTATTATAACAGCTCCCCCGGCTTTGTCAAGCGTCAAAAAGCGTGTTGACCGCCCCCGCCGCCATATGGTATAATGTGTTATGCTCCAAAATGGAAAGGAGGCTGGCAGAATGCCCACCGAGAACGAGCGCAAGGACATTCAAAAAGCCATGGCGTATGATCTGCTTCGTATTTTGAAGCAAAACCCGGAAAAAGCCTATACCGCTGAGGAGTTGGAAAAGCTGATCGATGCTTATATCACCGGCGCCCAGCAGTAACCCACCCAAAAAGGGGCCGGATACCGGCCCCTTTTCCCTTGAGGAGGCCCTTTTATGGACTACGACACCCTGCTCTCCGGCTGCTGCGAGGTGGCCCGGGAGCTATTGCGCCACGGCGCGGAAATCCAGCGCGCGGAGGACACCATGCGCCGCCTGCTGGCGGCCTACGGCCTGGAGGGGGAGGTATTCGCCATCCCCAACTGCGTCTGGGCCAGCGCCCGGGAACCGGACGGCCAGGTGTGCACCGTCATGCGCCGGGTCCCCCCCTCCACGCTGAATATCGAGGGCATCGAGCGCTTCAACGACCTTTCCCGCCGCCTGTGCGCCGCCCCGCCGGACGACCCGGGGGAGCTGCTCGCCCAGTGCCGCCGGGAGGCGGCGCTGCTGCGGCGCTACCCCATGTACCTGCGGGTGGCGGGATATTTTGTGGGGGCGTTTTTCTTCGCGCTGTTCTTCGGCGGCGGCTGGGCGGAGGCCTGCTGCGCGGGGCTGGCGGGGCTGGCCTGCGGCGCGGTGCTGTCCTACCTGGAGCGGGCGGAGGCCAACTCATTTTTGTCCACCCTGGCGTCCGCCTTTGTGCTGGGGGCGGCCTCCTTCACGCTGCGGGCCTTCGGCGTGCCCATCAATCTGGAGATTACCCTGGCCGGGGGCATCATGGTGCTGGTGCCCGGGCTGGTGTTCACCAATTTTATGAGCAACCTGCTCACCGGGGATATGGTGTCCGGCCTTGCCACCTTTGCCCGGGCACTGCTGTCGGCGGCGGCCATCGCCCTGGGGGCGGGGGCCGCCATGGCACTGTTCCGGGGGCTGTGGCCCGTCCAGGCCGGGGGGAGCACCGCGGCCTATCCCCCGGCGGTGTCCTGCCTGCTGGCCTTTGTGGCCTGCCTGGGCTTCTGCCTGCCCGTCAACGCCCAGGGGGTGGGGGCGGCGCTGTGCGCCCTGGGGGGCGCGCTGGGCTGGGCGGTGTACCTGCTCTTCTCCGGGCTGGGGGCCAACATCTTCCTGGCCAACCTGCTGGCGGCGGTGGCGGTATCCGCCTGGTCGGAGGCTATGGCCCGGCGGCGGCGCTGCCCCGCCACCTCCTATCTGGTCATCGGCATCTTCCCCCTGGTCCCCGGCCTGACCGTCTACCAGGCCATGGACTACGGCCTGCGGGGGCACACCGAGCTGTTCTGGAACACCTTTTTCCGCACCTTCGGCATCGCGGGGTGCCTGGCGCTGGGGCTGCTGCTGGTGTCCGCCTCCCTCCATCTGTGGCGGCGGACCCGGCGGGGATAAGCTTCCCCTGTAACAATTTTGATTCCGCTTCGTAACCATTCCCGTCTTGACCCGGTTGGGGCCAGATATTAACATAACACAGAAGTCAACACAAAGGAGCCCTGATCGAAATGCCCGTCAAAGTTCTGTCCCTGCTGCTGTGCATGCTGCTGTTGGTCCCGCTGTCCTCCTGCGGGACCACATCTGGGCACGATGTGCCCAGCCCCTCCCCCCCGGCCGCCACGGAGGCCCCCGCCGCCACGGAGCCTTCGCCCGCCCCCACCCCCTCCCCTGAACCCACGCCGGAGCCGCCGGAGCCCTATGAGTTCGGCACGCCGCTGGAGGGGGGAGAAGCGGTGGAGGACGACGCTTTTTTTGACACGGCGGTGTACCTGGGCGACTCCCGGACCGAGGGCCTTCAGCTCTTCAGCGGCCTGAAGCACGGCGACTTCTACTGGGCCCGGGGAATGACGGTGTTCAAGGCGGACAGCGAGGACTACCGGGTGTTTGAGGTGGACGGCCAGAAGTATAGCCTGCTGGAGGTGCTGGCGCTGAAGCAGTACGGGAGCGTGTATATCATGCTGGGGATAAACGAGCTGGGCTTCCCCGCCGAGAGCTACGAGCAGGGCCTGGGCGAGGTGCTGGACAAGGTGATCCAGCTCCAGCCGGACGCGGTGGTATACCTCCAGGTCATGCCCCCGGTGAACGACGCGCTGTGCCGCGCAAACAAGCTGGCCGACTACATCAACAACGAGAAGCTGGGCCAGTTCAACGACGCCATCGTCCGCCTTGCCGCGGAGAAAAAGGTGGTGCTGCTCAACACCGCCGAGGCGTACCTGGGCGAGGACGGCCAGCTCCCCGCGGAGCTTGCCAGCGACGGCTGCCATTTCGCCTACAGCGCGTACAAGCACTGGGCCGACTACCTGCGCCGGCATGTCATCGACCAGGAGCGGTACTTTCTCAGCCGGGCCCAGGCGTTGGCGCAGCCCTAATTATATATGGTAAGCGGCTGGCCGGAGCGTTCCCGCCAGCCGCTTTTTTGAAAAATTTTTAGGGGCGTGTGATAATCGGGCCCCTTCAATCGTTTTATGGGCGTGATCACAAAGAGGCGTGAGGACAGGCGCATACGGCCCATACGTGCCAATCCCAACGTCACAGCAGCGCGATGGCCATTACGGCAAACGGCGGCGAAAGGAAGTGACCCGCAATGGGCGCAGAACAACTGACGGACCTGTTCCGCAAATACGGCGACGATGTGTTCCGGCTGGCGTACAGCTACCTGGGCTCACGCGCCGACGGGGAGGACGTGTGCCAGAGCGTGTTCCTCAAGCTGGCGGAGGGCAAGGTGGTCCTTCTGCCGGGACGGGAGAAAAGCTGGCTGCTCACCTGCGCCGCCAACCTGTGCAAAAGCCAGCTGAGATCCTTTTGGCGGCGGAACGTGGGGGAGCTGGAGGAATCCATCCCCTTTCAGGACCAGGCCGACCGGGCGGTGTGGGAGGCGGTGATGTCCCTGCCTCCCAAGTACCGGGCGGTGATCCACCTCTACTACTGGGAGGGCTACGACCAGGGGGAGATCGGAGAGGTACTCCACATCTCCCGCACGGCGGTCCAGACGCGCATGGCACGGGCCCGTGCCATGCTGAGAAAGGAGCTGAGCGACGATGAACAACTATTGGCACATGATGGAACAGGCTCAAATGAGTGAGCGTAAAAAGGAGGAAATCATGAACATGTTGGAGAATAACGAGAAGCGGACCCAGAAGCGGCGTATGCCCCGGATGGGCAAGGTGATTTTGGCGGCGGCGCTGGCGGTGGGGTGTGTGCTGTCCATCGCGGCAGGCCTGCCCGCCCAGGTGTATAACTTCATGAGCGGCGGGTCGGTGGTTTTCATGCCGCCCAACGGCGTTGAGGACACCATCGGCAGCGTGGAAATGGTTTGGGGCGATGAGAATTACACGCCCATTGTCCAAGAGGGCGGCAAGCTCTGGTTCGTCAACGGCAGCGAGCGCACCGACCTCACCGGCCTCATCGACGAGAATACACCTTATATCTATGAGCACACAGACCCCGCCACCGGCAACAAGGGCTATGTCATTGTGGGCGGCACCGTGGACCACTTCGGCTGGGCCGAGTTCTTTGGTACAGAAAGCGGCACCGGCTCCCTGACCGGGCTCGACTACGCCGACACCTACCTGGTCATCGACGGCGTGCGCCAGCCCTCCTATGAGCTCTCTGAGGAGCTGGTGGAGAAGCTGAACAACGACCCCAGCTATGAGCTGGAAAGCGTCAACCGTCCCTGGTTCCAGGCCGCGCTGGATCAGCTGGGCGAAGAGTGGTAAACCCAGCACGAAGCCCCGCCCGGAGCGACGCTCCGGGCGGGGCTTTCGTTTACTCTTTCGGTTCCACCGGCTTCTCCGGCCCTTCATCCGGGCCCTTTTCCACGTCCCCCTCCGGCGAGGGCATGGGGATGGGCTCGTCGGTCATGTGGACGTGCCGGGCGGGGGGCTCAATGTCCCCCGGCAGCTGCTTGGTGCGGGTGGAGGTGTAGGCCCCCTCCACCAGGGCCGGATCCCGGCCCTCCAGGATGGCCACCATCTCGCCGCCGGTGATGGTCTCCTTCTCCAGCAGGTAGGCCACCACCTTGTCCATGTCCTCCCGGTTGGCGCGGATGACCTCCACCGCCTCCTTGTAGCACACGTCGATCACCGCTTTGACCGCCTTGTCCATCACGGCGGCGGTGTCCTGGGCGCAGTCCAGGCCGTAGCCCCCGTCCAGGTACTGGTTCCGAACGGAGCCCAGGGCCATCATGCCGAACTCCTCGCTCATGCCGTACATGGCCACCATGTTCCGGGCGATGTTGGTGGCCTCCTGGATGTCCTGGGAGGCGCCGTTGGTCATGGTGTTCATCACCACTTCCTCCGCCGCGCGCCCGCCCATGGACACGGCGATCTTTGCCATCAGCTCTTCCTTGGTGCGCAGGTTGGTCTTGTCCTCCTCGGGCATCAGCAGGGTGTAGCCCAGGCTGCCCTCGGTGTGGGGGACGATGGTGATCTTCTGCACCGGCTCGGCGTTCTTCTGCTTGTAGGCCACCATGGCGTGGCCCACCTCGTGGTAGGCCACCAGCCTGCGCTCGAACTCGGTGAGCACGGAATTTTTCTTCTCGCTGCCCGCGATGACAAACTCAAAGGAGGCCAGCAGATCCTCCTGGGTAACCAGGCGGCGGCCCTTGCGCACCGCCCGCAGGGCGGCCTCGTTCACCAGATTTGCCAGATCCGCCCCCACGCAGCCCGCAGTGGCCAGGGCGATCTTATTCAGATCCACGTCCTCGGCCAGCTTGATCTTCCGGGTGTGCACCTGGAGGGTGGCAAGCCGCCCCGCCAGGTTGGGCCGGTCGATGGTGATGCGCCGGTCGAAGCGGCCGGGACGGAGGAGCGCCTTGTCCAGCACCTCGGGCCGGTTGGTGGCCCCCAGCACGATGACGCCCTTGCCGGGGTCGAAGCCGTCCAGCTCGGCCAGCAGCTGGTTCAGGGTCTGCTCCCGCTCGTCGTTGCCGCCCATGCGGTTGTCCCGGGACTTGCCGATGGTGTCGATCTCGTCGATGAAGATGATACAAGGGGCCATCTTGCTGGCCTCCTTGAACAGGTCGCGGACACGGGAGGCGCCCACGCCCACGAACATCTCCACAAAGTCGGAGCCGGAGATGGAGAAGAAAGGCACGTTGGCCTCGCCGGCCACGGCCTTGGCCAGCAGGGTCTTGCCGGTGCCCGGCGGGCCCACCAGCAGCGCGCCCTTGGGCAGCTTGGCGCCGATCTCGGTGTACTTGCCCGGGTTGTGGAGGAAGTCGATGATCTCCTCTAGGCTCTCCTTGGCCTCATCCTGCCCCGCCACGTCCCGGAAGGTTACGCCGGTTTTTTTCTCCACATACACCTTGGCGTTGGACTTGCCCACGCCGCCAATGCCGCCAAAGCCGCCGCCGGCCCCCATCTTCTTGAACATATAGCGGTAGAGCAGCATCAGGCACACCACCATCAGCAGGATGGGCAGCACCGTGCCGGCCACCATGTTCATCATCTGCTGCTCCTGGGTCACCGGCTCCCGGGAAAAATCCACCCCGTGCTCCACCAGCCGGCCCACCAGGTCTTTCTCGTTCACCGGGCCCACCTGGAAGCGGATGGAGCTGCTGGCGGCGCTCTCCAGATCCTGGCGATCCATCTGGTTGAACAGGTTGCCCAGCGCCCCGGTGCCGTAGCTTTCGGACATCTTGTCCACCAGCTCCTTCAGCGGCGGCGCGTCCTCCTTCAGGGTGAAGGTATATACGTTGGCGTCCAGCTTCACCTCCGCCACATAGCCCTTGTCCACCCACTCATAGAAATCGGAGTAGTCCACCGTCTCCACTGCGGCGCTCTCCACCCTGCTGCGGCACATGTTCAGCATGAATACCAGCATCATCGCCCACAGCACAATACTGAAAAAGCCCAGCGGGGCGCGTTTTTTGTCATCTCCGCCGTTGGAATCCTCCCGGCGGTTGGGGTCGTTTGGTTTCATTGGGCCGGCCATTCTTTGCAGCCTCCTTTGCAAAACCGAAGCGGAGCTCCGGCCTTTTTTGTGATACTATTATGGCAGTATACCACATTCTCCCGCTAAAAACAAGAAATCTTCTTGACAGGGGTGTAAACTTTCTATGACGAAAAATGGGGGAGGAAAAGCCCCCCTTCCCCCTTTCCCCCGGCGGGAATCTATGGTATACTATCCGCAAACGCCGTACAAAGGAGATTTTTCCATGCGAGATGATCGAAACCGCCGTCCATCCCAGGAGGCGGAGCCAGACGGCCTCATCGAGGGCCGCAACGCCGTTATCGAAGCCCTCCGGGCCGGGACGGCCATCGACAAAATCTACATCGCCCGGGGGGAGACCGACGCCACCCTGGGCCACATCGCCTCCACCGCCCGGAATAAGGGCATCGTGGTGGCCGAGGCAGACCGGCGCAAGCTGGACGGCATGAGCCGCACCAAGAGCCACCAGGGCGTCATCGCCGTGGCCGCCGTGCGGGAGTACGCCAGCGTGGACGACATTCTCAGCGCTGCCCGGGAAAAGGGGGAGTCCCCTTTGATCGTGGTGTGCGACGAGCTCAGCGACCCCCACAACCTGGGGGCGGTGATCCGCACGGCGGAGTGCGCCGGGGCCCACGGGGTCATCATACCCAAGCGCCGCTCCGCGGGGCTCACCGCCATCGTGGCCAAGACCAGCGCCGGGGCGGTGAGTTACCTGCCCGTGGCCAGAGTACCCAACCTCACCGCCGCCCTCAAGAGGCTGAAGGAGGAGGGGCTGTGGGTATTCGGGACCGCCGCCGAT
The DNA here is from genome assembly GCA_910588105.1 of uncultured Oscillospiraceae bacterium. Lineage (GTDB taxonomy): Bacteria > Bacillota > Clostridia > Oscillospirales > Oscillospiraceae > Enterenecus. The sequence goes on along the minus strand of CAJUQD010000004.1, from coordinate 70,784 downwards.
GGCGGCGCCCCCTTGTACGGCGCGGATCTGAGGGGCCCTGCCGCCATTGTCATCGGCAGCGAGGGGGACGGTATGGGCCGCCTGGTCCGGGAGCAGTGCGATTTCCTGTTGTCTATCCCCATGAAGGGACGGCTCAATTCCCTCAACGCCTCCGCAGCGGCGGCTATTGTATTATACGAGGCCGTGCGGCAGCGCGGGTGAGGAGGCGTATCCATGTCCGATGAGATGAAAAAGCCGGGCGGACGGGAGTATACCGTGGACGAGATCCTGGCGGAATACGGCTCCAAGGGCAGAGGGACCGCAGCCCCGGAAAAGTCCGCAAAGCCAAAAAAGGTGGTGGGCTTCCCCACAGGAAAGCTCCCGCCCATCCCCCCCGCCCCGCCGGGGGACGGCGCGGACGAGCCTACCATCCGGCTGGTGAAAAAGCCCCCCGTAAAAGAAGACAAGCCCATCCCGGAGATTGTGCCGGAGGGCGTGGGCCGGAGTATCGGGGCCCGGCTCCACACCCTGCTGCGCCGGGCGGACCACTTTGCCGACCACATGTACGACCAGTCCCACCCCGGCGAGGAGGCCCTCAAGGCGGAAAAATACACCCCCGGCGTAGACCAGGAGGTGCTGCCCGGTGACAGCGCCCCGCCCCGCCGCCCCAGGCTGCGCCTGGTCAAGCCCAGGCAGCTCCCCCCCGACACGCCTCCCGCCAAGTTGGCCGCCCAGTACCAAAAGGGCCTCAAGGCCCAGGGCCTCCGGGCAAGGCTCGCCCTGCTGCTGGCCCTGCTGGCCGCGCTGTGCTCGCTGGAGCTCCCCCTCCTGTCCTGGGATATCCTGGCCGGGGATCTGGCGGCAAAGGGACTGGGGGTGTTCCAGCTGCGCTGCTGGGCGCTCACCGCCCTGCTGGCCCTCACGGCGCTGGCGTGCTATGAGATCCTTGCCGCCGGGGCCAGACAGTTCTTCACCCTGCGCCCCCGGGGGGAAAGCGTGCTGCTGTTCGCCTTCCTCTTCACCCTGGCCGACGGCCTCACCGCCCCCCGTATGCCGGGCCGGGCCGGCTTTCTGCCCTTCTCGGCGGTGACCGCTCTGGGGCTGGCCCTCGCGCTCAGGGGCGAACACCGCCGGCGCCGGGCCGACCGCATGGCCGCCAAAACCGCCTCCCAGGTGAAAACCCCCTATGTGGTGTCCATGAACCCCACCCTATGGTCCAGCAAACCCACCTACACCAAGACCTCCGGCTCCAGCCTTGGCTTCGGCAGCCAGCTCCAGATGGAGGACGGCGGCCACGCCGCCTACCGCGCCGCCGCCCCCCTGCTGCTGCTGGGGGCCATGCTGTGCGCCCTCATGGCCTCTGCGGGGCAGAAGGCCCCGGAGCGGCTCCTGTGGGCGGCCTCCGCCTGCTTCACCGCCGCCTCCTCCTGGTCGGCCCTGCTGGCCTTTGCCCTGCCTTACCAAAAGCTGGCCGAGCGGCTGGGCCGGGTGGGGGCGGCGCTGGCCGGCTGGCCGGGGGCGGCCCGGTGCGGCCAGGGGGGCGTCATCGTCAGCGACCTGGACCTGTTCCCCACCGGCTCGGTGCACGTGGCCCAGGTGAAGGTGTTCGGCGGCGCGGCCACGGAAAAGGTGGTGGGCTACACCGCCACCATGCTCCGGGTGATGGACTGCGGCCTCACCCGGCCCTTCCACGACCTGCTGCGCACCCACGGAGCTCTCTACCGGGAGGTGTCCGGCCTGGAGTGGCACGAGGGGGGCGCCTCCGGCATCATCCGCAACCAGGAGGTGCTGGTGGGCACCGCCGCCTACATGCACCTGATGGAGGTACTCATCCCCCCCGGCCATAACGTGAAAAACGCGATTTTCTGCGCCATTAACGGCCAGCTGGCCGGGCTTTTCCTCCTTAATTACGCCATGGGCGGCGCGGTGAACCCCAGCCTGTCCGCCCTGATGAAGGCCGGGGCCGCCCCGGTGCTGGCCACCCGGGATCCCAACCTCATCCCCGCCCTTCTGGAGCAGAAATTCAAGCTGCCGGTGGATAAGATGGAGTTCCCTCCTGTGAACCGGCGGCTGGAACTGTCCAAGCCCGCCCCGGAGGATGCGGGGGACCTGGTGGCCCTACTCAGCCGGGAGGGGCTGGGCCCCTACTGCGACGCGGTGGTGGGCGGGCGGCGGCTGCGGCTGGCCGTCCGGCTGGGGCTGGCTTTCGCGCTGGCCGGGTCGGCAATCGGGCTGTGCCTCACCTTCTACCTCACCTCGGTGGGGGCCTACGCCTCCTTGACCGTGCCCAACTTCCTCATTTTCATGGCGGCTTGGCTGGTGCCCCAGTGGCTCATCGCCAACTGGGTCAACCAGTATTGAAAAGACACCCCGGCGCTGTGCGCCGGGGTGTCTCTATACCCGCGTCAAGGGCGGGCCCTCCAAAGCAATCATCCGATCGCAGGCGCAGAGCACCTGGGGCTGGTGGGTGGCCAGCACGATGGGGACGCCCAGCCCCCGCAGCCGCTCCAATATCCGCGCCGTCCGCTCCGAATCCACCCCGGCGAAGGGTTCGTCCAGCAAAAGCAGCTCCCCCCCCAGCGCCGCGCACCGGGCCAGGGCCAGCCGCCGGGCCATACCGCCGGACAGGGCGGCGGGGTACGCGCCCCCCTCCCCCTCCAGCTCGGCAAAGGCCAGCCACCTTGCCGCCTCCCCCCGGCGGGGCCGGGGGAGCACGTCGGCAATGTGCTGGGTTGCCGTCCGCCAGGGCAGAAGCCGGTCCTCCTGGAACAAAAACGCCGTCCGGCCCGGGTCAATGCCGGACACCGCGCCGCCCCCGGGCGCGGCCAGCCCCGCCATCACCCGCAGAAGGGTGGTCTTGCCGCAGCCGGAGGGGCCGGACAGGGCGGTAAGGCCCTGGGCCGGTATGTCCAGGGAAAAGCGGTCCAATACCAGCTTGTCCCCAAAGCGCACCGTAATATCCCGAAGCCCGATCACGCTCTCTCCCCCTTCCCCAGCCCCCGGCGGAGCAGCCCCTCCAGCGCCAGGGACAGCGCCACGATGGCCAGGGTCCAGGCAAACAGATCCGCCGTCTCCAGCCCCAGCTTTGCCTGCTGGATGCGGGAACCGATGGCGCGGGCGGGGGGACACAGCACCTCCGCCGCCACCCCGGACTTCCAGGCTAGCCCGAAGGCGGTGAGCAGCCCGGCGGCAAACTGGGGCCGAAGGGCCGGCAGGCAGACCAGCCGCAGGGTCTTGAGCCGGGAGAAGCGGTAGGCCCGGGCGAGCTCCAACAGCTTTTCGTCCATATTGTCCAGCCCAGCGCACAGCGCCCCCCACACCACCGGCAGCACCATCAGCCCTGAGATGACCCAGGGGATGGCCCCCCGGGCTACCCACAGGTAGACCAGCAGGATGAAGGACACCACCGGCGTGGCCCGCACCACCCGGATAGCGGGGGAGATCAGCCGGTCCGCCCAGGGGAAGAAGTGGGTGGCAAAGGCCAGCGCCGTCCCCGCCAGCGCCCCCCAGCCCAGGCCCAGGAACACCCGCCCCAGGGTGGCCCCCACCGACAGCCAGAAATCTCCCGTACCCGCCAGCTCCAGCAGCCGCTTCCCCACCGCCAAGGGGCCGGGCAGAAGCAGCGCCCGCCCCACCCGCCAGGCGCACAGCGCCCACACCAGCAGCCAGAAGGCCAGGGGCGCGGCGGTATTCAAAAGCTTCTTCAATTGTTCACGTAATAGATTCCGTCGTCGGGCAGGGAGCCGCCCACGGCGGCGGGATCGATAGACCACAGCACCGAATAGTAGTCGGAAATGGCTGCCACCATATCCATCCCTGAGAGGAAGGCCAGGTGGCACTGGGGGATAGCCTTTTGGGCGATGGCCGCGCTGGGGGCAATGCCCAGCTCCGCCACTATCTCCGCCGCCGCGTCCTGATTGTTGTTCACAAAGTCGATGGAATCCTTGTAGTCGGCCAGGAAGTGGGACACCAGGTCGGGATAGGTCTCGGCAAACTCGGTGCGAACCACCACGGCGGTCATGATGAGCCGGCTGCCGTTTTTCAGGTTATCCCAGGCTTCGGTGAGGTCGATGGCCTGACGCACCTTACCCTCGCTCTTCACGATGGCGGCGGTGGCGGCGGGGACGGGCAGCATGGCGCACTCAATCTCGCCGGACAGCAGCTTGGCGCTGATCTCGGAGGCATCGGCAAAGACCACCTCCACGTCCTTCCCCATCTCCAGGCCGTTCTCCTGGAGCAGGTAGCGCAGCACGTACTCCGGGTTGGCCCCCTGGCCCGCAGCGTAGACGGTTCTGCCCGACAGGTCGGCGACGCTGTTGATCTCCGTCCCGCCGCCACCCTCCAGGATGTGGAGCACCCCCAGGGTGCCCACGGCGATGATCTTCACCCCGCCGTCCGTCTTGTTGTAGAGGTTCACCGCCAGGTTGGAGGCCACGGTGGCAATGTCAATCTCCCCGCTGGACAGCCCCGCCACCAGTTCGCTGTTGTCGTTGGCGATGGTGTAGCTGTAGCCGCTTCTTCGGAGGGCGGCGGGGTTGTTGTCGATGTTGTCCAGCAGCTTGGCCGCCCCCACCCCGGTGGGGCCGGACAGCACCGCGATGCGCGTGTCCGGGCCGGGCTCCACGTCGGTGATCCCGCCGGAGGGTTCCTGGGTGGGCCGGGGGGCGGGCTCCGCGCTGGGGGTCGCCGGTTCGGAGGCCGCCTCGGAGGGCGCGTTGGAGGGCTCCTCCCCCACCGGCTTGCAGGCGGCCAGGGTGAACAGGAGGGACAAGGCCAGCAAAAGGACCTGGAATCTGAAACGTCTCATAGCTTGAATCCTTTCTCTTATCGGCCGGGCCGGTTTTCCCGCCCGCAATGGCTGAAAATTTCGTGACTTCAATTTTAGCCGTGAAAGTCCCCAATGTCAAGGGCTGGCAGGGGACAATTTATTTACCAATTCTTCATGAACGCCCCCTTGTATTTTCAGCCGGTGTCCGCTATACTAGGGAACGGTCTAAAGTTGACATAATCCGAGGCCTTTCGACAGGCCCTTTTGAAAGGAAGCCACTCCCATGACTACTCCGGCTAAGCGCAAGGCCCCAAAGCGCGCCTCTCCCCTGGTCCGGCTGGCCAAGACCCTCTATTTTATCCTCTTTGGCCTGTCCCTGGTGGTGGTGGTCGGCTTCGTGGCCCTCAAGCTGTTCGCCCCCGAGCCCGCGGTGAACCACCAGGTCACCATCCCGCCCCAGCCCGCCGGGCCTTCCGCCTCCCCTGCGGCGCCGGACGATCCGGCCGAGCCCACCCCCACTCCCCTGGTGCTCACCCGCCGCAAGGGGGTGTACACCTGCCTGCTGCTGGGGGTGGCGGATATGGGCGGCAGCGACACCATTATGCTGGGTGTGTTCGACACCAAGGCGAAAACCGCTTCCCTCATCTCCATTCCCCGGGACACGGTGATCTACTCCGGCGGCAAGTACCGCAAAATCAACTCGACCTACGCCGGGGGCGAGGAGGCGGTGGCCGCGGCGGTGCGCGACCTGCTGGGCGTGCCGGTTGACTATTATGTGTCGGTGAACCTGAAGGCGTTCTCCTCCATCGTGGACCAGATCGGCGGGGTGTGGTTCGATGTGCCGGTACGGATGGACTACAGGGACCCCCTTCAGGACCTGGTCATCGACATCCAGCCGGGCTACCAGCTGCTGGACGGAAAAAAGGCGGAGGGCGTCATGCGCTGCCGGAATTGCTATGTCAACGCCGACATCGGCCGCACCGCCACCCAGCGTGCCTTCCTCACCGCCCTGGCCAAGCAGGCCATCACCCCGTCCAACGTGACCAACGTCACCTCCCTCATCAACACCTTCAGCCAGTATGTGAGCTCCGACATGCCGCTGAGCGACATGGTGTTCTTCGGCACCCAGGCCATCGGCATGGATCTGGACACGGCCCTCAACGCTTCCTCCCTGGAGGGGGAGTGGATCAGCCCCTACTGGCAGCTGGACGACCAAGCCGTACTGGAGCTGATCAACAGCCTGGGCGTTTATGAGGAAACCGTTCCCGCCCAGGCCCTGCATATCGTCCATCCATGATCCCCCTTCAAACCGCCGTAAGGCTGGAAACATAAAGAAAGTCCCCGGGAAGCCGTTGATGCCAGCGGCTTCCCGGGGACTTTCTTTGTAGATGCACGGCGAACTGGGGTAGGGCGGATGAATAGTTGCAAGGCTCAGGCGGAAGAAGTCACTCTGGCGGAATCGATCATGATTTGACAGAAATGCGAGGGTGAACCACGCATCTCTGCCTGTCGAAAACAGCCTGTCTGGCATGAAACCAGACAGGGCCGCAAAGCATTGAACGAAAAATACAAAGGGGAAGCGGATATCGGCACGTCCGCTCTGCATATCAGGGATCAAAATTCCTTCTCTCATGTTGACTGCTCCTATCTAAAGAATAGCAGAACCCCATACCCATAAGACAAATTTCTGGCCCATTTGGCATGGGGCTGCATTGCTGTCATCATTCTACAAAATGATCTTTTCAGTACAAAATCAGGCTATGTCAGAACCCTTTTCAAGCAGTGTAGTTCATAAATTCTCGGTCATCCCAGCGTGGCGTGAGCTCATTGAAAACACTGGATTTTTCACCTCTAACCGGGGTGCAAATTGGACAAAAAGGCAGGCCGGGCCACTTGGCCCGGCCTGCCGCGGCGCTCACTGCGCGCCGTTGAACTCATCGTAGAACCGGTCGTGGATCACCTGTACCGCCCGGTCCGCGTCGCTGATGTGCACCAGCACCGACACCTTGATCTCGCTGGTGGAAATCATGTTGATATTGATGCCCGCGTTGAACAGCGCCTCGAACATGGCCGCGGCCACGCCGGGGTTGTTAATCATCCCCGCCCCCACGATGGACACCTTGGCGATGTTGTCCGACACGTCGATGTGGTCGAAGCGGATGCTGTCCCGGCTGTCCTCCAGCAGCTGGCGGGCCAGCTCCATGTCCCCCTTTGCCACAGTGAAGCTGATGTCCTTGGTGTCGCTGCGGCCAATGGACTGGAGGATGATGTCCACGTTCACGTTGTTCCTGGCCAGCAGGGAGAAGATTTTAAAGGCGATGCCCGGGGTGTCCTCCAGGCCCACCAGGGCCAGCCGGGCCACATTCTTATCCTTGGCGACGCCGCTGATATGGGATTTTTCCATGGTCTTGACAACCTCCTTCACTTTTGTACCCGGCCTCCCGGAAAAGCTGGACAGCACCTCCAGCTTCACGCCGTACCGCTTGGCCATCTCCACCGAGCGGTTGTGGAGCACCTGGGCCCCCAGGGTGGCCAGCTCCAGCATCTCGTCGTAGGTGATCTCGTCCAGCTTATGGGCGGAGGGCACCAGGCGGGGGTCGGCCGTGTACACGCCGTCCACGTCGGTGTAAATCTGGCACAGATCGGCGTTGAGGGCGGCGGCGATGGCCACCGCCGACGTGTCCGACCCGCCCCGGCCCAGGGTGGTGATGTCGTCGTACTTGTTCAGCCCCTGGAAACCGGTGACGATGACAATGCGCCGCTTGTCCAGCTCTGCTCGGATGCGCTCCCCCTGCACCCGCTTGATGCGGGCGTTGCCGTAGCCGGAGTTGGTGCGGAAGCCCGCCTGCCAGCCCGTGAGCGACACCACAGGGAAGCCCATGCTTTCAATGGCCATGGCGCACAGCGCACAGGAAATCTGCTCGCCAGTGGACAGCAGCATATCCAGCTCCCGTTTGGAGGCGGCGGGGTTAATCTCAGCGGCCTTTTCAATGAGGTCGTCCGTGGTGTCCCCCTGGGCGGACAGCACCGCCACCACCCGGTTCCCTTTTTGATAAGTATCGGTGATAATGCGGGCCACGTTGCGGATCTTGTCCGCGTCCGCGACGGAGGACCCGCCGAATTTTTGTACAATCAATGCCATAGCTCTTCATCCTCTCATGGAGTTTCCATGCCGTTTGGGAGTGCCGGACCCAGAGCCCGGCACTCCATTTTATGCCGAAGGGCTGCGGATGGACTGACCAAAATGCCGGGCGGCCTGCCCGCTTCTCCGCGCTTCCTTAATCCAGCACTCTCAGCGTATTGGCCGTTTCCAGCCCCGCCAATCTTTCCTCCAGCTGCTTTTGGGTGAGCTCCCCCTCGGTGATGCAGGCGGACTCGCCCCCGCCGCTCTCCCGCCGGGCCAGCAGCTTGCACCCCGGCAGCCGGGCGCGCAGCTCGTCGGCGGACGCGGCCGCCCGGACGTACCAGCGGCTCTCCAGCCCGTCCGTGCCGCAGGCGGCGTCCTCCCCGCCCGGTTCCCAGCTCAGCGCCTTGCGGTGCCCCATGTTCCGTGCCACGTCGATCACGTCCGCCACCACGGCGGAGGCGGTGGGCAGCTTGCCCGCCCCCCGGCCATAGAACATCACATCGCCGATGGCGTCCCCCCGGACGGAGATGGCGTTGAACACGTCCTCCACCCCGGCCAGCGGGTCGGACTGGTCCACCAGATGGGGGGCCACATAGGCGCACACCCTGCCGTCCTCCCTGCGGATGGCCCGGCCCAGCAGCTTAATCTTTTTGCCAGCACTCTCGGCGTAGTCCACATCCGCCAGGGTGATCCCGGTAATCCCCTGGGTGGGCGCCTGGCCGGGGCTGATATGCCGCCCAAAGGCGATGTCCGCCAGGATGCAGATCTTACGGCAGGCGTCGTGCCCCTCCACGTCGGCGGAGGGGTCCCGCTCGGCGTAGCCCTTCTCCTGGGCCTCCCGGAGCGCCGCGTCGAAGGTGAGCCCCGCCCGGATCATCCGGGTGAGGATATAGTTGGTGGTGCCGTTGAGGATGCCGTAAATTTCCAAAATCTCATTGGCGGCCAGGCATTGGCTCAGGGGGCGGATGATGGGAATGCCCCCCCCCACGCTGGCCTCGAAGAGGTAGCATACGCCCCTCGCCTTCGCCAGCTGGGTGAGCTCATAGCCGAAGGTGGCCACCAGCTCCTTGTTGGAAGTGACCACGCTCTTGCCCGCCTCCAGCGCCCTTCTGGTGAAGTCCAGGGCGATGGACGCCCCTCCGATGGTCTCCACCACAATATCCACCTCCGGGTCATCCTCAATCACCGCGAAGTCCTTCACAAAGCGGTCCGCGAAGGGGCTGTCCGGGAAGTCCCGCACATCCAGGATATACTTCAGCCGGATCAGCCCGCCCGCCTTGCGTCCAATACTGTCCTCATGCCCGGTGAGCACCTCGGCCACGCCGGATCCCACGGTACCGAAGCCCAAAATCGCCACATTTACCATTTGCCTTGTCATTCCTTCCACGGGACGCAAGCGCCCCTTCTTCTTCCAGTGTGCGCAGCCGCCGCGCCCTGCATTCAGCCCGCGGGCACCTCGCAGCGGATTACCTCCGGCCGGGCGCGCAGCTCCTCCAGCAGCTCCTCCAGCCCGGCGGACAGCCCGCTGGTCTCCAATCCCACCGTCACCGCCGCCGCGCCCCCGCCGGGGATGGCCTGGTTGATGGTGAGTACGTTTCCCCCCCTATCCGCCAGCAGGTTGAGCACCGACGACAGCGCCCCCGGCTGGTTGCGCAGCAGGATCTGGATGGTGACGATCCGCCCCTGGACCATATCCTGGAAGGGCCGGATGGCGTCCTTATACTTATAATACGCGCTGCGGCTTACCCCGGAGCGGCGGGCGGCGGCGTTTACCGTCCGCTCCTCTCCGGTCTCCAGCAGCCGCTTGGCCTCGGCCACCTTCAGGTAGATCTCCGGCAGCACCGTGGATTCCACGATAAAATACCTGGGTTTCGCCTGTTCCATGCAACCCCGCCTCCTGTTGCCCGCGCTGTCTTTATACCGCGGTCTATTGTACCACAGACGCGGACAATCCGCAATCGCCGGTCTCACGGCTTTTTTAACAAACCTTTTCCCCCTCTGCCGCCGTTCTTCGGCACAATGTCCCAGCCCTCTGCCCCTTGAACGCCAAACGCCGCCCGGCGCTGTGCGCCGGGCGGCGTTTACACTTTATCCGTCCGCCGGGATATACGGCGGTTCGGTCACCGGCTCCTGGCTGGGCTCGTCGGTGGGATAGGGGTCGTAGAAGGGCGGAGTGGCCACCGGGTCGGTCACATCCGGCGTGGGGGTGGACGGGAACAGCCACCCCCAGGGATCGTCTGTAGGTTCCACAAAGGGATCGTCCGTGGGCTCCGCAAAGGGGTCGTCCGACGGGATGGGCTCCTCCGAGGGGACAGGCTCGCTGGTGTGGACGTGGCAGTATCTGCCCTCTTCCCCCAGGTACTCGTACCAGCCCACCAGGGCGTCCGAGTCCCCCACATGGGTGGAACCCACCTGCTCGCGCTGGAAGTCCACCATATACACCGTCTGAACGCTCTCCTCCGGGCAGAACTCCCCGGCCAGATGGTAGCGCCCGATGGGCTCCCCCTTGGCGTTGTTCACCGGGCTGTCCACGCACACCTTCACCGGCACATGGCATTGGCAGTGCTCCTTGGGCGCGTCCTCGGCAAACAGCCGGAAGCTCTGCACCCGGTTGCCCCGCACGTCCTGGGTGCACTCGGGCAGGGACAGCTTGCCGCAGTCTTTGCAGATGTTGTAGGAACTCAGGGTGCCCGGCACCTCAAAGGCCATGTTCTCCTTCCCCTCGTGGAGGATCTCCATCACCTTCTGCCACATGGACACCGACGGGTTTTTGTAGTTGCGGTTGATGACCTCGCTGTTAGGGTAGCCCGTCCACACCGCCCCGGTGTAGTAGGAGGTGTAGCCGCAGAACCAGTAGTCGAAGGTATCGTTGGTGGTGCCCGTCTTGCCCGCCACAGTCTGGCCGGAGATGCGTGCCCCCGTGCCGGTGCCCGAGCTGACGGCGTTGGACAGCATGGAGTTGATATAATAGGCGGTGGTGGATTTGATGGGCCACGTGGGCTCAGGCTTGTTGTCCACAACCACCTTGCCGCCGGCGTCCTTGATCTCCAGCACAGTGGTGGCCTTGGTCAACTGGCCGCCCCGGGGGAAGGTGGCAAACGCCGCCGCCATCTCAAAGGTGGACACGCCCTTGGTCAGGCCGCCCATGGCCAGGGGGCTGCGGTCGATATCCGAGCTCACCTGGCCGTTACTGTTCTCAAAATAGGGCACCATGGAGGTAATGCCGTAGCGGTTGACCATGAAATCGTAGGACGCCTGGGGGGTGACCTGCTCCAGCACCCGCACCGCCACCGTGTTCAGCGACTGGGTGACGCCGTGCAGCACCGTGGTCAGCCCCCCGTAGGTAGGCGTGACGTTGACAGGCCAGGGCCTGCCGTTGAGCTCCTGGGGGCTGTCATCGACAACGGTGGCGGGGGTAATCAGCCCCATCTCAATGGCCGGGGAGTAGACGGACAGGGGCTTGATGGACGAGCCGGGCTGGCGCTTGGTGTCCACCGGGGTGTTCCAGCCCCGGTTGACCGTCTTCTCCTCCGTGCTGCCCATGGCCACCACCAGGCCGGTGGAATTGTCCACCACCGAAATGGCGGAGATCAGCCGCTGGCCGGTCTTGGAAGACACCTGGTCCAGGTTTTCCCGGTTATTGTACACCGTGTCCACCGCCGCCTGCACCTCCGGGTCGTAGGCGCACACGATGGACAAGCCTCCGCTGAACACCCGCTTGCGGCACATATCTTCACTGAGGGTTGTGGTCTCCTTCAGCTTCTCAATCGCCTCGTTGATGACCTGCTCCACATACCAGGAGTAGACGGTGGACGGTTTGTTATCCTGGGTGGCATCCGAATCATCGGAAGCAGTCTGCCTGTCCCGGCCAAACGCCAGCTTCTCCGCGATGGCGGCGTCCCGCTCCGCCTCAGTGATATAGGGCGCGGGCCGGGCCTGGTCCTCCTTGGCCATCTCCTTCAGGATGTTCTCCTGCCGGGCCTTGTTGAACTCCCGGTTGGTCCAGACTGAGCCGCTGTCATAGGAATCCTCCGCCCCGCAGTACTCGCATACCTCGTCCCTGGTCAGGGAGTAGAGCCTGCACTCCGGATTCTGGCACTGGTAGCGCACCACGTCCACCGTACCGTAGGGGGCGTAGAGGGAGGGGTTGTTGGTGATGGCGGCCAGGCTGGCGCACTCGGCCAGGTCCAGCTCCCACACGTTCTTGCCGAAGTAGTACTTGGCCGCGGCCTGGACGCCCCGGCAGCCGTTGCCCATCCAAATTTGGTTCATATACAGGGTGAGGATGTCCTCTTTGCTGTAGTTGTTCTCCAGCTCCAGGGCGGTAAAAATCTCCAGGATCTTCCGGGTGACGGTCACGTCGTCATACTCGGTCACGTTTTTGATGAGCTGCTGGGTGATGGTGGAGCCGCCCTGGATATTTCCGCCGGTGAACATGCGCAGCAGGCCCGAGGCGGTGCGCCGCCAGTCCACCCCCTGGTGGTTCCAGAAGCGCTTGTCCTCAATGGCCACGAAGGCGTTGATGAGGTCCTCCGGGATATCCTTATACTCTATCAACTCCGCGTTTTCCTTGCCGATTAGAGTCTGGAGCTCCACCAGCGCCCCGGTGTTTTTGTCCTGGTAGTAGATCACCGAGTTCTCGTCCATGGTGTAGTCGGACAGGTCCAGGAACGTCCTGGGCATCACCGCCGTTTTCACATAGACGGCGGCGAAGCATACCATAAAACAGCCGGTTACGATGCCCACCAGCAGCAGCGTGCCGATGGTCTGGAAAAAGCGGATGATAATGGTGAGCCAAATGGGGCGCCGGCGGCGCTTGCGACCCCTGGCCCGGGACGGCTGGCGCTGGGCGCCCTGCTGGGTTCGGCTGCGCTCCGGGGTCTGGTTTTGGTTGGTATCCGGCATATTGAGATCCCTCCGATGTATTCAGGCCGCCCCTGCGCGGAACGGCGCGGGTCCCTCTCTCCCGGGGCGTTTCGCCCCGTATTTGGTGTATTATACCACGCCGGGCGCAATTTGTCCACCCTGGGCAAAACGACAGCTTTCGAGCTGCCCGGGCGGAGGCTTTCGTAGAAATTTTATGTTTCCTCTTGCTTTTTTCCCGCCCAGCCATTACAATAGGGGCAGAGGCGGCAAAGGGCCGCCGGAAGGAGGCGCACTGCCATGAGCGAAGAGTTCGGCCCCGATTTTGTGTCGGTCACCGACGACGAGGGCAATGAATTTGAACTGGAGCATCTGGGCACCCTTGAATATAACGGCCAGGAGTATATGGCCTTTGTCCCGGCGGACATGGACGAGGACGATGAGGATTTCGGCCTGATCCTGCTCAAGGTCATCGAACAGGACGGCGAGCAGCTGCTGGCCGACATCGACGACGAGCAGGAGCTGGACGCGGTGTACCAGCACTTTATGGAGGAGCTGTTCGAGGAAGAAGAGGACGGGTAAGCAGCCCCGCACAGGCGGCGCATTACTAAGGCGCAGCCCGTGGGTTCCTTTTGTTTTACAGTGCCTAGACACCGGCGGCAGCACAAATGGGGGCATCTGCGTCAAAAGCCCCACGCGCCGGAAAGGGCGTCTGTCCGCGTTTCGTATAGGGCTCCCCATTGGGGTACATAGGGGCCGCAGCCCCTATGCGCGCTCTTTGGTTCCTTTCTCTCGCGCGAGAGAAAGGAACCCGCCGGAGGCATCCCTTCGGTGAAAACCGAAAAATAGAACACCCCTGCCGGGTTCTAACTACGTGACCTGCCCTGTTAAAACCCACATTTCTGAAACGGGACGCCCCACTCGCGCGGTGGTTCGCAGACCTCCCGGCCCTCTTTGGAGGATCCTGGACGTTGGGAGCGGTAAAACCAAGCGGAGGCGACCCACCTGCATTCTTGTGCAGGTTTTTAATGGGGCGGCACGGCCACGGCGGGGGTTCTATAAGCAACCGGGCGGGAGGGCTGCGGCCCTCCCGCCTCTTTTTGTGAATTTTCATCTGCGGGGCGAATTTGGCCTTGCAACGGCAGTTTCCCCATGCTATAATGATGGGCAGCGTCCGCAGGGTTCTATATTTTTGGGGAAACATACCCTTGCGCCGGCGGGTCCCCGCCCGCCGCCATTACACGAATACTGAGAGGATTGATATACCATGAGCGCATCCAGAGAGAAAAAGCAGCGTCAGAACACCGGCCCCTCCGAGCGGTCCGCCAAATTCCAGCAGGAGCAGGCGGCCCGGAAGCGCAAAACCGTCACCTATTCCGTGGCCGGCGGCATCGTCGCCGTTCTGGTTGTCGCGCTTCTGGTCTGGAATTCCGGTTTCTTCCAGGCCCGGGCCGCCGCTCTCACCTTGGGAAATGAGGAGCTGACCACGGCGGAGCTGAGCTTTTATTATTACGACGCCCGCTATTACTACGCCAGTATGGGCGCCTATATCGGCTTTGACACCACCAAGGGCGACGACGACCAGTTCTACAACGAGGCGGAAAACAAGACCTACCGGGATTACTTCATGGAGACCGCCCTGAAGTCCGCCCAGCGCAACCTGGCCCTGGCCGACCAGGCCGTGAAGGACGGCCACACCGAGGACGAGATCAAGGACAGCCTGGAGGCCACCATCAACTCCTTCAAATCCCAGGCGTCCTCCGGCGGCTACAGCTACAACGCCTATCTCCGGGCTATCTACGGGCCCTATATGACCCCTGCCGTGTTTGAGAAAATGACCGCCCGATCCCTGATGGCCGACCTGGCCAACACCGAAAAGGGCAACGCCCTCTACGACGGATACCAGCAGTCCGACCTGGACGCCTACTACGAGGAAAACGCCGACGTGCTGGACACCATTGAGCACTCCTACCTCTACTTTGCCATCCCCGCCGTCAACGACAAGGACGCCGACGGCAACGCGCTGCCTGACGAAGAGCTGAATAAGCTCAAGCAGGAGGCCAAGGACGGCGCCAAGGATAAGGCCGAGGCCGCCCTGGAAGCCGTGAAGGGCGGCAACTCCTTCCAGTCCCAGATCGACAAGTACGAGCTGGCCACCGCCGCCGACCACGCCAAGACCGTGGGCACCGGCAACGTCAACGCCACCTTCCGCGATCAGCTGCTCCAGCTGGACGAGGACGTGTGCGAGCTGGTGGACACTGAAAACGGCTATTACGTCATCTCCTTCCATGGCCGCTACCTGGCCGACGAGCCCACCCGGGACACCCGCCACATTCTGGTCCGGGCCGAGAGCGCCACCGGCGAGGAGAACACCCTGGAGGCCCCCACCGACGAGGCCTGGGCCGCCGCCAAGGCTAAGATGGATGAAATCCAGGCCGCCTGGGACTCCAGCGACAAGAGCGAGGACGCCTTCGCCAAGCTGGCCGACGAGAACTCCGAGGACGGCGGCTCCAACACCAACGGCGGCCTGTACCAGCGCATTTCCCAAGGCCGCTTTGTCCCCGAGTTTGACCAGTGGCTGTTCGACAGCGCCCGTAAGGGCGGCGATGTGGACCTGGTCCAGCATATTGCCGCTGACGGTGCCCTCGCCAGCGATGACTACTACGGTTATCACCTGGTATACTACGTGGGCGAGAACGAGCCGGTCTGGATGGGCTCCGCCCGTTCCGCCCTGGCCAAGACCGCGCTCACCGAGTGGGTGGACGGCCTGGCCGAGGGCTACCCCGCCGCGGAGGCCGGCGGCGCCCGCTATCTGGGCAAGTAACCACAAACGCGCAAGGGCCAGACGGTTTGTCTGGCCCTTGTTTTATGGGAGGTATTCCAAATATGGACGAGCAATTCATCCGCACCCGGATGCTGCTGGGCGCCCCCGCCATGGAGCGGCTGGGCAAAAGCCATGTGGCCGTGCTGGGCCTGGGCGGCGTGGGGAGCTGGTGCGCCGAGGCCCTGTGCCGCTCCGGCGTGGGGGAGCTCACCCTGGCCGACCAGGACACGGTTTCGGTGAGCAACCTCAACCGGCAGGCCGCCGCAGTGTGGGCCACCGTGGGCATGGAAAAGGCCCGGGCCTGCGCCCAGCGCCTTGCCGGCATCGCCCCCGGCTGTGTCCTCCACCCCCTGCCCCTGCGGTATGAGGCGGACACCCGGGAGGAATTTTTCCGGACAGGCTACGACTACATTGTGGACGCCATCGACCTGGTGAGCTGCAAGCTGGACCTGATTGAGACCGCCCGTGCCCGGGGCATCCCCATCATCTCCGCCCTGGGCACAGGCAACAAGCGGGACGCCCAGCTGCTGCGCATCGCCGACATCGCCCAGACCGAGGGCTGCCCCCTGGCCCGGGTGGTGCGCAAGGAGCTGCGCCGCCGCGGCATCCCCCACCACAAGGTGGTGTTTTCCCCCGAGCAGCCCCGCAGCGCCGGGGAGGGGGACGAGACCCCCCCGCCGGGGCGGCGGTCCATCCCCGCCAGCGCCATGTGGGTGCCCGCCGCGGCGGGGCTGCTGCTGGCCCAGGCGGTTATCCTGGAGCTTGCGGGGTGCGGCGGCTGAGCCGCTCCCACGCCTTGCCGGCCACCCACGCGCCCAACAGGCCGCACAGCGAACCGATGGCCGCCCCCGCCAGCACATCGCTGGGGAAGTGAACCCCCACGTACAGCCGGGACAGGCCCATCACCACGGCTGCGCAGACCGCCGATACCTTCATCCACTTTTTCGGCGCGGACATGCACACCGCCAGAGCAAAGGCAAAGGCGGCGTTGGTGTGCCCCGAGGGGAAGGAATTGGGGTCGTGCTCCGGCACCAGGTTAACAAAGTTTTCGATGACCAGCCACGGCCTTGGCCGGGCCATAATGGGCTTGATGGTGAAGTTCACCACAATAAGTCCGATGAGCATGGCGCACAGCGCCGACACTCCCGCCCTCCGGGTGGGCTTGAACAGCAGCAGCAGCACCCCCAGGGCGATGAACAACATCCCCGTGTTGCCCAATTGTGTGTACAGCTTCATAAACGGATCCAGTACGGCGCAGCGTATGTTCTGGGCGATCCAGACCAGAATCTGTTCGTCCAGCTGCTGAATGACTTCCGGCACGGCAATTCCCCCTTCTCCCTTGACCTGCGGGAAAAAATATGTATACTGGTAGATGCCCTCTATTGTATCTGATTTGGCCGCCCTTGGCAAGCGGCTGCTTGCAAAAAGTGTCGGGCTATATTATAATGTAAAATTAATCCCCCAACCATCCAGTCATTGCGAAAGGCGGGCCATTCATGAAACAGATCGCGTTCTTCCAAACAGACCTCCGGGTGGGCGGCGTCCAGAAATCCCTGGTGAATATCCTCAACGACATCGACTTCAGCCGCTGCTGCGTCGACGTCTATCTATTTGACGACCAGTGTTTTTTCGACCTGCCCGCCCATGAGAACCTGCACATCAAATACCTCACACCCCCGCCCGGCTTCTTCCGGGTTCTGTACTTTGGCCTGACCCGGGTGCTGCTGGGCGACGTTACCGGCGGCAGGCGGTACGACGTGGCGGTGGATTTCAACAGCTACCAGAACGAGTGCGCGGCGGGCGTCATCAACGCCAACGCCAAAAAACGGGTGATGTGGATTCACAACGACGTGGAGGTCAAGCGGAAAAACGAGCCGAAATACCGCATACTCTGGCACTTCTTTAAGGGGAAGCTGCGCCACTATGATGAATTTGTGGCCGTATCCCCCGGCATCATCGACGGCTTCCGCCGGGTGTCCGGCATTCAGGACAAACCCATCACCGCCATCCCCAACCACATCGACACCGATGAAATCTTCCGCAAAGCCAAGCTGGACGTGGATTTTTCCGTGGATCCCGCCAAGCTCAACCTGTGTTCGGTAGGCCGCATCTGCCATCAGAAGGGCTACGACCTGCTGATGGGCTATCTGGCCCAGGTAAAGCAGTCCCGCACCGACTTCCATTTCTACCTCATCGGCGACGGCCCCGGCCGGGCGGCGCTGGAGGGGCAGATCAGGGAGCTGGGGCTGGAGGGGTTTGTCACCCTGCTGGGCAACCAGACCAACCCCTTCTGCTATATGGACAAGATGGACGGTTTTGTCCTCACCTCCCGCTACGAGGGCCAGGGCATGGTCATCTGGGAGGCAAAGGCCCTGGGCCTGCCCCTGTATATCTCCAAAAACCTGGAGCCCTACAACCCCGGCGTCACCGGCTGCGGCGACATGGTACAGGCCCTGCTGGCCGCCCAAAAGCCCGCGGAAAAGGTTTACGACGACCTGTCAGATTACAACGCCGAAATCACCCGGCGCGCCGACGCCGTACTGGGGCTGTGACGGGCGGCGCGGATCAGAGGAGCGACAGCGATATGGGCCAACGCGGTTTACAATCTAATAAGCGCTCGGGGATTTTGATCTGCGGCTCCTACGGGCTGGGCAACACCGGCGACGAGGCCATCCTGAAGGCCATCCTCCGGGAGGCCCGCGCCGCTGCGGGCGGGGAGACGCTCACCGTCCTGTCCCGGAACCCCGCCGAGACCACCGCCCGCCACGGCGTGGCCGCCCTGCACATGTTCGACATCCCCGGCATACTGCGTGTCATGGGCCGGGTTCGGCTCTATATCAACGGGGGCGGCAGCCTGATCCAGGACGCCACCTCCCGGCGCAGCCTGCTGTACTATCTCTTCACCCTGCGCGCCGCCAGGGCCAGGGGGTGCAAGGTGCTCATGTACGGCTGCGGCATCGGGCCGGTGACCCGTCCGGGGGATGTGGCGCTGGTCCGCCGGGTGCTCAATACCTGCGTGGACGCCATCACTCTCCGGGAGGACGCCAGCCTGGCCGAGCTCAAGCGCTTCGGGGTGGACAAGCCAGAGACCGTCCTGGCCGCCGACCCGGTGCTCTCCCTCCAGCCTGCGCCGGAGGAGGAGACGGACGCGCTGATGGCCAAGCTGGGGCTGGAGTCCGGCGGAGCCTATTTGGGCGTGTGCCTGCGCACCTGGAAAGGTTTTGAGGACAAGGCGCCCGTCATTGCCGGGGCGGTGCGCTATGCCCGGGACAAGTACGGCCTCACCCCGGTATTCCTGTCCATCAACCACATTTCCGATGGCGACGCCGCCGACCTGGTGTGCGCCCACCTGGACGGCCCACGGCCCTGTATTCTGCGCCAGCCCCTCAGCTCCGAGCTGATGCTGGGGCTCACCTCCCGGATGCAGGCGGTGATCTCCATGCGGCTTCACGGCCTGATTTTCGCCGCCGGGCGGGGCGTCCCCCTGGTGGGCATCACCTACGACCCCAAGGTCAGCGGCTTTTTATCCTATATGGGCCAGGAGCTTTACCAGGATCTGGACCGGCTCACCAGCGACAGCCTGCGGGACATGCTGGATCGGGCGCTGGCCCTCTGCAACCACCGGGATGAGCTCCACGCCGCCGTGGAGCGCCTGCGCCGCCTGGAGCAAAACAATTCCGACGTCCTGCGCCGCCTGCTGGCGGACGGGGACGGCCCGGGGGTGGCCCCATGAAGCAGCTGCTCTGCCTGGCCCACGCCCCCTGGCGGGCCCGGCCCGACCGCACCCAACAGCTGCTGGCCCGGCTCACCGGCGCACAGATCCTCTTTTTCGAACCCGCCCCCCGCCGGGGCGGACCCATGCCCGGGCAGGGCCGGCGGGTGCGCGCCCATATCACCGTCTATACCCTGCCCGCCCCCCTCCCCTACCCCCAGGACACGTCGGTGCTCCAGCGCCGGCGGCTGGACCGGGCGGTGGGCTTCATCCAGCAGGTGATGGAAAAGCACCGATTCCGGGAGCCTGTGCTGTGGTGTTCCTCCCCCCTCCACGCCCAATTTCTGGACGAGCTGGCCTACCGGGGGGTGGTATACGACTGTAACCGCTATTGGGGCGACGAATTTCTGGACTGGGAGAGCGACCTCACCCGTCACGCCGAGGTGGTGTTTGCCGCCTCCTTCGGCCTCATCAAACGGCTGTCCCCCTGCAATGACAACATCGCCCTGCTGCCCAACGGGGTGAATCCTGTGCTGTTCCAGCAGAAGGAGCACACCGTCCCCCCTGCCCTGGCCAACCTCCCAGGCACGCGTGTGCTGGGAAGATTGGGCCGGGTAGACGGCCAGGTGGATCTGGATCCCTTGCTCTACGCCGCCCGCCACCGGCCAGAGTGGACCTTTGTACTCATGGGCCCGGTGACCAGGCCGGGGGCGGACCAGCTGCGGGGGCAGGAAAACATCGTGCTCACCGGGCCGGTAAACCCACTGGATGTGCCGGACTATCTATACTGCTGCGATTTGCTGTTCGACCTGGCCCGCCGGGACCGTCCGGTGGGCGATGTGGTTCCCAGCCGGGTATACGAATACCTGGCCACGGGCAGGCCCGTCGTCACCGTGGTGGATCCCAGCGTCCAGGAGACCATCCCGGAGCTGGCGGCCGCCGCCTACGACGGCCCCGGTTTCCTGCGCCGGTGCAAGAGCGCCTTTGGGGAGGATCCTTCCTTCCCCCGGCGGCGGCGGGAGCTGGCCCGGCAGTCCTCCTGGGCTGGCCGCGCGGCCCAAGTGTCCGGCATTCTGGAGGCGACGGGGTTGTTTTGAGCGTTTCGCCTTGGACGGCCCTCCCCCGCCCCAAAGGATTGTATAAGCCTACGAAAATGGGGAAAAGCCTTGATTTCTCAGTTCCCCTTAGCTAAAATGGAACTGACCATTTGGAAAAGAGGTGGCTGTCGTGGCGCATCCCCAACCTGTCCATCCGGGCTTCCGTCTCCGCGGCCCCATTGCGTCCAAATTTGTCCACTGAGCAAAACAGGCTGCCCGCATACGCGCGGCGGCCTGCTTCTTTTTACTTTGTACACCCAAAGGAGGATTTTCATGAAAAAAGTCGCCGTCATCATGGGCTCCGACTCCGACTGGCCGGTGGTCAAGGGGGCCTGCGCCCAGCTGGAGGAGTTCGGCATCCCCTATGAGGCCCACATACTCAGCGCCCACCGCACCCCCGCCGCCGCCGCGGACTTTGCCAAGAACGCCCGGGCCAACGGCTTCGGCGTGTTCATCTGCGCGGCGGGCATGGCCGCCCACCTGGCTGGGGCCTTTGCCGGGAATTCCACCCTGCCCGTCATCGGCATCCCCATGAAGGGAGGGGCCATGGACGGGCTGGATGCCCTGCTCTCTACCGTCCAAATGCCAAGCGGCATCCCCGTGGCCGCCGTGGCCATCAACGGGGCCAAGAACGCCGCCGTGCTGGCCGCCCAGATTCTGGCCGTCTCCGACGATGGGCTGGCGGCAAAGCTGGACGGGGCCCGGGACAATATGGCCGCGCAGATTGCCGAGAAGGAGGCCAAGCTCCAGACGGAGCTGAATGAATCAGCACACTTTTGAAAGGAAGTTTTATTATGAACAAGATCGAGCAGCTCTACGAGGGCAAGGCCAAAAAAGTTTTCTCCACCGAGGACCCCAACGTGGTCATTGTGTCCTACAAGGACGACGCCACCGCCTTTGACGGGCTGAAAAAGGGCACCATCACCGGCAAGGGGGCCATCAACAACCAGATGACCAACTTCCTCATGCGGCAGCTGGAGAAGGCTGGCGTACCCACCCACTTCATTGAGGAGCTTTCTGAACGGGAGACCGCTGTGAAAAAGGTGTCCATCGTCCCCCTGGAGGTCATTATCCGCAACATTTCCGCCGGCTCCTTCGCCAAGCGGTATGGCGTGGAGGAGGGCATCGTGTTCGACGCGCCCACCGTGGAGTTCTCCTACAAAAACGACGATCTCCACGATCCCCTCATCAACGACCACCACGCCGTCGCCCTGAAGCTGGCCACCTGGGAGGAGATTGAGCTCATCAAGAAATATGCCTTCCAGGTGAACGACTTCCTCAAGGCGGAGCTTGCTGCCTGCGGCGTCACCTTGGTGGACTTCAAGCTGGAGTTCGGCAAGACGGCCGACGGGACCATCGTGCTGGCCGACGAGATCAGCCCCGACACCTGCCGCTTCTGGGACTCCAAGACGGGCGAAAAGCTGGACAAGGACCGTTTCCGCCGGGACCTGGGCAACGTGGAGGGGGCCTATCAGGAGATGAGCCGCCGCCTGATGGGGAAGTAAGCCATGGATTTAGGCATCATCGGCGGAGCGGACGGCCCCACCACTATCTTCGTATCGGGCAGCCCCGCCGGGCTGGTCCTCATGCTGCTCCTGGCCGCGGCTCTTGCCGGGGGCGCAGCTTTGCTTTTCCGGCGCAAGCATAAGAAATAAGGAGGCTCTGTATGGGCGGATTTTTTGGCGCGATTTCCAAGCGCGACGTGACCCTTGACATTTTCTTCGGCGTGGACTACCACTCCCACCTGGGCACCCGCCGGGGCGGCATGATTATTTATGACCAGGAAGACGGTTTCCAGCGGCAGATCCACTCCATCGAGAACACCCCCTTCCGCACCAAGTTTGAAAAGGACCTGCAAAAGTTCCACGGCGCCTCCGGCATCGGCTGCATCAGCGACACCGACCCCCAGCCCCTGTTGGTGCGCTCCCACCTGGGCGTCTACGCCATCTCCACCGTGGGCATTATCAACAACGCGGAGGAGCTGGTGGAAGACTATTTCAACGGCCACGCCCGGCAATTCATGGCCATGAGCTCGGGCAAGGTGAACGCCTGCGAGCTCACTGCCGCCCTCATTAACCAAAAGGACACCCTGGTGGAGGGCATCCAATACGCCCAGCAGGTCATCGACGGCTCCTCCACCATCCTTATCCTCACACCCGAGGGCATTGTGGCCGCCCGGGACAGGCTGGGCCGCCTGCCGGTGCTCATCGGCCAAAACGATGAGGGCTGCTGCGTATCCTTCGAGTCCTTCGCCTGCACCAAGGTGGGGTATGCCAACGCCTATGAGCTTGGCCCCGGCGAGATCGTCCGGGTCACGGCGGACGGCTGGGAAACCCTGGCCCCCGCAGGGGACAAAATGCGCATCTGCGCCTTTTTGTGGACTTACTACGGCTATCCCAACTCCAACTACGAGGGGCAGAACGTGGAGGTCACCCGCTGCCGTAACGGCGAGATCATGGCCCGGGCGGAAAAGGCCCGGGGCGCCCTGCCCGACGTGGACTGGGTGGCCGGGGTGCCGGACTCCGGCGTCCCCCACGCCATCGGCTACGCCAACGCCAGCGGCAAGCCCTTTGCCCGGCCCTTCGTGAAGTACACCCCCACCTGGCCCCGCTCCTTCATGCCCGCCAACCAGGAGGTGCGCAACCAAGTGGCTAAAATGAAGCAGATCCCCGTCCCCGAACTCATCCAGGGGAAAAAGCTGCTCTTTGTGGACGACTCCATCGTCCGGGGCACTCAGCTGCGGGAAACGGTGGACTTCCTCTACGGCGCGGGAGCCAGGGAGGTGCACATGCGCTCCGCCTGCCCCCCCATCATGTACGGCTGCAAGTACCTGAACTTCTCCCGGAGCAACTCCTCCATGGAGCTGCTGGCCCGGAAAACCGTCCAGGAGCTGGAGGGGGACGAGGGGCAGAAACATCTGGAGGAATACGCCGACTCCTCCACCCGGCGGGGCCAGTGCCTGCTCAAGTCCATCTGCGAAAAGCTGGGCTTTGACTCGCTGGGCTACCAGTCCCTGGACGGACTGCTGGAGGCCATCGGCATCGACAAGGACAAAATCTGTACCTACTGCTGGACTGGGAAAGAATAAGAGACAAGGAGAGGGATATTTATGATCGAATCGAGATGCGGCATCCTGTGCGGCCAGTGCCAGTACCGGGAGCAGATGGGCTGTCCCGGCTGTGTGAACATTGACAAGCCCTTCTGGGCGGACGCCTGCCCCGTCAAGGCCTGCACCGAGGGCAAGACCCACGCTCACTGCGGCCAGTGCCAGAACTTCCCCTGCCAGCTGCTCAACCAGTTTGCCTACGATGAGAAGCAGGGCGACGGCGGCAAGCGCATCGAGCAGTGCAGGCTGTGGAAAGGGGCGGAGCAATGAACAACTCCCACTCCCAAGCCTACGCCGCCGCCGGGGTAGACATCGAGGCGGGATACAAGGGCGTCCAGCTGATGAAGCGTCACGTGGAGCGCACCAGCATACCCGGCGTGGTCAGCGGCATCGGCGGCTTCGGCGGCCTGTTCGCCCCCGACATCTCCGGCATGGAAGAGCCCATCCTGGTGTCGGGCACCGACGGCGTGGGCACCAAGATCCGGGTGGCCCAGCTGATGGATCGCCATGACACCATCGGCGTCGACTGCGTGGCCATGTGCGTCAACGATATTATCTGCTGCGGGGCCAAGCCCCTGTTCTTCCTGGACTACATCGCCATCGGCAAAAACGACCCGGAAAAGGTGGCGTCCATTGTATCCGGCGTGGCGGAGGGCTGCGTCCAGTCCGGCTGCGCCCTCATCGGCGGTGAGACTGCCGAGCACCCCGGCGTAATGAACCCGGACGACTACGACCTGGCGGGCTTTGCCGTGGGTATCGTGGACAAGGCGAAGATGATTGACGGCAGCCGGATGAAGGCCGGGGACATAATCCTGGCCCTGCCCTCCAGTGGCCTGCACTCCAACGGCTTCTCCCTGGTGCGCAAGGTGTTCGACATCGAACACGCCGACCTCAACAGGCCCCTGGACGGGCTGGACGGCAAATCCCTGGGGGAGGAGCTGCTCACCCCCACCAAGCTGTACGTCAAGCCCGTGCTGGCCGCCCTCCGGGCCGCCCGGGTGTACGGTGCCAGCCATATCACCGGCGGCGGGTTCTATGAGAACATCCCCCGCTGCCTGCCCGAGGGGATGACCGCTAAAATCCACAAATCCGCCCTGAGCATCCCCCCCATCTTCTCTCTGCTCCAGGAAAAGGGCGGCATTTCGGAGCGGGATATGTTTAACACCTTCAATATGGGCACGGGCATGGTGCTGGTGGTGGACAAGGAGGACGCAGCAAAAGCCGTGGCCGCCCTGGATGGGGCGGGAGCGGCCCCCAGGATCATCGGCGAAGTGGTTCCCGGCGGCGGGGGTGTGGAGCTGCTATGAGCGCGGTCAAACGCATCGCCGTGCTGGTGTCCGGCGGGGGCACCAATTTGCAGGCCCTCATCGACGCCCAGGAACAGGGGGACATTATTAGCGGCCGCATCGCCGCCGTCATCGCCTCCAAACCCGGCGTTTACGCCCTGGAGCGGGCCAAGCAGGCGGGCATCCCCAGCTATGTGGTGGCCCGGAAGGACTACCCGGACAGCCGGGCCATGACCGTAGCCCTGGTGGACAAGCTCAAGGGGCTGAACATCGACCTGGTGGTATTGGCGGGCTTCATGACCATATTCACAGAAGAGATGGTCAATGCCTACCCTAACGCCATTCTCAACGTCCACCCAGCCCTCATCCCCTCCTTCTGCGGCAAGGGGTACTACGGCCTCCACGTCCATGAGAAGGTGCTGGAATACGGCGTCAAGCTGTCCGGCGCAACCGTCCACTTCGTCAGCGAGGAGTGCGACGGCGGGCCCATCGTGCTCCAAAAGGCGGTGGCGGTGGAGGAGGGCGACACCCCCGAAGCCCTCCAGCGCCGGATCATGGAGCAGGCGGAGTGGGTCATCCTTCCCAAGGCGGTGTCCCTGTTCTGCCAGGGCCGCTTGAAGGTGGAGGGCCGGACCGTCCGTATTTTGAAGCCGCTACAACTTTCAAAGGAGTGTCTTCAATGACCGACATGGTTGAATATTTACAGAACAACCCCTATCCCGGCCGGGGCATTATGCTGGGCCGCTCCGCCGACAATAAAAGCGCCGTCATCGCCTACTTCATCATGGGCCGCAGCG
This sequence comes from uncultured Oscillospiraceae bacterium, assembly GCA_910588105.1. Taxonomy (GTDB): domain Bacteria; phylum Bacillota; class Clostridia; order Oscillospirales; family Oscillospiraceae; genus Enterenecus. The sequence goes on along the minus strand of CAJUQD010000004.1, from coordinate 45,225 downwards.
AGAACAGCCGCAACCGGGTCTTTGAGGAGACAGAGGACGGTATCCGCACCCGGGCCTTCGATGAGTCTAAAATGACCGACCCCTCCCTCATCATCTACCACCCGGTGCGGCGGATGGACAACGGCGTCATCATCGTCACCAACGGCGACCAAACCGACACCATCCGGGACAACATCCTGGCGGGCCATTGCTACCGCCACGCCCTGAACACCCGCACCTTCGAGCCGGACGGCCCCAACTACACCCCCCGCATCTCCGGGGTGGTGAAGCCCAACGGCTCCTATGACCTATCCATCCTCAAAAGCCTGGACGGCGACCCCGCCTGCGCCTGCCGGTACTTTTTTGAGTACGAGGCCCCCAGAGCCGGGGTGGGCCATTTCATCCACACCTACGAGCGGGACGGCAGCCCCCTGCCCTCCTTTGAGGGGGAACCCCGGCGGGTGGCCATCACCGCCCCCGATGCGGAGACGCTGGCGGGCGACCTGTGGCTGGCGCTGAACGAGGACAACCGGGTGTCCCTGTTTGTGCGGTATATCGACCTGGAGACGGGGGATGATGAAACTTCCATTATAAACAAACACTGGTAAGGCCGATGTCGCTGTCTATGTCGGGAACGGTCAGGGCATCGGTCGAGACTTTGAAAAAGCCCGCCAGCGTCCGGGCCAGGCCGGCCTTGGGGGTGCGGCTCCCGGTTTCATACTGCGCCATACGCACATCGGCGGAGCGTTCCGGGAATGCCGAGGTTCCCGAAACGGGGCGGGTGCTGGTTGCCACCCCCGCCACCTATGCGCTGATGAAAAAGTGCAAGGACATTACCATGGAAACCGACATTGGAAATGATCTCCGCCTGAAGGGTGTGTTCGGGATTCTGGACGTTATGACGGCTCAGAAAATCCCCGCTAACCGGCTTCCTGATGGTTTTGGGTTCCTAATCGCTCACCCCTGCGCTAATTCCATAAGGAAGCGCAAGAAAAAGACGGCGTAGCAATCGCCACGCCGTCCTAATCGAATGATTTTCACTTACAGGCGCCGCCACGGGGCAACTTCCTTATGGGAGTTGCCCCGTTCCGGCCTCCTGCCTTTTCCGTTTTTAGGGTTCGGCTGTGGGTGGATTGGGTGCTTCCTTATCAGTACCCACCCTTTCGCCGGGGGCATCTCCTCACGATAGCATCAATTGGATGGGGTCTTCCGCCCGCTCCCCTGCCATCGGCAGGGTGACAATGGCCTTGAACAGGTCCCCGTCGATGCTGATCTCAAACCTGCCGTGCTGGAGCTCCGTCAGCGACTGGGCGATGGACAGCCCCAGGCCGCTGCCCGCCTGGTTGCGGGACTCGTCCCCCCGGACAAACCGCTCCATCAGCCGCTCGGCGGGCATATCCAGGGCGTCCCGGGAGATGTTTTTCACCGACAGCACCGCCCACTCCCCGCTGCGCCGCAGGTCCACATAGACCCGCGTGCCCGGCAGGGCGTATTTGGCGCAGTTGGTGAGCAGGTTGTCCAGCACCCGCCACAGGTGCCGCCCGTCCGCCTCCACCCACATGGGATCGCCGGGCAGGGAGCGCACCACCGTCAGGTTCTGGGCATCCAGCCGCTCGCCGCACTCGGCCAGGGCCTGGTCGGTGAGCTGGGCCCAGTCCAGCCTCTCCCAGTTCACCGTCAGGTTGCCGGTGGACGCTTTGGATGCCTCCACAAGATCCTCGGTAAGCTTTTTCAGCCGCTGGCTTTTGCGGTCCAGCACCTCGATATACTCCGCCGCCTTGGGGTTGTCGATGTCCACCTTTTTCAGCAGGTCCACATAATTGATGATGGAGGTCAGCGGCGTTTTCAGGTCGTGGGATACGTTGGTGATGAGCTCCGCCTTGAAGTGCTCGCTCTTCATCCGCTCGTCCACCGCCGTGGAGATAGCGTGGCCCAGGTTGTTCAGCTCATCGGCGTGGCCCTTGAGGTCGGGGAGCATCCGGCGGGTGTTGATGTGGTAATTGGGATTGCCGCCGATGATCTCCTGGGTACCGTGGCGGATGCGCTTCCACTGGTAGGCCCACAGGCACAGGTAGGCCGACACAATAAAGCTCACCAGCAGCCACAGCCCGGTGGCGTTTCCGTTATCTATCGTCACAATGGTAAACAGCGCGTAGCCCATACAGCCCATCACCGCCTTCCAAATCAGGGGGATGGCCTGGACGGCCCGCCCCATCGCCCCGGCCAGCTCCCACAGCCAGCCCCAGAACAGCACAAACAGCTTCCAGCACCAAGCGCACAGCTTCCAAGTCCAGGTGTTGCGCAGCAGGGTGTGGGCCTTGCACCGGGCGCACACCGTCACAACCGCCCCCAGGCCCAGGGCCGCCGCCACGGCCACCGACTGCCCGATGCCAACCAGCTGCACAAACATGGGTGCGTTCCCATAGGCATCGGCCACAACCATAACGCCGATCCCCACCACGCCCACGGCCCCCAGGAACAGAAGACACAGCAGCACATCCCCGGGAACCCGGTGGAACCAGTTGAGATAGACACCCTCCACCCCCCGCTTATGGCCCGCACCGCAGCACAGGTATACCATCAGCAAAATGCCCGCCGTGCCCAGCACAATGGTCAGGGTAAGGTACTGCGTCCGTCCGGCGTGCCACTCCTCCAGCTTCACCGCCGCTTTGCGGTACTGGTCGTCCACCCGGAGATTATCGTCCACCCACAGGATCAGGCTGGCGGTTTTTGTATCCGCCTGCGCCTCGGAGGTCAGCACCCATTCCAGACTGTCCGGGTCAAAGATATAACCGAACTGGTTGGCCTCCAGGCAGGCCCGGATGGTGGGAAAATAGACGTACCACCCATCGGAATTGCGCACCCACAGGTAATTGGTCAAGCCGTCGTCGTCCGCCAGCACCTGGTCCAGCGCCACCACAATGGTATCGCTGTCCGGGACCTCCAGGACCACGCCCATCTCCTGTGCGGCCTCCTGCGTCCGGGCGGCCTCCACCAGGCCGGGCAGCAGATACCGCCAGCTGTCGCTCATGCGCGCATCGGCGTAGTCTGCCGAGTTGAGGCCCTGGTTTTCTTCTATCTCCCAGTAGTCCCAGCCGGAGTTGAGCTCAATGATACCTGTTCTGTTGGGCGTGTACTCCACCAAGTAGTCCACATGGACCTGGGAGCTGTCCTCCGGGGTATTGCCATAGATAATCCGGCCATCCTGGTCCAGCAGCTGCCAGCGCAGGTTGGTTGCCCCGGCGTCATATTGGGCTTCCAGCTGCTCCAGGCCCCGCTTTTCCAGCAGGGACAGCTCCTGCCCCGCCGCCGCCCGGTCCTTGAGCGCCACCAGATTTTTCACCACAAAGTAATCCTGCCGCACCAGATAGTTCCGGGTATAGCCATGGCTCTCGTCATAGAGGTAGGCGTCGCCCCACAGCGCGTCAAAATTGGCCAGCTGATACCAACCCATGATTGCGGTGGCGGTGAATGCCGCCACCGCCGCTATGAAGGCCAGGGCCTTCATGCCTATATTTTCCCGCCATTTCATGTCATCTTCTCCATTTTGTACCCCAGCCCCCATACCACCTTCAGATAGCGCGGGTTGGCGGGGTCGATTTCGATCTTCTCCCGCAGGTGCCGGATGTGCACGGCCACGGTGTTCTCGCTGCCCAGGGCGGGGTCGTTCCACACCTGCTCGTAAATCTGGGCGGTGGAGTACACCCGGCCCAGGTTCTTCATCAGCAGGCGCAGGATGTTATACTCAATGGGGGTGAGGCTCACTGCCTCCCCGTCCACCGTCACCGACTTGGCCTCGTCGTCCATGACGATGGAGCCGTTGCGCAGCGTCCCGTCCCCCTCCTGGGCGGCCGCCTTGCCGCCCAGGGTGGTGTACCGCCGCAGCTGGCTCTTCACCCGGGCCAGCACCTCGATGGGGTTGAAGGGCTTGGTGATATAGTCGTCCGCGCCGATGTTCAGCCCCAGTACCTTGTCCGAATCCTCGCTCTTGGCGGTGAGCAGGATAATGGGGATGTTGCCGCCGGACTCCCGCAGCCGGGCGGTGGCCCGGATGCCATCCAACTGGGGCATCATGATATCCATTAAAATGAGGTCGATGTTGCCCCCGTTTACCGCCCGGATGGCCTCTTCCCCGTTGTAGGCGGACACCGTGCGGTAGCCCTCGCTGGTCAGGTATATCTCCAGCGCCGAAACGATGTCCCTGTCGTCATCGCAGATGAGCACCGTGTACATGGCGCATCCACTCCTTCCCTCTTTCCCTGTTGTCGCGCTCCGCCTGTCCCCGGCGGCTTTACAATTCCCATGTTACCAGCAAGCGGATTAAGCCGCAAGGGGGAAAATCCTTAAATTCGGCTTAAGACGCCCCGGCAGGCATTCCATAATGGAGTTTCGGCAGCCACGCGCCCTTTTATCCCCATTTCCTCCGCATTGCCACTTTAGCGGAAATTTTTGGCTGTCAGGCGGGCTTTTTTACCCGTCCCGGTGCATATTTTGGCGTTATTGATGATTTAATCCAGCATTCCCACGCTGTTTTTTGTCGGATTGACTAGGTTTTTCTTGACAAATGCCATTGGGTGGCGTACACTATGAAAAGCGGCGGTGGATGCCGCCGACACCTGCAAATGGAGGAATGAAACACATGAAAATGAAAAAGTGGATCGCCCTGCTGCTGGCCTGTGTGATGGCGCTGAGCCTCATGGCCTGCACCGGCGGACAAGAGCCCGACCCCACCAAGGAGCCCGACCAGCCCAGCGCCCCTGCGGAGAGCACTCCCGCCGAGTCCCAGCCCGCCGGCGACACCGAGAAGAAGCCGGAGGACTACTCCGGCAAGCTGACCATCTACTCCCCCCACGACAGCGATCCCCTGAACGCTGGCGTCAAAATGTTTGAGGACAAGTATCCCAACGTCCAGGTGGACGTGGTGGCCGACGGCACCGGCAACCTACTCAACCGCATCGCCGCCGAGTCCGCCTCCCCCATGGCCGACGTGCTCTGGGGCGGCGGCGCCGACTCCCTGGCCGCATACAAGGAGTATTTCCAGCCCTACAAGCCCTCCTGCATCGACCTGCTGGACTCCAGCCTGTATGATCCCGAGTACCTGTGGATCGGCGAGTCCCCCCTGCCCATGGTGTTCCTGATTAACACCGACCTGGTGGCCGAGGCCGACTTCCCCCAGACCTGGAAGGACCTGGCCGATCCCAAGTGGGAGGGCAAGATCGCCTTTGCCGACCCCGCCTCCTCCGGCTCCGCCTTCACCCAGCTGTGCACCATCCTGATGGACTACGGCAAAACCGACGACGATTACGCCGGGGGCTGGGAGCTGGTGCAGAGCATGATTAAGAACTTGGTCATCCAGTCCGGCTCCTCCGGCGCCCACAAGAACGTGGACTCCGGCGAGTACCCCATCGGCATCACCCTGGAGAAGGCCGCCGTGCAGTATGACACCAGCGACGCCGGCCACCTGAAGATCGTCTACCCCACCGATGGTACCTCTGCAGTACCCGACGGCGTGGCCATCGTCAAGGACTGCCCCAACCAGGAGCTGGCTGAACTGTTCGTGGAGTTCGTTTTGTCCGCCGAGTGCCAGACCGCCCAGAACAAGGACTTCGGCCGCCGTCCCATCCGCAGCGATGTCACCCCCGAGGGCCTGCTGGCCCTGAGCGACTTCGCCATCATGACCTATAACTTCGACTACGCCGCCGCCAACAAGGCCGCCATCGTGGAGAAGTGGCAGGACACCCTGGTGGGCTGATCTCCCCTTCACAACACCCTTAACGTGCTTTTACGAGGGCGCCCCGACTGACCTCGGGGCGCCCTCCAGTTATTCAAAAGAGGAGGAGCTAACATCTATGAGCCACGCTGTTATCATTAAAAATGCCGTGAAGAAGTACGGTGACTTCACCGCCGTCAACGGCATCAGCCTGAACATCGAGCAGGGGGAGTTTTTCACCCTGCTTGGTCCCTCCGGCTGCGGGAAAACCACCCTGCTGCGCATGATCGCCGGCTTCAACACGGTGGACGGGGGCGAGATCTGCTTTGACGAGCAGGTCATCAACACCCTGCCCGCCCACAAGCGGGACATCGGCATGGTGTTCCAGAATTACGCCATCTTCCCCCACCTGAACGTGGCGGACAACGTGGCCTACGGCCTGAAGGCCCGGAAGGTGCCCAAGGAACAGATCATCCCCCGGGTGGATGAGGCGCTGAAAATGGTGCAGATAGACCAGCTCAAAGCCCGGCAGCCCAACGAGCTGTCGGGCGGCCAGCAGCAGCGTGTGGCCCTGGCCCGCGCCTTCGTCATCGAGCCGGGGGTGCTGCTGATGGACGAGCCCCTGTCCAATCTGGACGCCAAGCTCCGGGTACAGATGCGCACCACCATCAAGAAGCTCCAGCGCCGGCTGGGCATTACCACCGTCTACGTCACCCACGACCAGGAGGAGGCTCTGGCCATTTCCGACCGCATCGCGGTCATGAACCAGGGGAATATCATGCAGATTGGCAAGCCGGAGGAGATCTACCGCAAGCCCGCCAATCCCTTTGTAGCCAATTTCATCGGCGTGTCCAATTTCATCGACTGCGCCGTGGACGGACAGGATCCCGCAGCCGCCACCGTCAAGCTCCACGACGGACACAGCTTCCAGATGCCCCTGCGCAAGCCCTACAGCGGCGAGGTTATCCTGTCCGCCCGTCCCGAGCAGCTGTTTTTCAGTGAGCAGGGCATACCCGGCAAGATAAATATGTCCACTTTCCTGGGCGACTTCATCCAATATGAGGTGGAGCTGACCACCGGCCAGGTGCTGGAGCTCAACGAGTACACCAAGGACGTGGACAGCGCGAAACCGGACGGCGAGGAGGTACATCTCAGCTTCAATCCCAAGCAGGTCAGCCTCTATCGGAAGGACACCGAGGAGGTGCTCTCATGCTGAAGGGCAAAAACGGCCAGCCCTTTTACAAGGACTTCTGGTTCTGGGTGAAGATTCTGATTTTTACTGTGTTTCTGCTGTTCCTGGTCTATCCCTTCTCCACCCTGGTCATCAACAGCTTTTTCTCCGGCAAGGAGGAGGGCTTCACCTTTTACAATTTTAACCGCTTCTTCTCCAAAAAATATTACTACCAGGCCCTGGGCAACAGCCTAAAGGTCAGCCTGGTGCCCACCGTCACCAGCATCCTCATCGGCGTGCCTATGGCCTACCTGATGACCCGCTTTAACATCGCGGGCAAGACCTTCTGGCATGTCATCATCATCCTCTCCCTCATGTGCCCGCCCTTTCTGGGCGCGTACAGCTGGATCATCCTGTTCGGCAACGCCGGCGTGGTCACCCAGTGGCTGACTAACCTGCTGGGCTTCCAGATGCCCAGCATCTACGGCATGGGGGGCATCTGCGCGGTGTTCACCCTGAAGCTGTTCCCCTATGTCTACCTCTACGTGTCCGGCGCCATGGGCTCCATCGACCGCTCAGTGGAAGAGTGCGCGGAGAACCTGGGCTCAGGCAAGCTGCGCCGCCTGCTCACCGTCACCATCCCCGTGGTCATGCCCTCTATCGCCGCAGGCGCGCTGATGGTGTTTATGACCGCCCTGGCCGATTTCGGCACCCCGGGCATTCTGGCCGGCGGTGACTTCCGTACCCTGCCGGTGCTCATCTTCAACGAATACCTCAGCGAGACCGGCGGAAACGCCAACCTGGCCAGCGCCATCTCCATGATTATCGTGGTCATCTCCCTGGTGATCCTGTTCCTCCAGAAGTGGTGGGTGGCCAGGAAAAACTACACCATGTCTGCCCTGCGTCCCCCGGAGATTGCCCAGTACCACGGCTGGAAACGGTTCCTCGTGACCCTGCCGGTGGCTGTGGTCAGCCTGGTATCCTTCCTGCCCCAGGTCATCGTCATCTTCTGCTCCTTTGTCAAGACCAACTACTCCAACTTTGTCTTTTCCGAGGGCTTCACCCTGGAGCACTACATGGAGTTGGGCCGCAGCCTGGCCACCAACATCCGCAACTCCTTCGTGTTCTCCACCGTGGCCATCCTCTTCATCCTGGCGCTGGGCATACTCATGTCCTATGTCATCGTCCGCCGCCGCGGCAGGACCGGCGGCGCGCTGGACATGCTGATGATGGCCCCCTATGTCATTCCCGGCTCGGTGCTGGGCCTTTGTTACATTGTGGCCTTCAACAACCTGGGCAAAACCGCCGACGGCACCGTCATCAAGCTCACCGGCACCGCCTCCATCATCATCATCGCCATGATTATCCGCAAGCTGCCCTATACCGTCCGCTCTGGCAGCGCGTTCCTCATGCAGATGGACCCCAGCGTGGAGGAGGCGTCCATCAACTTGGGCGTATCCCCCATGAAAACCTTCGTAAAGGTCACCGCGCGGCTGATGCTGCCCGGCGTGCTGTCCGGCGCCATCATTAGCTGGGTCACCTGCATCAACGAGCTGTCCACCTCCATCATGCTGTACACCGGCAAGACAGCCACCATGACCATCGCCAGCTACACCAACATCGTGCGCAACTCGGTGGGCACGGCGGCGGCCCTGGCCTCCATCCTCACGGTCACCAGTGGCATCCTGCTCATCGTGGTATTCAAGGCCAGCAAGGGGAAGGTATCCATCGTATGATCAAAAACATTGTATTTGACATGGGCGGCGTGCTCATCAACTTTGACGCCCAGCGCTATACCGCCCGCTTCGTCCCCGATCCGGCGGACTATGAGCTCATCCGCCGGGAGCTGTTCCGCTCGGTGGAGTGGATCAGCATGGACCGGGGCTCCATCACCGACGGGGAAGCGGTGGCGTCTGTCTGCCGCCGCCTGCCCCAGCGGCTGCACCAGGCGGTGCGGGATATCCTGGACAACTGGCACCGGGACATCCCGCCGCTGGACGGGGTGTACGCCCTGGTGGAGGAGCTCAAGGGCAAGGGGTATGGCATCTATCTGCTGTCCAACACCTGCTCCCGGTTCCACAGCTTCCGGGAAAACATCCCAGCCCTGCGCTTTTTCGACGGGGAGTTCATCTCCGCCGACTGCCACCTGGTCAAGCCGGAGCCGGGGATCTACCTTCGGTTCCTGGAGCAGTTCCGCCTGCGGCCCGAGGAGTGCGTCTTTATCGACGACGTGCCCCTCAACATCGAGGCCGCCATCCGCTGCGGCTTTTCCGGCATCGTCTATCACAACGACCCCGCCCGGCTGCGGCGGGAGCTGCGGGAGCTGGGCGTGGAGGCGGACAATCTGTAAACCCGCGCCGCTGGGAGGGCCGCGAAAGCGGCCCTCCCCTTTTCCCTGCGGGGATATCCAAGGCTTGTTTGAATCCTGCGGCTATCCCCAACCGGCGGCCCTCTCCCCTCCATGCGGATTTGGCCCGGCGGGAAAGGCGCAAGGTATCTCCGCATCAAACCGGCTTGTCCGGCGAAAAGGCTGCCGCTGGACCCATCGTCCATTTTCAAACGGCGCCTAAACTTTTAACGAAACCTTCCAAAAAACTTAATCCTTCCCGGGCAAAAACGCCTTGCAAAACATGGGTACGCATGGTATCATCAAAACCATCACGGGACCGTCCGCAGCGGCCGGAGCCTTGGGAGGGCGCTTATGAACCGAAGAGACGTCTCCGCCCTGGCCGGGATTGCCCTGCTCTATCTCCTGATAGAGTCCCTGGGGGTCACCTGCCCCATCCGCTTCCTCACGGGAATCTCCTGCGCGGGCTGCGGCATGAGCCGGGCCTGGCTATCCCTGCTTCGGCTGGATTTTGCGGGCGCGCTCCGCTTCCACCCCCTGTTCTGGCTGCCCATCCCGGCCGCAGCCCTGCTGCTGTTGCGCCCCAGGCTGCCGAAGCGGGTCTTTACGGTCGGGCTCGCCCTGTGTGGGGCGCTGTTCCTCCTTGTTTATCTCATCCGCCTGGGCCTGCCCGGGGAAATCGTAGTCTTTGCCCCCCAAGAGGGGTTGATCTGGCGGCTGCTCCCCGGCCCCATAGGGAAGCTGCATCCATAAGCGCTGCCTACCTGAAGTGCAAAGCGGGCCGCAAACGCGGCTTTCTACGGCGGGATCCGCCGCAGGTTTTAAAGGACGCAACACTTCCTTTGAGACGCTTTCACTATAAGAGGGCTGTTTTATATCTCGAAGAATGCCAGTTGGCGAGGGATTCTCCCGCTAGGCGAGGCGGGATTTCGCAGGAATCATTGTGCTTATTTTAAGAAACCCCAACGAAACATGGCGGGAAATGACCCGCCAGATGGCGTTTTGAGAGCATTTAAACAGGCTCTAAGAGGCTGTAAGCTTCTAAAATCTATCCAGAGAGAAGGGAACTACTCTATGAAGTGTTGGAAATGTGGAAACGAAACCGTCCCGGGCGCGCGGTTCTGCAATGTGTGCGGTGCGGACCTGTCCCAGGCGCCCCAGGGGCAGCCAGGCGCTCCCACCCCGCCGCCCCCGCCTTCCGGCCCCCAGGAACCATGGAACACCAACCCCAGCGGGAATGAGATGATCCTGAAGGTCTTTGCCGCCGTGTGCGCCGTGCTCTACGGGGTGTTTGCCGTCCGGCACGTATTCAGCGTCCTGGGCGGCGTGCTGAACCTCTTTCGGTTCCATTTCAGCATCCTCTCGCCAATCTATTTGGTCCTCAACGGGCTCACCGCCGCCCTGTGCGCGTGGATGGTCATTGTATCCATCATGTTCGTCATGCGCCGCACCCCCCAGAATACCGACGGGCTGCTCCTGCTCCTGGCCGGCGGCGGGGTGGGCATCATCGCGGTGCGCCTGCTCAGCACACTGCTCACCGCCCTGTTCAACTCCTATGCTTTCTTGGGTGCGCTGAAGAGCCTCTTCCTGTGGATTCTGGGCGCCGCGGCGGCAGTGGCCGGCGTATATGCCATCCTCCGCCTACTGCTGGGGGAGAACCCCCTGGCAGGCAAGGATAGGGATATCCTGGCCCAGGAGGTGCGCGACACCGTAAACAGCCTCACCCAGACCGCCGGCGAGGCCGCCCAGGGCGCCAAGGCCAGCTGGGATGCCCAGCAGCAGGCCAAGCGGGAACAACAAAACGCCCAATACCAGGCCGCCCCCGGCCAGCCCGCCCCCCCGCCCATGGGTTACGCCCCCTACCGCCTCAAGGCGGACCGAAGCCTGATTGCCTATATCCTGCTCAACCTCATCACCTGCGGCATCTACAGCTGGTATTTCCTCTACGCCCTGGCCCGTGACGTGAACGTTGTGTGCGCCGGGGATGGCAAGAGCACCCCCGGCCTGGTCAAGCTGATTCTGCTCAGCTTCATCACCTGCGGCATTTACAGCTTCTTCTGGTATTACAGCTTGGGCAACCGTCTGGCGGCCAACGCCCCCCGGTACGGCCTGAACTTCCAGGAAAACGGCACCACCGTCCTGCTGTGGCTGGTGCTGGGCTCCATGCTGTGCGGAATCGGCCCCTTCATCGCCATGCACATCATAATCAGGAACACCAATGACCTGTGCGGCGCTTACAACTACCAGCACGGCATTTGATCCCAACGGCATATAGGCCGGGCCCCTCTCGGGGCCCGGCCCTTTTATCTGTCCGAGGGCAGGAAAAAGCGGCGGGCTGTGCCGCCGCTTGTACTGTCGTATTGTCCTGATTACTCATAGAAGGCGTGGTTGCCGATGGTGGCTACATAGGTCCTGGTCCGGGCGGCGTAGCTCTTCAGCCCCGCCGCATTGAAAAACAGCGCGGTGGGCATCACCTGGGCCCCGTCCATCACCATCTTGGCTGCCGCCACCGACTCCTCGTTGGGCTCGCGGTAGATGGAGCCGCTGGCCGCCGGGGTAAACTGGTTCTTCTGGAACAGCACCTCATAGATGGTGTCAGGGAACCGGGGGTTGTTCAGGCGGTTCATCACCACGTTGCCCACAGCGATCTTACCCTCCAGGGACTGGTTGCCGCTCTCCGCGTTGATGATGCGGGACAGCCAATACAGCGTGTCGTTGTTGTAGGTCTCCCAACCTGCGTCCAGATAGGGCTGGGCGCCCGGCTGCCGCGTCAGCATCACCACTTCATTCACCGGATCGAAGTCCACGTTGACATTGAACACCTTTGCCAGCACACGGATAGGGGCGGCCACACAGCCGTTGAGCTGGATCAGCCCGTCCCCGGCATAGAGGTAGCGGCCGTTGGCCACCAGATATTGCTCGCCCTCTACCGCCACCAGGTTCAGGTCGTCCATCACCACATCGGCGGCCACCGGCGTATCCGTACCCACCGGGGCGGCTTCCCCTTCGGTCATCCCGTCCGCAGGTTCCTGGAACATGTCAGGGAAACCCTGGGTTTCGCCCGCCGCCATCCAGCCGCCGTCCATGGGCACCTGCGTCTGATCCGCATCGTCTGCGGCCTGCTGGAATTCATCGGGCAGGCTCCCCTCCTGTATGGGGAACTCCACCACTTCCACCACTGTGGAGGCGTTGACCCGGACCACGCCGTTCTCCTCCTCCACCATGGCCTCGGCATCCATCAACGTCACAAAGGAATTTACCGTCGCGTAGCACACGCCGCCGCGCATCTCATACTCTACTGTAAGGACCGGCTCGCCATCCAGACGGATGGCACTTTGCACCTCCTCAATTTCCGGGCTGGCCTCAACGGGAAGCTCCTCCACAGGGGGTTCTTCCACCGCAGTTGCGGCCAGCGCAGGCAGGACAAGGCTCACGACAGCGAGGGAGGCCAGAAGGAAACTGGCTGCTCGTTTTTTCATGAAATCTCTCCTTAATTACAATTTGTTCTCAAATTGTAACCACATTGTAACTTATTCAAAACCATTTTGCAACCTTTTGAAGCCAGCAAAATAGCCGAACCTATTCTGCAAAGAGGCCCGACTATTGTGCAAACTATACAGTTTTCCCCTGTTTCCACAAATTATGACTGGAATTTCCTGGAATTCTATTCGTAAAACCAGTGGCATCCGATGGTGGTCACATAGGTCCGGTTCTCCATGGTCCAGTGGTTGTCGGTGAGCTCCGGGGCGATAAAATACAGGCTGTCCCCCGCAACCCGGGCGCCGTCCAGCACCAGCTTTGCCGCCAGCACACTCTCCTGGGTGGGCTCGTCGTAGACGGTGCCGTTGGCCACCGGAGTGAACTGTACCCCCCACTTTCGGTCAAAAATCACCTCCCGCACGGTATCGGGGAATTCGCCGCTGGCAACGCGGTTAAGTACCACCGTACCCACCGCCAGCTTACCCAGCAGGGGCTCCCCCCTGCTTTCGGCGGAGATGATGCGGGACATCCAGTACAGATCCTCCTCCGTGTAGGGCGGCCTCGCCGGCTTCCCCTCACCCGGGATGAGTTTCACGCCTTTTCCGGCGCTCCACTCCACTTCGCCCCCCAGGGCCCGGGCCAGCGCCCGGATTGGCACCAAAGTGCTGCCCTCCTCCAGCCGCACCCCGTGGGGTATATACAGCGCCCGGCCATTGACCATCAGCCACTGCTCCCCAGGCCGCGCGGACAGGGTAAACCCCGCACCCCGCACCCAGGCGGTTCCGTCTTCCCACGTCACGGCGGCGCCCGGCGCCAGCACACTGGCCACCGTCCTCAGGGACACGTAGGTGGTGTCCCCCTCCACCAGCTGGGCCTGGGCCTGGGACCACAGGTTCTGCCCGTTGACGGACAGCACGTCCGCAGCCGCCGCGGGCAAAACCAGCGCCGCAGCCAGCGCCAGCCCCGCAGCCGCTTGCTTCATTTTCATGTCTTGTCACTCCTTGGGGTTGGTTATAAGCATATTGTAACCGTTTTGTAACCACCCGGCAAGGCAAAATGATTTCCTGGCCCGGAAACTTCTTCCAAAATAGAGGAAGGCTTCCCCGCCACCGGCGGGGAAGCCTTTTCTCCACATCATAGCGCGGACTTCAGCGCCTGGGCCAGCTGGTCCGGGCAGGAGGTGGGCTTCATACCGCAGCGGATGCCCTCCATCCGTGCGATGGCATCCCCCACCCTCATCCCTTTCAGCAGCGCGCTGACGCCCTGGAGGTTGCCGTGGCAGCCCCCCACCACGCGCACAGCCTGGATCACGCCGTCCTCCACGTCGATCTCCATACCCCGGGAACAGACCCCCTTGGGGGTGTACTTGATGGTTTCCATAGGTCTCTTTCCTTTCTTTCCTTGGTCTTTTGGTTTATGGCCAATCTTCCCCCCGGCGCAGGGCGTCCAGCTGGGCGGAGTCCTTGTATTCCAGGCTCCGCTCCCCCGCCAGCCCTTCCACATGGTGGGTCAGCTCATGGCGCAGGGTGGTGCGCAGCTCGTCCTCCCACACCCGCCGGGGCTCGTCGAACAGCAGCGCGGCAAAGGAGCCGTAGTAGATATTGATATACCGCCCCATCTCATCCCAGCAGTACTCGCCCATGATATAGACGTCCTCCCCGGCGTCCGGGTCGGGGAGCGCTTCCTCCAGCAGCAGCACGCCGCCGTTGAGCTCCTGGAACAGCTCCTCCGGGAACTCCTCGCACACGCCGTCCAGGATGCCGCCCACCTCGTCGATGGATAAAACCATTTCCCCACCCCCTACAGCACAATCAGGCCGTACAGCCCGGTGAGCCGGTCCAGCTCCTCCCGGCTCAGCTCGCCGGTGCCGTCGTAAAACGCCCGGCCCTGGTAAGCCCGCAGCGCCCCCTCCAGCAGCTCCGGCACGTCGGAGCACAGGCAAAGGGCCTTGCGCACCGCGTATTGGTGGAGGGCGAATATGTCCACGTCGTCCTGGCTGCGTATGGCGATCTTCACCGCCCCCACCGGGTCGTCCTCGGCGGCGATGATGTCCTCCAGCAGGCCGGGCCCGCACTCCAGTTCCTCCCCCACATCAATGGTACGGGTGATGAAGCAGGGGTCGGTCCCGGTGGCGCAGGGGATGGCGTCCGGGTCCCGGGGGGCGGGCTGGTAGTCCCAGGGCACAGCCTCCCCGCCCCGCATCCAGAACAGCGGAATGCGGGCATAGGCGGCCAGTTCGCCCAGCAGGCCCTCCGCCGCCCCCTCCGGGCAGTCGATGCCGAAGGCCGCCGCCCCCATCCCCTCGCACACGAACAGGGCGGCCAGCATGTGCACCCGGGCGGGGGACATCCCCTCCCCGTCGCACACCCAGCTTACCCAGGGTGCGCCGCAGCCCTGGGCCCCGGCCGCCAGCAGGGCGGCGCGGCACTCCGCCATGGCGGTCATCCCCCCCAGGAGGACGGGCCCCGCCCCCGGCCTGAGCCGGTTTCGCCAGGCGGCTGCCAGCTGTTCAAACTCCGTCCCCCCCACCGGGGGAACATCCAGCCCCAGGGGGGCCGGCGTCTGCTGAAATATGGGCACAGAGGCGTCCATGATCCGGCTTCACAGCTCCTTTGTCTCACAAGCTCTCACTTGTATGGTAGTATTTTATTTCTCCGCAGGCCCAAGCCCGCCTGCCCGGCCCCCGCTTCGGAGCCTGTTCGGTATTATATCAAACCTCCGCCGGAATGGCAAGGGCCTTGTCCCCCCAATTGTCCATTTACAAACTTCGACGCAATTGGTATAATGGGGTTGATTTTCATCCCGCGTCCATAGGAGGGACCTGCCATGAAGCGTGTCATCTGTCTATTCTGTGCCCTGCTGTTCCTTCTGTCCGCCGGGTGCGGCGGGGAGAAGCCCGGCCCAGCCACCCCCTCACCGCTCCCTGTCACCGATTCCCCGGTCACCCCGGAGCCTACCCCCACTCCCACCCCTACCCCCGCCTTCTACCATCCCCTCACCGGCGTGCCCTGCGGAGAGGATCTATCCGGCAAGCGGCCGGCTGCGGTGATGCTCAACAACCTAAAAGCCGCGCTGCCCCAGCAGGGAAACGGCCAGGCCGACATTATTTACGAGGTACTGGCCGAGGGCGGCATCACCCGGATGCTGGCGGTGTATCAGGATCCGTCCCAGTTGGGCCTTATCGGCTCGGTGCGCTCCGCCCGGCAGTATTACTGGGAAATCGCCAAGGGCCACGACGCGGTGTACATACACGCCGGGGGCAGCCCGGAGTTTTACGACACCAGGGACCGCCTGGGCCTGTTCACCGTGGACGGCGTGCGGGGCTACTATTCCGGCCAGGACGCGGGGATGTTCTGGCGGGACCGGGACCGTGTGCCCGGCTACCACTACGATTTTGAACACTCCCTGCTCACCTCGGGGGAGGCCATCGCCGATATGCTTGCCCAGCGGGAGCTGGAGGAGCACAGCGCCGGGTACTCCTATCAGGCCGCCTTTGCCGACGACGCCACCCCGCCCGGTGGCCGCAGCGCCCTCACCGTCACCGTCCCCTTCTCCACCTATAAAACCGGGGTGTTCCTCTACGATGAGGCCTCCGGCTCCTATCTGGTGGAGGAATACGGCCAACCCTATGTGGACGGCAACGACGGCAGCCAGGTGTCGGTGACCAACCTGCTGGTGCTCCAGGCCGTATGCACTGTGGTGGACGACGCGGGCCGGGTCAACGTAGACCTGTCCTCCGGCAAGGGCTGGTTTGCCTGCGGCGGGCGGATGATCCCCATCAACTGGGAAAAGGGCGCAGCGGAGAACCAGTTCCGCTACACCACCGAGACCGGCGCTCCCCTGACCCTGGGCCGGGGCAGAAGCTACGTGTGCGTCATTCCCACCAGCCAGACCGTCACAGCGGAGTAAATCCGCCAATTTTGACAAAAAAATTTCCAGCATAGCGCCGTGGGCGCGGCGCAAACTACCTCCGTGACCATTTCAGCGGGCGGGCCGCGGTCCGTTTCCCGCAAAAGGAGGTTTGTACCATGTTCCTGGATAAGATCGCCCTGGCCCTGGCCATTATCGGCGGGCTGAACTGGGGATGTATCGGGCTGTTCAATTTCGACCTGGTGGCCTTCATCTCCGGCGGTTCCGGCACCTGGCTGGCCCGGATCATCTATGCGGTGGTGGGGCTGGCGGCCCTGTGGTGCCTCACCCTGCTCTTCCGGCCGGAGGACAACCGGGCCCGGCACTCCCACGCATAACGGGAAAAATTCCCGGCGCTCGACGCGCCGGGAATTTTTTATCTCAGCTCCGTGCGGAATTTCCCGTTCTCCACCTCAATCACCCCGTAGCCCGCCCGGGCGTGGATTCCCCCTGCGGTGCCCGGATTGAGCATCCAAACCCCGCAGTTCGGCATGTTCAGCGCATCGTGGGTGTGGCCGAAGCACACCACGTCCGCCCCCTTGGCCCTGGCGGACCGGGCCAGGTGGTCCGGCCCGCTCTTTACATAATAGCGGTGGCCGTGGGTGAGCAGGAACCGCACGCCCCCCGCCTCCACCAGCAGCTCGTCCGGGGCCTGGTCCCAGTCGCAGTTGCCCCGCACCAGCTCCATGGGCACGTCGGGATAGGCGTTCCGCAGGGCCTCCCCATCCCGGTAGCAATCCCCCAGGAAAAATACCCGCCTGGGCCGCTCCCGCTCCATGGCGTCCATCATGTGGCCCAAGCGGCCATGGGAATCTGAAAACACTAAAATCTTCATATTGGTCACCATTCCTCCCAACGCACATATACTGAACATGAACGGAGGGATTACCTATGCCGAATTTTGACGAACTGCTCAAGGGGAAGGAAGCCGCCGGCCTCATGAAGGATCCGGGCAAGCTGGAAAAGCTCCGGGATGCGCCGGAGACCCGGCGGATTTTTGACCTGCTCAGCCGGAGCACCGAAGACCTGGAGGGCGCCGCCCAGCGGGCCGCCCAGGGGGACGCCGCCCAGCTGACCGGGGCCATCCGGCAGCTGATGAACGACCCGGAAGGGGCAAAGCTCATCCAAAAAATGAAGGAAAGCCTGAAATAACCGCGCCAAGGAGGCCGGGGGGAGGGAAAAGCCATGGGCGAACTGGAGGAAAAGCTGGAAAATATCCTGGGCAATCCCCAGGCTATGGCCCAAATCATGTCCCTGGCACAGTCGCTGAACCTGGGCGGCTCCGGGCAGGCAACCCAGGAACAGGGCCAATCCCAGCCCCCGGCCCAGGACACGCAGGCTGAAAGCGGCGAAACACCCCCGGCCCTCCCATCTCCTGCCTCCCCCGGCGGCGGGGGTGCGGGGTTGGGGGGACTGCTGGGCGCGCTGGGGGGCTTGGACAGCGGAACACTGTCCGCTGCTGCCGGCCTCATCGGCCAGTTCACCGACGACGGCGACGACAGGCGCACCGCCCTGCTGACCGCCCTGCGCCCCTATGTGCGGGAGGAGCGGTACGCCAAGCTGGACAAGGCGATCCAGATCGCCAAGCTGTCCCGGCTGATCCGCTCTGGGCTGGAACTGCTGCGCGCCCGCAAGGAGGACGGCCATGTATAACCGCTATTTGGACGATTTGGGTGGCGGCTTTGCCCAGATGGATTCAGAGCCCCAGCAGGGCGCGGGTGCCCAGCCCCGCCAGCCCCAGCGCCCCCACCCCGGCCAGCCCAGGCCCAACCAGCCCGCCCCCGGCGGCTGGAACCGCCCCCCGGAGCCCTTCCGCTCCAAAAACGACCTGCTGAAAGAGGTGACCGGCGGACTGGGCCAGCTGCTGGACGGGGTGAAGAAGCACTTCTCCCTGGAGCGTTTCGACACCGGGGACATTCTTCTGGTACTCATCATCCTGTTCCTCTACCTGGAGGACGGGGACAACCTGGAGCTGGTCATCACCCTGGGGCTTTTGCTGCTGCTGGGACTGGGTGACGAAGAAGCGCAAGCGTAGGCCGGCAGGCCCGGCTGGACCGGAGCGAGGACGAGCGCAGGCCCGCGCCAGCGGGCCGGAGACCAGTCCGAGTCGGAGGGAAGCCGGGCCGTCAAGCCGGCCCAACGCGAGCGTGACAACGCTGAAGCGCAAACGTAGGCTGGCAGGCCCCGGCTGGACTGGAGCGAGGACGAGCGCAGCGTGATCCCCCTCAGTGCAGCACCGTCCCGTCGGGCAGCACAAAAATACCCTGGGTCTCGTCCAGCGGACTGACCACGTCCCGGGCGGCCATGGCGTATACCACTTGGCCGTCCTTTTCCGTCTCTGCCGCCACCAGAAGGCCGCTGTCCACCGAAATCCAATAGCGCTCGGTGTAGCCCAGCTCCGTCCTGGCCTCCACGTATACGCAGGGCTGGTCCTCCCGCTCCTCGTAGCCGGCGGCAGTGATATCGCCCTGGTCCAGCAGAAGCACATCCTCATAGGTGGGCAGGCGCTGACTCAGATCGGCGGCCCGATCCCCCGCCGGGCCGGAGTACACCGCCTGCCCCTGGTCCTGCCACAGCCACAGCGTCCCGTCCCCCACGACGGAGTGTTCCACCACCCCGGTGCTCAGCGTGAGGGAGGTACGCAGCCAGCCTCCGTCCACCCACACCTGGCCGCTCACCGTCCCCGCCGGCTGGCCGCGGAAGAAGTATTCCGCCGTCACCGTCCGGCGGTAGCTCACGTATCGGTTCAGGTAGGCCACCAGGGCCTGCACGGTCTGAGGTGTGACCTCCACCGGCACCCCGCCGGCCTGGCCGGACTGTTCCCCGCCGGGTTCTTCGCTCCGGGCGGCATCCGGGTCGGCCAGCACCAGCTCCGGGGTAGGGGCGAACAGGTTGAGGAAAAAGCTGTACAGCACGGCGGCCAGCACCACCGAGATGATGACCGCCGCCAGCACCGTCCTCTTCTTATCCCCCACCTTTTATCCCCCCTTCCGGGCAAGCCCCAGGCGCTATTTGAAAATTGGCCGTGCGCCCAGCGGCAAGGTATTTTTCCCCGGACAAGGCCGTTTGGCGCAGAAATACTTTGTGTATTTCAAGTCAAGCCAACGCCGTATCGCGGAAAAAGACCCGCCGCTTGGACATGTTGACAAGTTTCAAACAATCCCTAGCCCTGAAATGTCTCCGGCGGCCGGTCCGTCCGGCCGAACTGGTACAAAACCGCGTCCACGATCCGCCGGCAGGCCCTGCCGTCCCCATAGGGATTGACGGCATGGGCCATTTTGGCGTAGGCGGCGGAGTCGTCCAGCAGCTCGTCCGCCATGGACACGATGGCGTCGTAATCTACCCCCGCCAGCTTCACCGTCCCGGCCTGGACAGCCTCGGGGCGTTCGGTCTCTTTTCTGAGGACAAGCACCGGCTTGCCCAGGGCGGGGGCCTCCTCCTGTAGGCCGCCGGAGTCGGTCATCACCAGATAGCTGCGGGCCATCAGGTTGTGCATCTCCTCCACGTCCAGCGGCACGATGAGGTGTACATTCTCGATGCCGTCCAGATAGCGGTGGGCACACTCCTGTACCGCCGGGCTCAGATGAACCGGGTAGACCAGCTCAGCCTCGGGGTGGGTCTGGGCGATATGGGCCAGGGCGGCCATGATGTCCTCCATGGGCTTCCCATAGTTCTCCCGGCGGTGGCAGGTGACCAGAATCACCTTTTTGCCCCCGTAATCCAGGCGGTTCAGCACATCCTCGGCGAAGCGGAACTCCTTCAGCACCGTGGTCTGGAGGGCGTCGATCACCGTATTGCCGGTGACAAACAGCCCATCCCTGACCCCCTCCGCCTCCAAATTGCGGCGGTTGGCCGCCGTGGGGCAGAAGTGGAGCTGGGCCAGCCGCCCCACCATGGAGCGGTTCATCTCCTCCGGGAAGGGTGAATAGCGATCCCAGGTGCGCAGCCCCGCCTCTACGTGGCCCACCGCGATTTTCTGATAATACGCCGCCAGCGCCCCGGCGAAGGTGGTGGAGGTGTCCCCATGGACCAGCACCAGGTCGGGCCGCACCTCCTGGAACACCTTTTCCAGCCCCAGCAGGCACTTGGTGGTGATGGTGGACAGGGTCTGGCTAGGCTCCATAATGTCCAGGTCGAACTGGGGAACGATGCCGAATATGTCCAGCACCGAGTCCAGCATCTGCCGGTGCTGGGCGGTGACGCAGCAAAGGCTCTCAATCTCCTCCCGGCGCTCCAGTTCCTTCACCAGGGGGGCCATTTTGATGGCCTCCGGCCTGGTGCCGAAAATGGTCATCACCTTCAGCTTATCCATCCTCGTCCTCCCCTTTCTCTTCTGTCTGGGCCGGCGGCTCCGGTTCCGCTGGCCTGTCGTGGCCGGGCCCCGTCAGGAACACCTTCCAAGCAATCACCGCCGCCGCGGCCATGGCCAGCAGGAAGATCATGGCCTTTTCCGCGCCCCCGGCGGTGAGCACCACTGCGGACAGCCCCAGGATGGCGGAGATGACGTACAGCACCCCCACCGCCTGCTTCTGGGAAAAGCCCATGTCGATGAGCCGGTGGTGGACATGTCCCCGGTCCGGCTTCATGGGGCTCTGCCCGTGGGACACCCGGCGCACCACGGCAAAGCACACGTCGAAAATGGGCAGCCCCAGCATCAGGAAGGGGACCACGAAGGAGATGATGGTGTATTGCTTGAACATCCCCTCCACCGACATGGTGGCCATAATGAAGCCCAGAAAGGTGGCCCCAGTATCCCCCATGAAGATTTTGGCCGGATTGAAGTTATAGGGCAGAAAGCCCATGCACGCCCCTGCCAGCGCCGCCATCATCACCGCCACATCCCGCTCGCTCACCAGCAGGGCGATGACCAGCATGGTGGCCGCGCTGATGGTGGACACGCCGCAGGCCAGCCCGTCCAGCCCGTCGATAAGGTTGACGGCGTTGGTGATGGCCACAATCCAGATCACCGTGACCGGGATGGACAGCACCCCCAGCTCCCAATAGGGGTTGGGGCTGAATATGTTGGGATTGGACAGCACCTCGATGCGGTTGCCCGCCAGCACAGCAATGAGGGCGGCGGCGATCTGCACCAGGAATTTCGGCTTGGCGGGCAGGGCGTAGATGTCATCGAAGATGCCCAGCACGACGATAATCACCGCGCCCAACAGCATCCCCTTCCTCTCCGTATCCAGCGGTACCATCAGCAGCATGGCCGCCACAAATCCGAAGAAGATGGCCAGCCCCCCCATCCGGGGAATGGGATGGTCGTGCATCCGGCGCCCGTCCTTGGGCACATCCACCGCCCCCACCTTCACCGACAGCGCCTTCACCAGCGGCGTGGAGGCAAAGGACACCGCAGCCGCCAGCGCCAGCGCCAGCAGCACGGTCCATACGTCCTGCTCTGTCATGATTTTACTCAGATAGTTCAACAGAATTTCGCTCCTTTTGGGGGCGGCGCGGCCCAGCCCGCCACCTCTCTCTCTGTCTGGCTCGCCCGGGCCGTTTCTCGCGAAACGTCCGTTCTATTTCGCCGGGGGGAGGAAGCCCACCTTCTTGTACACCTTGCGCAGGGTCTTGTTGGCGATATACTCCGCCTTTTCCGCCCCGGCCCGGTAAACCCCCTCCAGATACGCCTTGTCGGCCAGCAGCCGCCCGGTCTCCTCCCGGATGGGGCGCAGCACCTCCACCACGGCCTCGCCCACAGCGGGCTTAAACGCGCCGTAGCCCTTGCCGTCGAACTCCCGCTCGATCTCCTCGTAACTCTTGCCGGTGGCGGAGGCGTAGATCTGCATCAGGTTGGACACGCCAGGCTTGTGCTCCAGATCCCAGCGCACGCAGCGCTCGGTGTCGCTGTCGGTGACCGCCCGCTTGAACTTCCGGGCGATGTCTTCCGGCTTCTCCATGAGGAACACGCAGCCCTCGGGCTGGGATTTGGACATCTTGCTGTTCGGAGTGGACAGGCTCATGATCCTGGCCCCCACCTTGGCGATGTAGGGCTGGGGCGCCTTGAGCACATCGCCGTATATGCCGTTGAAGCGGCCCGCGATGTCCCGGCAGATCTCCACGTGCTGCTTCTGGTCCTCCCCCACGGGGACGAAGTCGGGCTGGTAGAGCAGGATGTCCGCCGCCATCAGCACCGGGTAGGTGAACAGCCCCGCGTTGATGTTGTCGGCGTTCCGGGCGGACTTGTCCTTGAACTGGGTCATTCGGGACAGCTCGCCGAACATGGTGTAGCAGTTAAGCACCCAGCCCAGCTGGCTGTGGGCGGGGACGTGGGACTGGATGAACAGCACGCACTTTTCCGGGTCCAGCCCGCAGGCGATGTACTGGGCGATGAGGGTCAGGGTGCGCTTTCTCAGTTCGGCGGGGTCCTGGCGGACGGTGATGGTGTGCAGATCCGCCAGGAAGAAATAGCAGTCGAACTCGTCGATCATCTCCGGCCAGTGGCGCAGGGGGCCCAGGTAGTTGCCCAGATGGAGCTCCCCGCTGGGCTGGATGCCGGAGATCATCACCTTTTTCGTCTCGTTTTCCATTGTCTTACGTCCTCACTCGGCCTGGGCCGTCAGATATTGGGACACGTCCACCGCCTGGGCATCCGACCACAGCCGTTCCAGGCCGTAGAACTCCCGGCCCTCCTCGGTGAAGATGTGCACCACTACGCTGGAGTAGTCCATCAGCGTCCACTGGCCGCCCCGGTGGCCCTCGATGTGGTGGGGCTCTTCTCCCGCCTTGGACAGCGCCTCCTCCACCGCATCGGCCAGCGCCCGCACCTGGGTGTTAGAAGCGCCGCTGCAAATGATGAAGTAGTCCGCCAGGGTGGTCTGGCCTGCGGTGCGCAGCACCTTGATGTCTTTGCCCTTTTTATCGTCCAGCGCCTTGACGGCGATGGCGGTCATTTCCTTTTCACTCAGCATATCATTTTCTCCTTTTTTCGTTCAAGCCCCGTCCGCAGCGCCGTCCCCGGCGTCCGGGCCTCCCTCCGGGGGCTGGCTGTCCTGGGCCTGGCCGGTCTGATCTGATTCCTTTGGGACAGCATCGCTTTCCACGGGCTGGCCGCTCTCAACAGGGCCGCTCTGCATCGGATCCCCGCTCTCAAGGGGATCGCTCTCGGCGGGCTCGCCGCTCTCAAGGGGATCACTCTCCAGCGCCTCGCTCTCCTCCGGCTCCGGGGTCTCCCGCACCGGCACCTCGCCCAAGCCGGGGTCCGCCAACCGCCCGGTGGACGAGCGCAGGGAACCGTCCCCCACGGGGCTCATTAGATCCAGCTGGCGGATGGTCACCTGCTCCACAAAGGGATTGAGCTTCTCGTTGATGACAGTGAGCAGCTCACCCTGGGCCGGGTAGACAAAATCCCAGTCCCGCCCGAATTGGTAATAGCTGCTGTAGCCGTGGGGCATGGTGCAGAATTCCACGTCGTCCACCTTGAGCCCGCCGAACACCGCCGACTGGGCGAACCACAGCATCCCCTCCACGTCCAAATCGCTCTCCACCCGGCTGTTAAACAGGTCGATGAGCTGGCCTATGCGGAACAGGTTCTGGATCTGGAGGGTCTGTTCCAGCACCGCTTTCAGGAACAGGTGCTGCACCTTCAGCCGATCAATGTCGCTGCCTCCGCCCCCGCCGGACACGCCGGGGTTGTTTTTCCGCCAGCGGACAATCTGCATGGCATCATCGCCGAATATCTGCCGGTAGCCCTTGGGCTGGTAGATGTTTAGATTCTGGGAGGGATCGTAGTATTCCATGTGGTATGGGTTGTCAAACCACACCCCGCCGATGGCGTCCACCATCTCGCCCACCAGCTCCCAGTCGATGCGCACATAGAAATCCGGCGCAAAGCCCACCAACTCCGACACCTCCGTTTTCAGCGCCTGGATGCCATCCTCCCCCTGGCCGTAGACATTGTAAACGGCGTTAAGCTTCTTGGCGTTGATATTGGGCCGGGCGCTGGAGTTGATGAGGGTGTCCCGGGGCAGGGACATGACGGTGGCCTTCTGGTTGGTCACGTCGTAGGTGGCCACCATCATGGTGTCGGTGAGGCCGGAGGCCACGTCCGAGCCGAAAATCAGGATGGTAAAGATGTCCTCGCTCTTGCGCTCCCCGCCCACCTTGGGCTCCACCGCGTCAAAGCCCAGGGTGGGCTCGGCGCTGGGATCCAGCGGCCCGCCGGACTCCACCGGCGCCGAGGGCCCGGGCCCGGGGGGGGGCAGCACCGGCTTTTTCACCCAGCGGCTGTACAGCACCACCACCGCCGCAGCCACCGACATCACCGCCGCCAGCACCAGCATGGCGATCATAATCAGCCGCTCTTTCTGCTTCCTGGCCTCCTGGGGGCTCAGGGACTGGCTGGCCTTCTTCTCCAACCGCTTCCCCGCACCCCCCTGGCCGTGCTTCTCTTCATTTCTATTTCTGGACTGGTCGCTCATGCTCAGGTTCCCTTCCCATAGTATTCAAACGCGTCCCTGGTGTCGTGGTGGAGCTCCTTATCCCGCTGCACCATCTCCTGGACGGACAGGGACGTCCCCATACCCACCGCTGCATCCAGGTCGGTGTAGGCCAGCCGGCGCAGCTCCCCCACCTCGGGGAACGCCCGGTTTGGCTCCATGTAGTCGGCGATGTACAGGATTTTTTCCTCCAGGCTCATCCCCGCCCGGGCGGTGGTGTGGTAGAGGATGGCGTCGTAGATGTCGCCAAAGCCAAAGACATATTTGGCCAGCGCCGCGCCGCTCTTAGCATGGAGCAGCTTGTCGGTAGAGCGCTCCAGGGGGCACAGCTCCACGCCGTATTTTTCGCAGATGTCCAGATGTTCCCGGACGGTGAGGTACTTGGTGCAGTCGTGGAGGATGGCCGCCCGGCGCATCCTCCCCTCGTCCGCGCCCCAGCGCCTTGCCAGCCTTGCCGCCTCCTCCTCGCAGCCCCGGATATGGGCCAGCCGCTTGGCGTACACCATGGAATAGGACACGCACCGCAGTTCGTCCAGGCCCAGGCGCTTCAGGTCGGCGTGGGTTCCATATAGTTTTTCCCGCAAAATGTAGCCGTACACCGCTTCGGGCAAAAAATCCCGGCCCTCCCCCCGGGCCAGCAGCTCCCGCAGGCGGGTTGACGAGACATCCACCAGGCCGGGGACGGTGATGGTGGCGATTCTGGCCCCTTGGTAGGTCTTGCGCAAAAACTCCCGCTGGGGGGCGAAAACCGCCTCGCCGTCCGCTTCGGTGCGTCCAAAGGCGCACACGCCCGCCAGTTCCAGGATGCGTCCCGGCTCCCGCCATTGGTGGAGGGTGAGGAACATGTCCGTCCCCATCAGCAGCCACAGCTCATCCCCCGGCCAGCGCGCCGCGGCCTCCTCCAGGGTATCGGCGGTGTAGCTCTTGCCCTCCCGGTGCAGCTCGGTGTCCCACACCTCGACGGCGCCGGGCATAAGCAGCTGGTCGGCGGCGATCCCCGTCATCTCCAGCCGCTGCTCCAGGCCCGGACTGCCCGGGGCCAGCTCTTTATGGGGGGGGACCCCCGCCGGGACGAATACCAGCCTGTCCAGCCCCAGGGCGGCCATGGCCGCCCTGGCCGCCGCCAGATGCCCCAGGTGGGGGGGGTTGAAGCTGCCGCCGTAGATGCCGATTCTCAATGGGACCACCCTCTCTCATAAATTCAGGGGATGCCTATTTTACCAGCTTGACTTTGCCCTCTTGGTTTTTCCGTATCCGCCCCTTGCGGGAGGCGGATGCGGAAAAATCTTTATTTTACCAGCTTGATTCGTTTGTCTTTTGGCCTGCTGTGGGTCTCCCGGTAGAGCACGAATTTTGTCCCAATGACTTGGACCACCTGGCTCCGGGTGGCCCTTGCCAGCTCCTCCGCTCCCTCCCGGGGGGACAGGGGGCTGTTCTCCAGCACCCTGCCCTTGATGAGCTCCCGGGCCTCCAGGGCGTCCTCCGCCTGACGGGTCAGGTTGGGGCCAATGCCGTCCTTGCCGATGTGGACGATGGTGTCCAAGTCGTTGGCCATGCTCCGCAATTGCGCCCGCTGTTTGCTTGTCAAATCCATGAATAGCTCCTTTAACGGCTTACCGCCTATTTTTTTGCATTTTTCGTATTCTTTGCAATTTTTTCGGTTCGACCCATGCTTCCGAGTACCCGCAGGTACAGCAGACCCAGCGGTCTATTCTGGCCGTTCCGAAACCGCCGGTTTCCATGAATCCGCCTTGGCCCAAAGGGCTGAACGCACCGCCTGGAACCTCGACTATATCCCTGCTTCCGCACTTGGGACAGGTTTTGGTATTCTTCACTTCAAGTATTCCTCCAGCTTGGCCTGAAACGCCTCCAGCGCCCGCCCCCGGTGGGAGATGGCGTTTTTCTCCTCCGCCGTGAGCTGGGCGAAGGTCTTTTTCAGCTTGGGCAGGAAAAACACCGGGTCATAGCCGAAGCCGCCCTCCCCCATGGGGGCGAAAGCAATCGTTCCGGGGCACTCGCCCCGGGCGGTGAGCACGTTGCCGTTGGGGAAGCAGCAGGTGATGACGGACACAAATTTCGCCGTTCGGGGCTGGCCCTTGGGCATATTGGCCAACAGCATACGGTAGCGTCCCGCATCGTCCAGCCCCTCGCCGCCGTACCGGGCGGAGTACACCCCCGGCGCGCCGTTGAGCGCGTCCACGCACAGCCCGGAGTCGTCGGCGATGGCGGGCAGGCCGGACGCCTCCATCACCGTCTGGGCCTTGAGCCGGGAGTTCTCCTCGAAAGTGGTCCCCGTCTCCTCCACGTCAATATCAATGCCCACGTCGGCCTGGAGGCAAACCTCCACCCCCATGCCGGACAGGATGTCGTTCATTTCCTTCATTTTTTTCTGATTCCTGCTCGCCAATACCAGTTTCATCATTTCACAGCTCCCACGGGCCCTTTTTACCCAAAATTTTCTTTTTCTTACACGCTTTTTCCTCGCCGTGCCGGGTCTCCTGCCGGTCAAAGCAGCGCCCGGGTGAACTCCTCCGCATCGAAGGGCTGGAGGTCGTCCACGCCCTCCCCCACCCCGGCGAACTTCACGGGCACCCCCAATTCCTTGGCGATGGCAATGACGATGCCGCCCTTGGCGGTGCCGTCCAGCTTGGTGAGCACAATGCCGGTGACACCCGCCGTCTTGGAAAACTCCTTGGCCTGGATCAGGCCGTTCTGGCCGGTGGTGGCGTCCAGCACCAGCAGGGTCTCCCGGCTGGAGTCGGGGCACTCCCGGTCGATTACCCGGGAGATTTTATTCAGCTCGTTCATGAGGTTTGCCTTGTTTTGCAGCCGCCCGGCGGTGTCCACCAGCACCACGTCCGCCTTCCTGGCCTTGGCGGCGGACAGCGCGTCGTACACCACGGCGGCGGGGTCGGCCCCCTCGTGCTGCTTGACGATATCCACCCCCGCCCGGTCCGCCCAGATGGTGAGCTGCTCGGCGGCGGCGGCGCGGAAAGTGTCCCCCGCGCACAGCACCACGCGCCGGCCCACCCCCTTCCAGTGGGCGGCCAGCTTGCCGATCGAGGTGGTCTTGCCCACCCCGTTGACACCGATGAACAAAATCACCGCCGGCTTGCCGCTCATGTCCACGTAGGCGCCCCCCAGATCCAGATATTCCGCCAGGATCTCCCGCATACATTGCCGGGCGCCCTCGGTGTCCTTGATGCCCCGGGCCTTGCAGCGCTCCCTCAACTCGTCCACCGCCTCCATGGTGGTCTCCGCCCCCAGGTCGGCCATCACCAGGGATTCCTCCAGCTCCTCGTAAAAGTCCTCGGTCAGCTCGGAAAAGCCGTTGAATATGCCAATCTTTTTGATCTTATCAAAAAAGCCCATTGGAAATCTCCCTTTATTTTGTTAAATCTTTGGATTTTTCGCCCCGCAGCGAGGGCACCTGGGGTCGTCCAGGTCGTGGATAAGGCCGCAGGCGGGGCAGGCCGCCTGGGCCATTCGGTTCCCGCCGTCCCAGTCCGCTATGTCCCCCCCATCCTCCCCGCTCCAGTAAAAGTCCAGCTTGCGGCAGCTGGGGCAGCCCCACAGCTCCACGTCCAGCGCCCCTGCCCAGATATTGGGCCACACGCCGCTCAGGATCCCGGCCCTGCCCAGCTGAACATCCTCCCGCCGGACGAACTTCATCCCGCCCCCACAGTTGGGGCAGCGCTTTTCCAAATCCACGCTCACTTGATGTTCAGCTCCTTTTCCTCGCCGGGGCAGGCTTCATATCCCCCGCCCCGGCGCAAGCGCCAAAGCTCGCTCATTTCGCTGCTCCTCCTCTCCCTAACGAAACAAAAGGCGTTTTGCCGGGGATCCTATTTGATATTTAGCTCTTTTTCTACATCATTTAAGTTAATGGTCAGCATGCGGCTGACCCCCTTCTCCTGCATGGTGACGCCGTAGAGCACGTCCGCCTCCTCCATGGTGCCCCGACGGTGGGTGATGACGATGAACTGGGTCTTGCCGCTCATCCGGCGCATATACCGGGCGTAGCGCACCACGTTGGACTCGTCCAGCGCCGCCTCAATCTCGTCCATGACGCAGAAGGGGGTGGGCCGAACCTTTAAAATAGCGAAATACAAGGCGATGGCAATGAGCGCCCGCTCCCCGCCGGACAGGGAACTCATGTGCTGGATGGTCTTGCCCGGCGGCTGGGCCTTGATCTCAATGCCGCAGCCCAGCACGTCCTCCGGGTCGTCCAGGATCAGTTCCGCCTTGCCACCGCCGAACAGCTCCGCGAAGGCCTGGCGGAACTCCTGGTCGATGAGGGCAAACTGCTCCTTGAATATCTCCGTCATCTCCCCGGTGATCTGGGCGATGATGTCCTCCAGCTCCTTTTTCGCCTTGGCCACGTCGTCCCTCTGGCCGGTGAAGTAGGTGTAGCGCTCGTTGACCCGGATAAATTCCTCCACCGCGTCCGGGTTGATGCTACCCAGGGCGGAGATGGCCTTTTTCAGCTCCCCGATGCGCCGCTGGGCCTTCGGCACCGACTCCAGCTCCACCCGCTGGGCGCGGGCCGCCTCGTGGGAAAGCTGGTAGCCCTCCCACAGCTTGTCCAGAATCTGGCTCTCCTCCATGGCGGAGGCGGCGGACTTCTGCTCCAGGAAGGCCACCTCACGCTCCATGGTGTTCAGCTCGTTGTTCTTATCCCGGGCCTCCCGGTCCGCCTGGTTGCGCTTTCCCTCCAGGGCCAGCTTCTCGTCGTTCAGCCTCCGAATGGCCGCCGTACCCTCCAGGCTGGCGGCGCGCAGCCCCTGGAGGCGCTCCTCCTCCTCCCGGATGCGCCGGGCCAGGTAGTCGTTCTGCTGCTCAAACTGGCCGATCATGGCGGCGCGGCTGGCAGTGTCGCCGGACAGGTCGTCCCGCAGCCGCTCCAGCTCCCGGATGCTCTCCCCCAGGGCAGACTGCTCTCCTTCCAGCCCGGCCAGCCGCGCGCTGTGCTGGGCGGATTCCCCGTTGAGCTTTGCCACCCTGTCCTGGAGGGCGGTGCGGCCCTGGGCCTTGGCCTCCCCCTCCGCCCGGAGGGCGGCGGCGGAGCCCTCCAGCGCCCCGATGCGGGCCTTGGCCTGGGCGGTATTGTCCGTATTCTCCTCCATACGGCGGCGGACCTGGGCCCGCTCCCCGGCCAGGGCCTGGCGGCGCAGCTCCATATCGGCCAGCTGAGCCTGGGCGCTGTCCGCCCGCTCGGAGTATTTCAGCACCGCGTCCTCCGCCTCCCGAAGCTGCCCGGCGGCGGCGTCCAGCTCGTACTGGGCGGCGGTCAGCTCCCGCTGGGCCTTTGCCAGCTCGCCGGCGGCGGCGTTCAAATCCGCCGCCAGGCCGTCCCTCTGCTGGTTGAGCCGCTCCAGCTCGTTGGCCCGGCTCAAAATGCCCGCCGAGCGGGACACCGAGCCGCCGGTCATGGAGCCGCCGGCGTTGAGCACCTGCCCGTCCAGGGTGACGATGCGGAAGCGGTGGCCGAACTTCCGTGCCATGGCCATGGCCTTGTCCAGGTTTTGGGCGATCACCACCCGGCCCAGCAGGTTGGAAAAAATATTGGCGTACTCCGGGGCGAAGGAGATCAGATCGTCCCCCATGCCCACAAAGCCGTCCTCGCTTTCCACCGCCCTGTCCCGGAAGTCGGCGGGCCGGATGGTGTTCATAGGCAGGAAGGTACACCGGCCCCCGTCCCTCCGCTTGAGGTAGCCGATGGCGTTTTTGCCGTCCTCGTCCCGCTCTGTCACCAGGTTCTGCATGGCGCCGCCCAGGGCGATCTCAATGGCCACGGCGTATTGGTCGGGGACGTGGAGCAGCCCCGCCACCGGGCCCCGGACTCCCCGCAGCCCCCCCCGCTCGGCCTCCCCCATCACCAGCTTGACGGCCTTGGAATAGCCCTCGTACAGCTTTTCCATCTCGGCGAGCATTTTGATGCGGGAGTTTAAATTGTTCTCGTCCATTTGCAGGCGGCGGTGCCGCTCCTGGGCCTGGTCCAGCCTGCGCTGGCGGGCCTGGAGGCGCATCTGGTAGCCGCTGATGACGTTTTTGGCCGCGTCCCTGTCCTCAGTTACCTTGTCCAGTTCCTTTTGGGTGGAGGCCAGCGCCTCCCGCGCCTGGGCGGCCCTGTCCTCCTGCTCCTGGAGCTCCTGGCCCAGCTTCTCCTCCCGGTCATACAGCTCCTGGGCGGCGGCGGCCAGGGCGGACAGCAGCTCCTTGGCCTCCCCGGCGGAGGCGGTCTCCAGCCGCTCCCGCTCCTGGAGGCGCTCCAACTCCTCATTCAGCGTGCCCGCCGAGCCCAGCACCTCCCGCACGCTGTCCGCCAGGGCGTCGATGCGCTCCTGGCAGGCGGCCATGTCCCGCCCGATCTGCTCCAGGCGGCCCCGGCGCTCCTCGATCTGGGCGGCGATGGAGCCCGCCCGCCCCTCCTGCTGCTCCAGCTCCTGGCGGATGCGCTGGGCGTTTTCGCTGTTGTTTTTCACGTCGTTCTTCAGCAGGGCGATGCTGTTCTCGCAGGAGTGAACCTGCTCGTCCAGGCCGGACTGCCTTCCCCGCAGCTCCTCGGCCTCGATATCCTTGTCCCGCATCTGCTCGGCCAGCGCCCCGCTCTCGGCGTACAGCCGCTCCACCGCCTCCCGGGCCTCGTCCCGCTGGCGGACGGCCCCCTCCAGATCCGCCTTCAGTTTCACCCCGGCGGCCCGCAGCCGCTCCAGCTGGTCCAGCCACACGGAGATTTCCAGGCCCTTCAGCTCGTCCCGGAGGACATTGTATTTCTTTGTCTTTTCCGCCTGGGCCCGCAGCGGCTCCACTTGGAGCTCCAGCTCGCCGATCTTGTCGTTGATGCGCACCAGGTTTTCCTCGGTGCGCTCCAGCTTGCGCTCCGCCTCCTCCTTACGGTGGCGGAAGCGGGAGATGCCCGCCGCCTCCTCAAAGACCTCCCGGCGGTCAGCGCTCTTGACGGACAGGATCTCGTCGATGCGCCCCTGGCCGATGATGGAGTAGCCCTCCCGCCCCAGGCCAGTGTCCATGAACATCTCGTTGATGTCCTTCAGCCGGCAGGCCCGTCGGTTGATATAGTATTCGCTCTCCCCAGACCGATAGTACCGGCGGGTCACCGCCACCTCCGTCTCCTCCATCTGGAAGATCCGCTCGGTGTTGTCCAGCACCAGGGTGACCTCGGCAAAACCCAGCCCCTTGCGCTTTTCCGTGCCGTTGAAGATCACGTCCTCCATCTTGCTGCCCCGGAGTGTGCGGGTGGACTGCTCCCCCATCACCCAGCGGATGGCGTCGGAGATGTTGGACTTGCCCGAGCCGTTGGGGCCCACCACCGCCGTGATGTCCGAGCCGAACTCCAGCACGGTCTTGTCCGGGAAGGACTTGAAGCCTTGAATTTCCAATGCTTTTAGGTACACAGAACCACCCCTTTCTTTTCAAATCTTCTCAAAGCGTTGCAGCGCAACGGTTTCGCGGTTTTCGTATTTTTCATACAAGTGGTGTAAAACCGATTGCCCTTTCATTTTGCACCACAAAAACCAGGAAACCGTTGGGGCAGTAAGGACACAAGGTTTCAAGCAGTGCGGCGGGCACTCTTTATGAGAACTTGTGCCATGTAATGCTGCTCTCTGATATGCGGCTTAAGCATTACGAGATCTTAAAAGCCCCATTGAGCGCTATCACTGCTTCAACCTTTTTATCTCGGAACGCCTTTGCGTAAGTCTCCATTATAGTGCGTATATTCCGATGTCCCATAACATCTTGTAAAACCTTAATATTGATATTCTGTTCGTACATGCGTGTACAGAACGTATGCCGCAGGATATGAGCACTAATCTTTGGAAGGTAGCACGGCTCACGTTTCTCTTCCAGCGCTTTTGCATACTCTTCCTTGTTGTAGGAGGTTGTGATGCCCTGGATCGTGTCATAAATAAAGGATTGTGTGTAGACTTGTCCGTTGTTTTGGATTTCTGTGGGCTTTACCCTGCCGATTGGGCGATGTCCAATTACAGGCTTAATATGCTTCCTGTATATATCATTGTAGCAGCGGGAACTCTCCCTCAAATCCTTGCGACTATCCATAAATTAATTGATCAAAGAGATCATCCACTGTTGTATGCTCAGCGTCCCTGGTCTTAATACTGTCATCAAGGTCCTTCAATATACGTTTTTCCATATCCCGCAATGCCTGCGAGTCACGCTGCCCCTCCTTTAGCTTATCGGTACTTACCAGCTTCCAGCTATACACGGTATGCCGTTCACCTGTGCCGTCAGTGTAACGGAACATATACTTCCCGTCTGAACGCTGGCTTTCCCCATTCCGTAGAACTCTACCTTTACTGTCTCTGCGTTTTTCTGACATAGTGACTCCTTTTCTGGAAAAGAAAAGAAATCTGATATAGCATTTTATTTTACCACATCAGATTCCCTTTTGCAAGTTTCAAGCCACAAGGATTCAGGTACTTTTGAAATCAGATACAACTGCTCTGATCAATAAATTTTTTCAAATAATTCAGTTGGTATTTTGAACGCGCAAAAAAATACGAACAATGTCGAAAATAAGCGCAGCCTCTATTCCGCTACCAGAATAGAGGCCGCACAATACTTTGTTCGCTTGTACCTGTTATTTGTCCCATACATTTGAACCTCCCATCCGTTTGAATTGCTGAGAATTTAGGGATAAACTGCCACAAAACAGTCTATCGGTCAGATATATGGACCAAATCAAAACAGGGTACGGATATTATATAATTTTGGAAAATACAGAGGAAAACCGCTCACCCCACTTGTGCCGGCTGGACTTCAGCTTATATCAGGTATTGCCCGGTCACGCTGTTGGGGCTGCCGGCAATCTCCTCCAGTGTCCCGGCCGCAACCACACATCCGCCCGCCTCACCGCCGCCGGGACCCATGTCGATGATGTAATCGGCGTTGCGGATCACGTCCAGGTCATGCTCGATCACCACCACCGTGGCCCCATGCTCCACCAGGGTCTGGAACACTCCCAACAGGATCCGCACATCCAGGGGGTGCAGTCCAATCGTAGGCTCGTCAAAGACAAAGACGGAATCTGACTGGCTTTTCCCCATCTCGCTGGCCAGCTTCAGGCGCTGGGCCTCGCCGCCGGACAGGCTTGGCGTTTCCTCCCCCAGCGTCAGATACCCCAGGCCCAAGTCCTTCAGCACCTCCAGCCGTTGGCAAACTAATTTCAAATCTTTGCAGGTCTCCAGGGCCGCGTTGACGTTCATCGCCATCAGCTCCGGCAGAGAGCAGTCTCCACGCTTCACCTGATATGCCTCCCGTCCATACCGGGAACCGCGGCAATCCGGGCAGGGGATGGTCACATCAGGCAAAAACTGCACATCCAGGTCAATCGTCCCCGTGCCATCGCACATCGGACAGCGCAGCTTTCCGGTATTATAGGAGAAATCCCCGGCCTTGAACCCCAGCTCCTTTGCGTCCGGGGTCCTGGCGAAAATTTTCCGCAGCTCGTCATGGACATTGGCATAAGTGGCCACTGTGGAGCGGACATTGACGCCGATGGGGGTGGCGTCAATAAGCTTTACCTGACGGATACCCTCCGCCTCCAGCTTCAGGACGTGCTCCGGCAGCGTGGTCCCATCGGATAACGCTGCCAGTCCGGGAACCAAACTCTCCAGAATCAGCGTGGTCTTGCCGGAGCCGGACACGCCTGTCACCACTGTCAGCCGTCCCTTGGGAATATCCACCTTCAAGGGCTTCACCGTGTGGATGGCAGCAGTGGCGAGGTGTATCCTGCCCAGTGCGAACAGCTCCCCGGCGCTGACTCGGTCCCTGACATGGATATCCGCCGTCCCGGCCAGGAACGGGCCGATCTGGGACGACCTGTTTTGGGCAATTTCCGGGATAGCCCCCTGGGCCACCACCTGCCCGCCGTTGGCCCCCGCCTGGGGGCCCATCTCGATCAGCCAATCCGCCTGGGATAAGATCTGAGTGTCGTGGTCCACCAGGATCACCGAGTTCCCATCTGCCACCAGATCGCGCATCACGCCGGTCAGTCCCACGATGTTGGAGGGATGCAGGCCGATGGAAGGCTCGTCCAGCACATAGAGCACTCCGGTGGTGCGGTTGCGCACCGCCCGGGCCAGCTGCATCCGCTGCCGCTCCCCGGTGGAGAGGGTGGAGGCGGCGCGGTCCAAAGACAGATAGCCCAGTCCCAGGTCCATCAGCCGTTTGGCCACAGTCTGGAAGGATTGGCAGATGCTCTCCGCCATGGGACGCATCTCCTCTGGTAGGGAGGCGGGCACCCCGGCCACCCACTCCATCAGCATGGAGAGGGGCATCTGACAGGCCTGGTCCAGGGAGATGCCCCGGAGCCTCGGCGCCCTCGCGGCCGCCGACAGCCGGGTGCCGCCGCAGTCGGAGCAGACGCCCTGCTTCAAAAACTTCTCCACCCGCTTCATACCCTTCTCGTCCTTCACCTTGGACAGGGCGTTTTCCACCGTGTAGGTGGCATTGAAGTAGGTGAAATCCATATCCCCCGCCGCGCCGCTGGTCTTGTTCTGATAGATGATGTTCTTCTTGACGGCGGGACCGTGGAAGACGATCTCCCGCTCCTCCGCCGTCAGCTCCCGGAAGGGCACGTCAGTCCGCACCCCCATCTCCCGGGCGATGTCCTTCATCAGCGACCACATCAGGGTCTGCCATGGGGCCACCGCTCCCTGGTCGATGGACAGGGACTCGTCGGGCACTAAAGTGGATTCGTCCACGGTACGCACGATTCCGGTGCCGCCGCAGGTGGGGCAGGCCCCCTGGCTGTTGAAAGCCAGCTCCTCCGCCCCCGGGGCCCGGACCGATCCACCGCACTCTGGGCAGAAAAGCGGCTGTTCCGCCGCCACAGCCAGGGTGGGTGGAACGTAGTGCCCGTTGGGGCAGCGGTGGCTGGCCAGCCGGGAGAACATCAGCCGCAGGCTGTTCAAAAGCTCCGTTCCCGTGCCAAAAGTGGAACGGATTCCGGGGACGCCGGGCCGCTGGTGGAGGGCCAGGGCGGCGGGGACATAGAGCACCTCGTCTACCTGGGCCTTGGCGGCCTGGGTCATCCGCCTTCTCGTGTAGGTGGACAGGGCCTCCAGATAGCGCCGGGACCCCTCGGCGTACAGAACACCCAGCGCCAGGGAGGACTTCCCGGAACCGGATACCCCGGCGATGGCGACGATCTGATTGAGGGGAACATCCACGTCGATATTTTTCAGGTTGTGGACCCGCGCCCCGCGTACTTTTATGATTTCTGGCATTGCCGTCTCCTCCTTTGTATCCTGGTGCATCTGCTGTTCCTCCACATATAGCCTGCCGCAGTCCGAAACACTGTCAGTATAATACCTACCCCAGCACTATCGCAAGACCATATCGCAAACTTAACCAACGGTTAAGAAAAGCTGAAACGCATCTGAACACATCTCCATTGCACGTTACGGGTCACTCGCTTATACTAAACTCAGGAAACGTAAAACAATCCACAGGGAGGGGACTGTCATGGAATTAAAACTCGGCGCCAATATCGCGGCGCTTCGGAAAGCAAAAGGCATGACCCAGGAACAGCTTGCAGCAGTTCTCGGCATCTCGCCGCCGGCGGTCAGCAAGTGGGAGACAAACGCTTCTTACCCTGACATCACGCTGCTCTGCCCTTTGGCGCGGGCGCTGGATACCAACGTGGATATGTTGCTGAACTATGAGAAAACACTGTCAGACAGTGAGGCGGAGCAGAAGATCAACGATATCCTAACGCTTGCCCGCACTAAGGACTGGCAAACAGCAGAGTCCATACTGCAAAACCTGCTGCATCAGTACCCTACCAGTATTCCGTTAAAATACCATGGCGCTGGAGTTTATGCTGCCTTTCAGGCTGTCTGCCCTGACGCCAGTATGGAGGAACGGGACGCCTGGAATCAGCGGCGGAAAGAATTGCTCCAAGCTGTCCATGCCAGCGGTTCCACGGAATTTTGGCAGTCTGCCGCGATAGCTTTGGCTGTCATGGCGCTTACGGAGGACGATTTGGACAAGGCTGAAAAGCTCCTGTTGGAGCTGCCCAGGCTGTCAGGTGATCCAACAATCATCTGGATGGAATTACACCTGCGCCGCGGTGAGCGGGATCAGGCGGTCGCAACGCTCCAAAAGCGGCTGCTGCATCTAACCCAGCAAATGCAGACCTGCATGGTCTGCCTCTTGGACGAGAAACTGGGGTTCCCGCTTGAGACATCCATGGAGATCAACAGGGTGATCTGGCAGTTTGAGTCCCTGTTCTTTCACCGTACCCAACTGAGCGGCATCATGCAGGTTGAATTATTCCGCCGTTATGGACAGACACGGCAGATGATCGAAAGTCTCTGCGACTATCTGGATGGACTCAACGAGCCTTCACCGCCGCCCAACGAGATACTATTTCCATCAACATCCGCACAAACTGCGCATCAGGAAACCAATAAGCAGCTGCGTCAAATTATTTATCTGGCAATCCAACAAGCGCGTCAGAACAACGAACACCTCAGCGATCCAAGGTTATGCGCGGCAATGGAGAAACTGAAAGACAATTTTCAAGGATAAAATCAAAAAACTCTTGACCTTCCACAAACCGAAAGGTGTACGATTCACATATGGAGGTAACCTATTATGAATAAGAAACGCTTTTGGCCTTTCCTTCTTCTCATTCCCTTGGCCATCGCTGTCATCGCAGGCTGGTTCCTGCTTCCAGATACGCTGGTCATGCAGGTCGGTATGAGCGGACAGTCAAGCAAATCTATGCCCAAAGTCCTTGGGCTGCTCATTCCCATGGCCGCCGGTATGATAGGCGCTGCATATGCCTCCAGTGAGAGGGAGGAAAGAAGGCCGCGGGGCTTTATCATCCTTGCCTTAGCCGTTGTTATTTTGGCCGTCACCTTTGCTTTCAATCTCTGAGCGTAAAAATCATCGGCCCTGCACAATAGATGGATTGCACCTGATTTCGCACGGCGTGAAAAAGACAAATTTATATCTTATTTTGATGTGGTTCATATCTCTGGCATATAGACTACCTCATATGCGCTTTTCCGCAAATTCCCTATCATCCTACTTAACTAGTTGAAAGGAGACTATCCATGCTTCGCATTGACCACTATTCCAAAACTTACCCCGGCGGCAAGAGAGCCGTAGATGACCTGACCCTCCATGTCCGGCCCGGTGAGATCTACGGCTTCATTGGCCACAACGGAGCTGGCAAGACCACTACCCTGCGGGCGGTGGCGGGGGTGATGGACTTCACCGAAGGGATCATTACCATCGACGGCCACGATATCAAGCGGGAATCGGTGGCGGCCAAGCAGGTCACCGCCTTTTTGCCGGATAACCCGGACCTTTACGAGTTTATGAAGGGCATTGACTACCTCAACTTCATCGCCGACCTGTACGACATCCCAGCAGGTCAGCGAACCGCCGACATCGGCAAGTACGCTGATGCCTTTGAGCTGACAGGGAATTTAGGCTCTCCCATCGGCAGCTACTCCCACGGAATGCGGCAGAAGCTGGCCCTCATCTCAGCCTTCATCCGCCGTCCCAGGCTGCTGATTTTGGACGAGCCCTTTGTGGGCCTGGACCCCGCCGCCGCCCATCTGATGAAAGGCTATCTGGCGGAGCTGTGCCAGGGAGGCTCGGCGGTGTTTTTCTCCACCCATGTGTTGGAGGTGGCGGAGAAGCTGTGCCACAAAATCGCCATCATCAAACACGGGCGGCTGGTAAAATCCGGTCCTACGGCGGAGCTGGTGGGCGATTCCTCCCTGGAGGACGTGTTCCTGGAGCTGGAGGGAGAGAAATGAAGAAGTTTTTCACCCTGCTGAAGGTGAGCATCCAGTCTATGCTGCTCTCCTCCACCAATTCCCGGGGCCGCAGCCGGAAAAAGGCGGCCACCGGCCTGGGCGCTGTCGTTGTCATTGCCGGCCTGGGCCTCTACCTCTCCGGTTTTTACAGCTACATGCTGATGCAGGCGCTGGCCCCCTCGCATATGGAGATATTGGTGTTCATCTTTATGGGCATGGCCGCCCTGGTGGGCGGGCTGCTGTTCACCACCTTCGCCGTCAAGGGCGTGGTGTTTGGCGGGAAGGACAACGACCTGCTGCTGAGTATGCCGGTGTCCTCCACCCTGCTGATGGCCAGCCGGGTGACGGCCATCTACCTGGAAAACCTGCTGTTCTCTGCCTTTGTGATGCTCCCCGCCGGGGTAGTCTGCACGATGCTGACCCAGAACGGCGTGGGGCACAGCCTTCTCTTTTGGGTGCGGCTTGTCATCGCGGCCCTGACCCTCCCTCTGCTGGATACAGCGCTGTCGGTCCTGCTGGGGGCGCTGGTGGCCTTTCTGTCCGCCAGGGTATCCAAGGGAGCGCTGGGACAGAACATCGTAACGGGCTTGTTTCTGGTTGTGGTGTTCTATTTTTCCCTTAACCTTAACAGAATGATTAGCGGCCTTGCCGTCAATGCCGCTGGTATAAAGGACTTCCTTAACTGGGCCGCGCCCCTGCTGTGGATGGGCGAGGGCATCATGGGGGACTGGGGCCTGCTGCTGGCCTTCGCCGTGTGCTGCATTCTCCCCTTTGCCCTTGTGGTGTTCGGCCTGGGCCGGGTCTACCGGCAGGCAGTCACAGCCTTCGCCGCCCGATCTGCCCAGAGCAACTATAAGCTCTCCGCCCAATCCGCCTCCAGTCAAAAGAAGGCCCTTTTGCGGAAGGAGGCCCAGCGGTTCTTTGGCACGCCCATGTACTTCTGGAATGCCGGCCTCGGCCTGATTATGCTGCTGGCCGCTGGAGCGGCATCCCTGGTGATGCGGGAGAAGCTGCTTGCCTTTGTTGGTATGGAAGATTTCCCCCTGCTGCCCATGGCGGCGGCTGTGATCTGCTTCTGCCTGTGTACCTGTCCTATCGCTGCCCCTTCCGTCAGCCTGGAGGGGAAGTACCTCTGGATTCTGCGGGAGGCTCCCATGCCGGGCAGTACGCTGCTGTGGGTCAAGGTAGGGTTCCAGCTGCTGCTCACCCTCCCCTGTACCGTAATTGCCGGGGCGTGCATCTCCATTGCGCTGGGGTTCCAGCTGTGGCAGGGCGCCGTGCTTCTGATTGCCACGCTGCTCTTTGCGGTGGGCCACGCCATGTTTGGGATGCTGATGGGGCTGACCTTCCCCAAGCTGGACGCGGTCAATGAAACCGTGGTCATCAAGCAGTCCCTGGCTGCCACCCTGGCCATGTTCGTCCCTATGGCGGCGCTGGCCGCGGCGGGCGGGCTGTACTGGCTGGGCAGTCAGACGGCGGGCTGGGCCGCGTTGGCCCTCCCGCTCCTGCTGTTCGCCCTGCTGACGGCGGTGTGTGCCGCTGTCCTCTCCAAGCGCGGCCCGGTCATGCTCCAGGCGCTGTAAAAGCAAGCCCCGGCGTTCACTGAATGGAACGCCGGGGCTTTTATCATGCAATCCGCTTCTACTCTACTGCCTCGATGGAGTCTACAATACTCAGCTTCGCAATCTTCCGAAGGGGGACAGCCGTGGCCAGCAGGCAGGCCGCAAGGGACAACACAGCCGCCTCCGCCATAGGAATCAGCGGCGGGAAAACAAGCCGCAGTTCATCCGTCGCCGCAGCTTCCACCAGTATGGCACATCCATAGCCCGCAATGCAGCCAATCACGGCCGCGATCATGCCATAATAAGCGCCTTCCCACAAAAAGGTCCGATACAGGCTCCGGGCGCTCATGCCCACGGCCCGCTGGGTGCCGATCTCCGCAATACGGGTATGGATATTGGTATAGACCGTGTTGATGATGTTCAAAACCCCAATCAGGCCAATAAACAGGATCAGCCCCCAGGCCAGCATATTGATTTGGGCCGCGCTCTCCGCCATCTGCCGGTCTGTCTGCTCATAGGAAACCGTCGAGGTGCCAGGCACCCGCTGGCAGAATTGCTCCAGCGCCGCGTCAAAGTCCTCCCGGTCCGCGTCTGCATCCAGCTTCGGCCGCAGCTCCGCATAGGCATCCGTGCCGGTCAGCTGCGGATAGAGCCGGTCGCTGGTCAATACCTGGACGCCGTTGACAAAGCCGCTGTTCCCCACACTGAAATAGCCGTCATAGCCGCTCAGGGAAAGCAGCACAGGCAGTTCCTTGCCCGCGACCGTGATAACGCTGCCCTCCTCCACATGGGTCGTACCATAGGTTGCCCCCTCAACTGTGATCGGAAGCGGGTTTCGGACCACGCAGGCCTCTCCGGCCTTCAGCGCCGCCAGCTGTTCGGCGGTAAGCTGTCCGGCAAATTCGTGCTCCACCCACCGGTCATTCAGTCCGAACATCTGAAATGTCTCGCCGGGACCAAGCGCAACGTCTGTCTCGATTCCCACTGGACGGTTTTGACCGTCCAGCTGATAGAGGGAGAACTGCTGCGCCGCCACAAACGCTACACCTTCTTCCGCTTCCATCGCGGCCAGCTCCTCCGGGGATATCCCAGTCACCTGGTTGACAATGGAGTAGTCTCCCAGGTGTTCCGATACGGACCCCGCAACGCTGAGCAGGGACAGGAACCCCTGCAGAGCAATAAAAACGGTGATGCTTATGACCAGGGACAGGATGGTGATGACTGTGCGGCCCCGGCTGCGGCGCAGGTTCAGCCAGGCATAATACCGCTCAAAGCTGCGGATCTTTCTCGTCCTGCCCCGGCTCCGCTTCACCTTGACGTTTGTTCCGGACATAGCCGCAACCGGAGAGACTTTCGCCGCAAATCGGGCCGCAGGGGCCGCAGCTAAAAAGGCGAATGCCAGCGTAACCGCGGCGCTGAGCAGCAGATAGGCCCACTGCCCTTCACTGTTTGCGGCAATCAGACCCTGCAGCTGCTCGGTATCCTGCGCCAGAAACATCTCCGGCGACAGCTGGCTCAGCGCGGCGCTCAGAATACCCTTGGCGGACAGCCAGCCCAGCAGCAATCCCAGCGGAATGCCAACCACACACAGCAGCAGGATCTCCACGGAGACTACCGTGTAAAGCTGCCCCTTCTCCGCGCCGATGGCTCTCAATGCGCCGTATTGCCGGACCCGCTGGGAAACAGCGATCTTCAGAATGTTGTAGATCACCAGCCCCGCCGCCAGCAGGATCAGGGCTACTACCAGTATACCGACTGCCAGCAGCCAGGAGAACCCGATGTCATCCATCATTGCCAGCTCCGAATCGGCGGCTTCTGTAGCATATCGGATACCCAGCGCGTTCAAAAGCGGGATATTATAGAGGGTATCCAGCTCATGAATGCCCAGTTGGGCGCACAAATCATCCACTACTTCCTGAAAGCCTTTCTTTTCCGCTGTGCGGATGTCCACGCTGTAATAGAGGTAGTCATCCGGCAGAAGCTCCGCCGCCGTCCCTTCTCCGGCCAGGCCCAAAATATGACCGCCGGTATAGCCCAGGAAATTGCTCTCCGTTACCCCCACCAGGGTAAATTCCGCGGTATAGTCATAGGCGTTCAGCACAATTCCGTGGCGCAGAGCCTTGGAACAGGAGAGACGGATCGTATCACCGATTTCTCCGAAAAATCCAAGAAATTGCAGCGCGTCCTCCGGCAAGGCCAGCTCCATGGGCGCCTCCGGTAGACGGCCCTCCACAAGACGGGTGTAGGTCGGCCGGGTTTTCAGCCCATCTCCCCAATACTCTGCCAGATCCAGAGAGAGTTGATCGTTCAGTTCCATATCGCCCAGGGGAACAAACCGCCCCGCGTAAGACAGCCGGGGATCCTGCTCCAAAACCTGGGCCTGCTCCTCGGTGAGCTGCACGAAGGTAGCATATCGATCGCCGCCGATGGAGATGGCCTGCTGCTCCCGCATGGCGGCCAACACGCCGGCGGACTGCCCCACGGCAGCGGTCATCATGGTGGACAGGACAATGGCGGTGAGGATCAGAAAAGAGGTCATTTTCTGGGCAAAGAGCTCTCGCAGCGCCAAGGTATGATAGCGTTTCATCCCGCCTCCACCTCCGACAGGACCCCATCCATAATGGTCAGCTGCCGGTCCGCCGCGGCGGCGATTCGGTTGTCGTGGGTGATGATCACCAGCGTCTTGCCCATCCGCTCACGGATGCCCTTCAGCAGCTCCATCACCTCGCCGCCGCTCTTGGAGTCCAAGTTTCCGGTGGGCTCGTCGGCAAAAATGACCTCAGGCTGAGCGATCAGGGCACGGGCGATGGCCACCCGCTGCTGCTGGCCGCCGGACAGCTCGTGAGGCAGGTGGTCCAGCCGCTCCCGGAGGCCCAGCAGCTCCGCCAGCTGATCCAGATACCCTTCGTCCGGCTGTTTTTTGTCCAGAAGCAGCGGCATCAGGATGTTTTCCCGGGCCGTCAGAACCGGCAGAAGGTTGAATTGCTGGAAAATAAAGCCCATCTGCCGGCGTCGGAAGGCGGACAATTCTTTGTCCGAAAGCGTATAGATTTCCTGGCCGTCATAGGTCAGGCTCCCCGAGGTTGGGTGGTCCAGCCCGGACAGCAGATGGAGCAGGGTACTCTTGCCGCTGCCGGATGGGCCAATTATGGAGATGAAATCCCCGGGGGCAATCGTCAGGTTGGCCTTGTCCAGGGCGACCACCTGATTTTCGCCGCTGCCATAAATTTTTGATAAGCCTTTTGCCTGTATGAGCATAAAAACACTCTCCTTATGTTTGGGATAAGGAGAGTGTAAAGGATAAATCTCAAGAAATCCTCAAGTCTGCCCCTGGAATTTGAAGGAAGCCAAAACAACCGCCCCTGGGCCGTTTTGAAGCCGGAGGTCCCCGCCGTGCTTCTGGCACAGCAGCTTGCAGGTATACAGCCCCATACCAAAATGGGCGGCATCCCCATCCCGCTTTCCGAAGGGTTTCGGGCCGTTCTGGATCAGTTCCTGGGGGAAACCCGGGCCGTCGTCTGCGGCGGT
Source organism: uncultured Oscillospiraceae bacterium (assembly GCA_910588105.1). GTDB lineage: Bacteria > Bacillota > Clostridia > Oscillospirales > Oscillospiraceae > Enterenecus. Next base: position 1,278 of record CAJUQD010000004.1, on the reverse strand, counting down.
AAGTGTTAAAAAGCCGCTGTCTGTCTCCAGTGTGAGCTCCAGCTTGGAGCGGGAAAAACGCACAGTGTTGGCAATCAGATTTTCCGCCACGGTCAGGAACAAGCCGTGGTCAAGGTTTACCCACCCCTCCTTTGGAAACCTACAGGACAGGCTCACGGCGGGCGCCAGCAGTCCGGCAGTCTCCTCCAGCTCGTTTCCCAGCTGGGACAGAGAAACCGGCCTGGGCTCCACCGACAGCTGCTCCAGACGCCGGACCCCGCTCATGGCCTCCACATATTGCTCAATGCGCCGGGTATAGACCTCCAGCCGCTCCAATGCCTGTTCATCCTCAGCGCCCCGCCGCAGCAGCTTCACCGTCCCCTTGAGTACAGTGATTGGATTGCGCAGGTCGTGGGCAAAGGCAGCGTTGAGCCGCTTTCGCTCCTCCGCCTGCCGCCACAGCTCCTGATTGCTCCGCAGTAGCTCTGCCCGCATGGTTTCAAAGGCGGCGCAGACCTGCCCCAGCTCGTCCTTGGATACCTCCGGGATGGTAAAATCCAGGTCGTGAGCCCGGATGCGCTCCGTTCCCATCTGGAGTACGGAAATGGGGCCTTTCAGCTTCAGCTGGTAAAACAAGACCCAGCCAAGCCCAGCCCTGCCACGGGCAGGACCGCTATGGATGCTATTTGAATTCCACCGAGCAAATGCAGGATACGTTCCTGCTCCGCTGAGGGCTGCTCCAGTGCTGTAATTGTCCCGTCCGGCGCGATTGAAATACCACCCCGGGGATAGCCGCCGGCGATAAAATTGCATACCGCATAAACGCCAGCCGTCAGCAGCAGCGCCGCCAGCAGACACAGCACGGCCAGCAGGACAAAGGAGCGTTTCAGGCCCATATGCTTCAGCCGTTCCACTTATAGCCGCACCCCCAGACAGTCTCGATATAGCTGCGGAGCGTATGAGCCGCCAGCTTGGCCCGGATTTTCCGGATATGCTCCATCACGGTATCGCTGCTGCCTTCCCCGTCGAGTCCCCAAACCGTCTCATAGATACGCTCCCGGTCAAAAACCTGGCCCGGATTGAGGGACAGCAGCTCCAGAATGTCAAATTCCTTCCGGGCCAAAACGACAGGCTGACCGCCAGCCGTGACCGTCCTGGCCGCATAGTCCACCGCCAGCTCTCCGAAAAAGCGCACCGCGCCCCCGCCCTGCCGCCGCTGCTCCCGGCGCAGTTGGGCCGCCACCCGGGCCCCCAGCTCGTCCAGGTCAAAGGGCTTGACAATGTAGTCGTCCGCCCCCG